>CAXBGL010000033.1:0-19003 GCA_963975255.1 uncultured Nitrosomonas sp. | reverse complement strand
AAGTTGATAAAATAACATCAACTTATCCGTCCATAAAATCGGGCCTAACTCAAACTTCAGAAGCGTCTACAGAAAAAGGTAATCTTTCATTTGCGCTGGCTATACCAACTCCGCTTATACCAACAAATCCAGCAGGAACCGTATTTTTTGGTTCAGATGATGAAGTAACATTTATTGCTCCCAGCGCAAATTTACCTGTTAAAACCCAATTTCCTTCGTGAATTTATTGATCTTTAAGCATTAATACAATCAGTTCACGATTCTCATACTCAAACTTTGTCACATCTGCCATTATATTCTTTCCTCGCAAATAACCGGGGCCACTTCAGTAAGTGCTTACATTCGTAACCAAGAGACAGAAGACGAGCGTCATGAACAGATAGCTTGGATGCAGTCTTTAGCGGCTTCACGGTTTCGAAGCATCTTTGAGGTGCTCACATAATAAGCCTCCGGCTTTGCCGGAGGTCATTTAACTGGGAATTTTTTCTGACATAAAACTTGTGCTTCATGCTCAGTAAGATTACTAACCCCGTTATTGAGGCAATGATTGTAACCAACAGATGGTTGTTTTGCAGTTGCTGCTACAGACTAACCAGTTAATATCAGCAGATATCCGATTAATTTTAAATGTCGTTTCGGTAACATTCTATTTATTCTAAATGATTCCATATAAGTGACGCGGTGAACCGAAAAAATATATTGGAACAGCTCTCAGACACTAAAAGCAAAAGGATTGGTATTGCGTAACTAGTCAAAAGTCGATTCCATTACCACTCAGTTTTGGGTCAATCTTTCCATTTGTTAACTTGAATTAATTTATTTTTGAGACCTGGTAAAGGAAAATTAAGTGAATAGGCAATTCTTGCATAACGCCTTGCTTCATCATAATTCTTCTTCTTGAAATATAATAAACCAAGATTATAATTAATGGTTGGATGCTCAGGTTCTAGTTTTATTGCTATCTGAAGCTGTTCAAGCGCCATTTTCAAATCATTTTTTTTAACTAAATAGCTACTAAAAATGGAACGAACAATAGCATCATCTGGTTTGAATCGGATAGCTCGTTCAAACCAACATAGAATTGTATATTTTGAAGCTCTGGGCTTATTAGTCTTCTCTCTTAACGCAAGCTTACTCATTGAAGCAAGTGCTCGATGATGATTTGGAAATACATTTAATGTATAGCTTATATCGCCTGCAATATAATCAGTAGTATTTCCTGCGATTAGCTTTTCTACCCGGTCCGTAAAATGAGCAGCTTCAACTATGGGTAATCTAATTCTGTGTCTAGCATTAGTGTAATCAAATGGACCATGTCCGCGATTATTTAAATCGCCACAATAAGAACTTGCTTGAAGAACCGTAGCAGATATAAGAAGAACAATAAATATAATTACATGTAATGCGGTTTTCATATTTTTCTCTTCGCAACAATATTTATGTATCAGTTACTGTATCAAGAAGCTTGGCTAATTCTATAGTTCTATTCTTTCTTGAGCTAGTTAACAGTTTTTCCATGGTCACAATGGGTGCTTTATTATTTTTGACTAAAGTAATAAAGCGAAGTAACTCCCGTATGATATCCTCTTTAGAGTCTAGCTGTGCGATCGTGTCAATACCTGCATTTCTTAATGCGGAAGCAGTATCACCTTTTGGGTCTGTTAAGGCTAAAATTGGTCTACGCGCACGAAGATATTCATAAAGTTTAGCTGGGATCTGATTATTACAATTAGATGCTTGCAAAATCAATAAACCATCAGCCGCCAGCATTTCAGATAGCGCATTCTGATAGGTGATAGGGGGTTCAACTGACACGATAGAATCAATACCATATCGCGCAATTAGCTTCATAACATACTCATCATGATACGTAGCACGCAAGACTACCTTGACGCTATCTGCAGAAATCAATCGTTGTTGTAGTAAATCTGATAAGGCAGCAAAAAATGAAGTCGGATCACGTTCAGAAGGGTAAATAATTCCGCTATGTAATAGTAAGATTTGCTTATGCTTAGGTGATGTTTCGATAAAAGACTTTTTGGCTTGTGCAAATTTTTGCTCATCATAACCATTTTCAATTACGCAAAATCGTGATTCAGGTATTTTGGGAAATCGAGTTCTGTAATCATTATGTGTTCCAGGTGTTGTAAAAACAGCACGGGTACAATTAGCGATTGTTTTTTGTTCAATCCATTGAAAGGCTTTAAAGGTGAGCGGATGTGGGGGGTAATCCACTTGTACCATTGGATCCCTAAAATCAGCAATCCAAGGGATTCCGGTTAGACGACTTAAACTTAGTCCAATTAAATGGGCCGATGCAATTGGATAGGTGGACCAAATTACTTCGGGTTGATACTTGCGTATTAGATATAAGCCTAAAGGTACAGCTCCTAGCCACCATGTAACCCATCTATCTGGTAAAGCCAAGAAACTTGGATATCGATTCATTAATGATAAGTGCCTTGAAGTATCCAATGCAAAAGCACGATGTACAATTGTTTGTTCCGAAATCTCACTAAGCTGATCAATGCTGGTGCTTGAATATGCCTTTGGCTGTACCGTCAAGACAATAGGTTCCCAATTAAAATCGGGTAAGTATTGAGAGAATTTTAGTGTACGCTGAATACCGCTACTACCACGTAAAGGAGGGTAGTGGTATGCAATCATTAGAATACGTTTCACCATGAATTAATCCAGTCTCGCGTCCAAACAGCTACTTGATTGCGCCACTCGTAGCGAGAAAAGGTATGATTTGCATCGGGTAAATTGAATTGTTTTACACGAAAATTACTCAATTGATTTTGCCAACTTTTGGATTTTTTCACTAAATCTAAGAATTCTTGTGCAGTAAGATCTTTTCCACTGGTAATTAAAAGTGATTGTCCTTTAAAACATTTGAAGCCGTCAAGCATTCGATCTGGTAAGGAAGCAGGATGACTGAATTCACTTCGTTCTTCATTTTCCAATGTCAGTACTGATTTCTTGTCTTTTTTTAGAATTTTACTAATAGTTTTAAAAAGGGACTGCATCGTTGCCACTATATTGAGTTGCCCACGCCATAATTTTTTCCAAAAATCTGCTTCAAAAAAACGAGAGAGGTAATAATGCTTTAGATAAGCCTTAGCAAGTCCCTGGTCTGTCCTTACCCATGGGTTTAGTAATACTAACCCTGTTATACGCTGATCTTGGTGAGCATAAAAGAGTGCCGCCGACGCTGCATCACATAATCCCCAAATTACCAGATCTTTTAGACTAGGTACTTCTTCAAAGAACTGATCGATAGCACAGCGGAGATCATCTTCAACTTCTTCGAAAGTCCTCATTTTGCCTTCGCTATCACCCATTCCTCGTAAATCAAAACGCATCACAGGCACACCGTGGGAAGCATGATAACGGGCTAACAGCGTGAATTGACGGTGGCTACCCACTCGATACTGTGGTCCACCTACTACAATCAATATACCTCTTGAGGTAAGTTGTTTAGGTAAACTTAAAATGCCATATAGCCAGTCGCCATGGCAGAGAAAACGGGTTGCGCGCTCCTCGAAGCTCATGAGACTGGTACAGCGAACTGTTCTGATGTGGTAGATATCAGTTCAGGGCATATAGTTATTTCCTGTGTTGTCCAAAACTGTATACCCGGTACTAAATGAACTTGTACGGGATTTCCTTTTTGCTCCCATGCTTTAATCACTTTTTCTACACTTGGAGTAATGGAGCTATTCACTTCAGCTACAATTTCAAACCAGTGGATGGTACTATTCATTACAGACATGTCAGCCATTTTAATATTATCGATTGCAGTTGCCAGGTTTGGAGTTAGCTCATAGCCAGCAATTTCAACGGTTGTGCCAGCAGCCAGCGAATCACGTATTGTTTGTACACTATGAGTGGTTTTATCATTAGCTACCAATATTTTATTTGCCAACTGTAAGCGCAAGAACTGGGTTAAAAATGATTTTCCATTAATTATTGGTTTCCATAAAATAATTTTATCGATTGTATCTTCTGAATTTTTAGCAAAATCTAACGCAAGTATTGCACCTAGGCGAAGACCCCAGAGACTAATAGGTACTGAAGTGTGACTTTCAAGCCACTGTTTTGCTGAAGAGATATTTTGTTTCCAAATATTCCAGTGTGCATCTCTAAATTCACCACTACTGTCTCCGCAACCTAATAGATCTATCTGTAACACGCCATAACCCATGGTAGCAAGCGCTCTTGCCTGTAATGCAGCCATTCGTCTTGATTTGTTCATTTCATCTGCAAAAGGATGAATATAGATAAATGCACCAAAGTATGGCTGATCAGGATGAGGCGCATAATAAAGACAGAAGCATTCTCCAGACTCTGTTTTTAGAAAGAAAGGTTCAGCAGGGGGGGGTAGAAATTCCTTCATTCAGCTAATTTGTTTTCAACAAATTGAGTAAGTTTTCCAAGTGTTTCAAAATTTTCAGCGCTAATCTCGTCGTCTTCAATTATGATATCAAGGTGTTCTTCTAAAGCAGTAATAATATTAACAACAGCCATGGAGTCTAATTCTGGAATGTTGCCTAATAAAACTGAGTCCTCAGTGAGTGAATCCTTTCTATCAGTGATGCTCAGAACGTTACATAAGACATTTTTGACTGTTTCAAGGTGTTGCATAATTACTCCAAAGTTAATTTGATTTGTTAGGCTAAATGGCAGAGGTATTCTTTAACTCCTATACATTAAAATAAAATTTACAAAATACCTTGCTTAGAAGTGTCTGGTAAAATATTGTGTTTGGTTTATTGCTTGCTAGGGAGCAACGCAATAATATTTTAATTTTCCATAAAAAAGGGATCTTATCAAGTATTCCTGCTAGACGGAATAGACAAATATGAGCTAAATAAATTCTTACAGGTTAATATAAAACCAGAAATTCTCCTGGGATTAGTAATTTGTAGACCCCAGCATTCTTCTCGATGTGACATCCAATCTTTTTTATAGGTATCGTCTCCAGATAAAAAGTCAATCTTTGTGACTTTGTCCACATTAATGACATATTCCATAAGATAAGCTGTTAATAACGAGCCTGGTGAATAGTTATTAAATTTTGAGTCATGGCAAAGTTTGTAAATATAAGCTGTTTGGTGCAAAGAAAACCAAATTTGTACGGCGACAACTTCATGATTAATTGATAATAAACCAACTCTTAACCAGCTCTTTTTCGCCGCTGCTTTAACTATACCTGGTATAAATTCTGGATAAGGCTCTATTTTTTTCCATGAACGTGCATAAATTTTTTGAAAATTTCGCAGAGCAAATTCAGTTTCTGCAAGGTTTGTACAAGTTCTAAATTCAACGGTGTTGTATTTTTTTAATTTAGCTAAACGTCGTGTGATCGTATTTTTTAAGATAGATGGTCGTGTTGCAAAATATTCTTCAAATGTTTGCTTATTGGTTAATAAAAACCAGTTTCCATAAATAAAATAGGGGTGGGCATATCGATGTAATTGTTGGAATGCATTAACAATATGTGAATAAATAGGTGCTTTGGGATTTAAGGGATAGAGATCAATGTAGTCCCATGACTGCTGACTAATTCTTTGCGCGGTTATTGTAATTATTTCTTTCAATATATTATCGTTATTAATGGCATGGAGTGGTTCATAGCGAGTTGTATAATAATTTGCCAGTCCTGACATTTTAGTTGGATGGAAAAAACTGGATTGATGTACCCAGAGTGGCCAAAGAAATAACGGCTCACCAGTATCTGTTTTGCATCCAAACCACAATATAGTGTCACTGTCGGGAACAACAGTTTGTAGAAAATTATCAAACCATATTTGACTGAGAAAAAAACTTTTAGACTCAAGCTTTGTTTGCAATGAATTATATGTTTCTGGAAATTTTTGGCCCGTCAGTGTTTCAAAAATCATTTTATCGCGAGCCTTTTTATTTGACGAATAATGTCAAATATATTATGTAAATATATTGACCGGTATAATGTCAAATGTTGTATGAAGCGTTTGCCTGTACTCCAGCTAAGTTGATCTTGAGTGGCATTGGTATAAAATTCAATTTTTTTGACACGCTTCAAGACGAATTCACGTTCTATCAATTGGTAAAGAAGTAAACGCCCAGGTGCATACTGGGATAGATCTTCATTGTAAGTTGTTTTTAAAATAATTAGCATGTCTCGGTTAAACAAAACTATACGAGATGCAGCCAATTCATTATTAAAATATAGTTCTATTATTTCAGCTTGATTAGTTTTAGAAAAAGATTCAAGAACATCTAAATAAAATTCCCCTTGTTGATTATTGTACTTTATAGCAGTACCTTTAGTGCTTTTCCAACCTTTCATTTCTAGTGCGCTATAACGCATCAGGGCTTTATTTAAGCCACTGATGCTTATATGATTCTCAATGCGCAGATTAATATTATTTTTGGTTAATTTATTAATATAACGTTTTATGTTGTGTCGTAAATTTTTAGAACGTTGTAACCAGTATTCCTCAAATGTTCCTTGTAACTCAATATTCATTGTAGTTGCATGATGCAACTTTTCATAAGGATGTAATAAAGGCAATGGAAAAGAGTAATTAGGATCTTGGCAAAGAATATCAAGCGATATCGAATAGCCAGGAAGTACTTTAAATAGACTAGGTAATGTATCAGGTTGACCGCAAAGTAATGGAGCAACTTGTGCTTGACTGGGTAAAAATGTTATCCAAAAACCTGGTTTTTTTTGAAGTAATAAAATAAAGTTTTGTGGTTTACCAACGTTAGATCTATCAACTGCTAGTTTGATGTCTTGATTGCCAAAGTGTTGAAGTAATGCTTGAATAAAACGTGAATCAAGTAGCGGATGAAGTTGATATAGTTGATTATTCAGTGTATCCCAGTCATTAGTAATGGTAGGGAATGTAGAGTTTGCGTCAAAAATATGCCATTGATTCATTATTTTTTACCTAGTATTTGCTCTAGTGTGTTAAGCATCCAAGTGATTTCTGATGATTTAAGTTCTTGGTGGCATGGCAAATGTAATAACTGTAAACGATAGCTTTGACTAACAGTACAATCACTTTCTGCAAGTTCTTCCCAGCGCCATATTGGCATCCCCCTTTTTTTTAAACGATCAAAATCTGCTTCACCTGATTTCAGTAAAACAGGGAACATATAAGGAATAACATTTTCAGGTAGTGTTGGAAAAAGAGGTTCCAAATATTTAATTTTCTTAATACTTGTAAGCAAAGTAAGATAATTTTTTCTTCTATTACAAACTATCCTCTCCAAATTACTATGGGTCATTAACCAGTGCGAAAATGCAAAACCACAGATATTGACTAAGTCAGGCACAAACCATTTCCATGAATGAAGTGATGTTTTTTCCTCGGCGGTTAATGTGCCTATTTTCTTACTTGATAAGAAAAATTTAAGAGTGGAGTAGCAGTTAGTCACATGCGTAAAAAAAATACCAGGTTTTCCTAATCTGCCATAATAGTTTAATTGTTGTATAAAATTTAGAATCCCATGTAGTTGTTCTCCTATTCGAGTTTTTTTCAAGGAAAAATTATGTGGATTTACATTTTTCCCAATGAGAATTCCTCCATCCTGAGTACAAAAAATTTTTTTAACACTGGCGATTGCGTAGTCACCTGTTTTCCCAACAAGTGAACTGTCTGGTAATTGTCCGAAAAAAGCATGAGCACAGTCTTCAATAAGTATTAGATTATGCTGATCACAAAATTTACGCCACTTTCGAACATCTTGTAAGAAGCCAAAGTAGTGAGGCAAAAGCATTACTTTAACAGGCTTTTGAGATTTACTTATTAACTGTTCAATATGATCTGATTCTGGAATCAGATCTTTATTTAATCGATATAATAAAACATTAGCATTAAGCCATAAAGCTGGTTCAATCATTGACCCACAATGATAAGCGGGCATCAATATTGAACTTTCCTTGTTAACACCAGAGAGAGTCAATGCATTTGCTAGTGCTGATCTAGCATTAGAATAAAAGACTCCGTATTGTAAAAAACTTGTATAGCTTGAATTAATATTCTTTTTGAGCACCAAAGATGATTTGCTTAAAATAGGCAGAATAGGAATTGATGGCTTTGGGTAGTTCTTTGCATTGACATTAATTGGGCTGAAGCAAATCATTTACAAATACCAATTATCTCAGTAATAAGAACCAAACCGCAAGCAGCGAGGTATTAAGAACGCTCTTCAAGTCGCTGGTTTTCAACCAGCCTTCGGCTCTAGGGGCGAGGAATTGAACCTAATAAAGAATTAAAATTTCACGTTGTATTATACGGTGAGTGCTGCAATCTAGCCTAGAATAAACCAACTAAATTTCACAGCCGTCCCGTTGATATGTAAATAAAAAGCACTTGGTTTAGCTATAACTATTATCGTTATAATAAGCTTGTAATAATTAACTATAAAAGAACATTTTGTACCCAAAACATTACATATTTGTTAGCCAAATAATAATGAAGAGTTTGTAAAAACTACGGTTGCACCTCAATAATTCCATCATGACGCGCAATACCGCTAATAATACGTCTAGATTGATTGCGAACTTGAACGATTTCTCCTTCAGCAGCATCAGCCAGCGATTGGCCCTCAGAGCTCACACTAAAACCACGACCCATAACCTGCAGTTTTACCTTCTGTCCGCGCAGTATTATATATGGTGCCCGCAACATATGCTGACGTAGCGGCTGACCTGATGTGAGATTTGTTACAGGTATTTTACCGATCACTTGTTGTGGATCGGTAAAAATTCCCTCTGGCATCCGTGTGAGATTAACATTTTTCAACAGAATATCTTCGGCCGTCAATGGTTGGCCTCGAACAAGTGGTCGCGCCGCATGAAGGATATTGGCCATGACTTTGATGTCAGCCTGTACATAAATTGTCCAGGATAATTGACTGTTACAGCGCACACCAATTGAAGTTTTTCCCCACAAACGACCACCTGTCGGAATAAAAGGCTCTAATTCCGGGCACTTTGGCAGTGTAATACGGTTATCAATTTTTCCCACATTAACAACAATCTGCCCAGAAAGGTTCGAAGTCTCTTTATAAATAAAATCTTCGACTGCTTTTATTATTTGAGGAATTGCTTGGAATTGTGGAGAAGGTTTATGTTTTGTTGCGAATGATTGCATAGAAAAACTTGCAATTAGCAATAGGCTACAACTGAGAATCAAGCTAAGTTTCATAATTTGTCAATTATCTAACCAATGAATTGAATTGCTAGTTTGACAGAGTATTTATTATTCAATTTTTGCCGCATGCGGCAAGAATTGCCGCCACATTCATATGGTATCAACGAATATCGGTGCCCATACTTGAAGATAAAGGTGATTTCAATTCTTATTCGTTAGTTTGCCTCTTATAGAAAAGCAGTAGCATAGTTGGCATGTTAAATGCTTTAAGAGAGATATAGCAGTGCATTTATTAACGGCAAAGATAGTGATTCATTTAGGACATTCACATGATTAGTAAACTTGATAACGCAGTTAACTTTCATCACCAAGCTTTAAACCTTAGAGTGGCGCGACAAGAAATATTATCCAGTAATGTTGCTAACGCGGACACACCAAATTTTAAGGCGAGGGATATTGATTTCTCGGATGTATTACAAGAAAAACTGTCATCAACCTCCATTAAAACAGGTTTAACGACAACATCACCGCAACATATTAGCTCACGTTCAGAAAATATTGCTGCTCAAGCATTATATCGCATCCCTCAGCAACCCAGTGCAGATGGCAATACTGTTGATATGGATACAGAACGCGCTAAATTTGCAGATAATTCGATTAAATATGATGCAAGCCTGACATTTATTAGTGGTCAGTTTAGAAGCTTGCTATCAGCTATACAGGAGTAACTAAATGTCATTATTTAATGTATTTGATATTGCCAGTTCTTCAATGGCCGCTCAGTCTCAGCGACTGAATGTGGTGGCTAGTAACTTAGCAAATGCAGACAGTGCCACAAGCTCAACGGGAGAACCGTATCGCGGCCGCCAAGTTGTATTCAGTACACTTCAGACGGCAAGCAGTGGTGCAAATGGTGTGAAGGTGGCAGGTGTTGTCCATGATCCTTCACCTATGAGAATGGTTTATGAACCAAAGCATCCTCTAGCAAATACAGAAGGGTATGTGACGATGCCAAATGTAAACGTAGTGGATGAGATGGTTAACATGATGTCCGCATCACGATCTTACCAAAATAGCGTAGATATGATGAATACGACTAAATCTTTGCTGCAGAAGACACTTACAATAGGCCAATAGAGGGATAAATTATGAACAACACAATCCAAGATCCCAGTATTCAATCGTTATTTGCTTCAACCAATACTGCGGCGACTTCAGCCAAAGACAGTACGGAAAATCCGCAGGACCGGTTTTTGAAATTATTGGTTACCCAAATGAAAAATCAGGACCCGCTCAATCCACTCGATAATGCAGAAGTAACTAGCCAATTGGCACAAATCAGTACTGTAACAGGGATTGATAAACTCAATGCCACACTACAACTACTGGTGTCAGGTGCAGAAAAAAATCATTCATTAGAAGCTGCGGCTATGATTGGACGCAGCGTATTGGTTCCGGGAGCTTCAATGGAGCTTAACGACAATACGGCGATAGCTGGTATAGAGTTGCCCCAAGCAGTTGACCAATTGACGGTCACAATTATGGATAGTGCTGGCATTGCAATACGCAAAATGGAACTTGGACCGCAATCTGCGGGGGTCAGTACATTTGGCTGGGATGGAATTGCTGACAGTGGTACGGCGGCTGTTAATGGGGATTACAGTTTCTCAGTGAGTGCTCAGCAAGGTGATCAAGATGTTGCCGTAAGTACACTTGCTTTTGGTTCAGTAAGTAGTGTATCGCCAGGAACGCAAGGCACAGCCTTAGATATTGGGAAACTGGGGCTTGTTAGCTTAACAGATATTAAACAAATATTTTAATAAGGAGCAATCATGGGTTTTCAACATGGATTAAGCGGACTGAGTATTGCATCTACGAGTCTGGATGTGATTGGGAATAATATAGCCAATTCAACAACAGTTGGCTACAAACAATCCCGAGCACAATTCAGTGACCTTTTCGCCAGCTCATTAAATGGAGCAAGCAACGGAAACCAAGTTGGGATTGGTACCCAAGTAGCAAGCATAGCCCAGCAATTTACTCAAGGTAACATCAGTACGAGTGATAACCCTCTTGATATCGCTATCAATGGGAGTGGTTTCTTTCGTATGAGTAACGCAGGGGCTGTCAGCTACAGCCGCAACGGTCAATTTCACGTTGACAATGCTGGCTTTATTGTCAACAGTGATGGTCTGAATCTTACAGGCTTTAGTGCAGGGACTACTGGCCAAATTTCTGCGACCCAGCCAACAAATCTACAATTAAGTGCTGCTGATCTTTCGCCGCAACCCACGACAGCATTTACAACCGGGCTAAATCTCGATTCACGTGCTGTTGTGCCAGCACCTGTTCCAACTTTTGATGCAACAGATCCAACTACTTACTCGAGTACAACTTCCGCTTCAATTTTCGACAGCCTAGGTAATTCACATGTGCTTTCTCTGTATTTCCAGAAAAGTGCTGCCAATTCATGGGATACCTTCGCAGCTGTCGACGGTGCAGTGTCTGCTGCAGGGGTTCCAATAGGAGTCACATTAGGTGGCGGGGCCTCTCAAGCACTTACCTTTGATGGTAACGGCGTATTGACAGCACCCGCTACAGCGGTGGCGGTATCAGTTGATCTTGCTACAATCGATCCAAACAATGGCGCAACATCACCTTTAGATTTTACATTAGACATTTCCAGTGCAACTCAGTTTGGTGCAAATTTTGGTGTCAACACACTGACTCAGGATGGTTTTACTTCTGGACGTCTAGCAGGATTTAATATTGCAGACGACGGTATAGTTAGCGGAAATTATACCAATGGAGAAACCAAAACACTGGGCCAAGTAGTATTGGCTAATTTCGCAAACCCACAAGGTCTTAATCCAATTGGTCGTAATCAGTGGGTAGAATCGGCAAATTCTGGACAAGCACTCACGGGTACACCACTCAGTAGCAATTTAGGTGCACTACAGTCTGCTTCTGTTGAGGATTCAAATGTTGATCTGACAACTGAATTGGTAAATATGATTACAGCCCAACGTGTCTATCAGGCTAATGCCAAGACGATTGAAACCCAGGATCAGGTGCTGCAAACATTAGTGAATCTCTAACCATTTAGCTTGGCTATTTATAAGTCACGCTTAATATGACTTTATTATTTATAACCGGAACGTTTCTAACTGTGAGAAAAAGATGGATCGTTTAATTTATACCGCCATGTCTGGCGCAAACCATACCCTTAATCAGCAAGCAACGGTTTCGCATAATTTAGCTAATGCAACAACCACAGGTTTTCGTGCCGAATCTAATGCATTTCGTGCCGTACCGGTTTTTGGTGATGGCCTGCCTACTCGTGCTTTTGTGGTTGACTCGACAACCGGCTCAGATTTTAGCCCAGGTTCAATCCAACAAACAGGTCGCAATCTTGATGTAGCGATACGTGGATCAGGTTGGATTGCGGTTCAGCTTGAGAATGGTGATGAAGCTTATACACGCCAGGGTAGCTTTCAAGTAAGTGCCAATGGGACCTTACAAACTAGTAATGGTCTTGGTGTAAAAGGTGATGGGGGGCTTATTGCAATTCCACCTGATAGCAAGATCACAATTGCTAAAGATGGAACTGTATCCGCAGTACCAATAACACCGTCGCCCAATACAGTCTCTGCGATTGGTCGAATTAAATTGGTCAATCCACCAGAAGATCAATTAGTTAGAGGTGATGATGGATTGTTTCGTCTAAAAAATGGCAAAGATGCTTTTGCAGATGCAAATGTGACATTAATTGATGGCGCATTGGAAGGAAGCAATGTGAATCTGGTTCATGAGATGGTCAATATGATTTCACTTGCTCGCCAATTTGATATGCAAATGAAGATACTTCAAAGTGCAGAGCAAAATGCGCAACAAGCCAGTGAAATAATGGTTCTAAGAGCATAAGTAGAAACAACTATCTGATAACGTAACAAAAGCTAATAGGGTGAAATATGGTTCGTTCATTATGGATATCTAAAACGGGTTTAGATGCACAACAGACCAAGATGGATGTCATTGCGAATAATTTGGCAAATGTCAGTACCAATGGTTTTAAACGTGCTCGAGCTGTCTTTGAAGACCTACTTTATCAAACAATACGTCAGCCTGGCGCACAATCTTCTCAGCAGACTCAAATACCTTCAGGCTTGCAGTTGGGTGTCGGAGTTAGACCTGTATCAACAGAAAATATTTTTACTCAAGGTGCGTTACAAAAAACTGATAACGCAAAAGATGTGGCCATTAATGGTGAAGGCTTTTTTCAAATTCTGTTACCAGACGGGACAACTGCCTATACACGTGACGGCGCATTTCAAACTGATATTAATGGTCAGATGGTTACCTCTAGTGGGTTTACCCTGCAACCTGCTGTCACGATTCCACCTAACTCCACAAGCATTACGATTGCACGTGATGGCACAGTATCAGCAGTTTCTCCAGGGACTGCAGCACCCATTCAAGTGGGTACTATTCAGCTAGTAAATTTCATTAATCCCGCGGGATTACAAAATGCAGGTGAGAATCTTTATAAAGAAACAGCTGCTAGTGGGACCCCCAATCCTAATTCACCAGGTACCAATGGTTTAGGGCTATTAGTTCAGAATTTTGTAGAAACTTCTAATGTTAATGTAGTGGAAGAGTTGGTCAGCATGATCCAAACACAACGTGCCTATGAAATCAACTCAAAGTCCATAGAAACTTCGGATCAAATGCTGCAAAGATTGGCGCAGTTATAACGGTAAAAAAGTCGGAACTATCTGATGATTATTCGTGTGCGATTACAGAATTTACGATCAAACTTATACCTATTGATCCTGATAGGAACGTTAGCAGGTTGTGCCGGCATAACACCCTATACCACAATACATCAACCGATCACTTCACGACCCACCCCAGTTGCAGTAACAAGTGAACCGGGTGGTGGTATTTTTCAGACAGTTAAGAACCAGACTGGCAATCGATACATTCCATTATTTGAAGATCGTCGGGCACGTGGGGTAGGGGATACCATAATCGTTACACTTAATGAAAGAACTGATGCCAGTAAAAGTTCTGGTAGTAATGTAAATCGTTCAGGTGATATTGGATTTTCAGTCCCTAATATTGCTTTTGGCGCCTCGCCAATTAGCTTATTGCGAGGAACAGCGCTAGAGGCTGAATCAAGCAACACATTTGATGGCAAGGGCGCAAGTTCAAGTAACAACGACTTTACTGGCACCATTACTGTTACGGTTATTGAAGTACTACCAAATGGCAATTTATTGGTAAGTGGCGAAAAACAGATTGGTATTAATCAAGGACAAGAGTTTATACGGCTTTCTGGAATCGTGAATCCCATTAATATCCTGGGTAATACTGTCTCGTCTGTACAAGTGGCTGATGCCCGAATTGAATACCGTGCCAATGGCTATATAGACGAAGCGCAAACAATGGGTTGGCTATCACGATTCTTTCTTTCTATCTCACCATTTTAATTTAAATACAATATGTTGAAAGACATATATTTAGTTACTTATTAATTACACGCTACTTATTCTAGAAAAAAGATAAACTTTATGACATTACGTAATGTAATTACATGCTTTCTACTCTTTGCTGGTTTATTTGCAACCAGTCTTAGCACTGCTGAGCGTATCAAGGACCTAGTTACCGTTCAGGGTGTACGTAATAACCAGTTGATTGGTTATGGCTTGGTTGTGGGTTTAGATGGCAGTGGTGATCAAACCACCCAGACACCGTTTACGGTACAAAGTATCGTGAGTATGCTTGGTCAACTTGGGGTAAATTTACCACCCGGAACCCGTTTGCAGTTACGCAATGTTGCTGCAGTAATGGTTACCGCCACATTGCCAGCATTTGCTAAACCTGGTCAGCAAATTGATGTCACAGTTTCTTCTATGGGTAACGCAAAAAGCCTACGTGGCGGCACACTTTTAATGACCCCCCTCAAAGGTATGGATAATCAGGTATATGCTATGGCACAAGGTAGCATGCTTGTCGGTGGCGTAGGCGCTTCCGCAGCGGGCAGCAGTGTTCAGGTCAATCACTTAAGTGTTGGCCGAATCATTGCCGGAGCGATTGTAGAACGAGCAGTCCCTTCATCACTGGGTCAAGGTGAGTACATCAATCTGGAACTTCACACAACTGACTTTACTACTGTACGACGCATTATTCATGTGATTAACGCTTTTCATCCAGAATCTGCCACGGCTATAGACGGTCGCCTTATCCAAGTAAAAGCTCCACCTGGTAATAATCAACGTGTCATGTTCCTTTCACAAATTGAAAGTCTTGACGTCACACCTGCAAAAGGCATGGCAACAGTTATTATTAATCCGCGCACAGGATCCATTGTTATGAGTCAAGCGGTAACCCTGGAATCCAGTGCGGTAGCGCATGGAAATTTATCAATCATTATCAATAGCGAACCCATCATTAGTCAGCCCGGGCCGTTTGCAGAACGTGGAGAAACCGTTGTGACACGACGTGCCCAAGTTGAGATACGTACTGAAGAAGGCAACTTAATGCTTTTACCCAGTGGCGCAGATCTTGGTGAAGTAGTGCAGGCATTGACAGCGATTGGTGCAACAACACAAGACCTTCAGGCTATTTTGCAAGCTTTGAAAGCGGCTGGGTCATTACGCGCTGAGTTAAAAATTATTTAAGAGTTTTAAACATATGATTAATTCTTCAAATGTTACAAGCAAGCTAGCAATTGATACTAAAAGCGTCGATGACATACGCCTATTGGCAAGGCAAGATTCGGATCAAGGGCTGAAAGAAGTCGCTCAGCAATTTGAGGCATTATTTATGAATATGATGCTCAAAAGTATGCGGGAAGCGACATCAAAAGATGGCATGTTTGACAGTAAGCAAACCGAGTTTTACACCCAAATGCTTGATCAGCAGATGGCACAAAGTCTTTCCTCAAAAGGACTGGGACTGGCAGATATGATGGTGCAACAGTTATCACGCTCACTTGTTGACCCAGTGCAACCAGGTACATCCATTTCGAGTACTGAAGCAATCCTTACGACAATTAACCCAAGTGGACAATCGATATCAGGCTCATCTGGAGCATCTGGTGACAAATCTCGGTTACTTTGGCCTAATCCAAATACATCCGGAAATAAGGCGATACCTTCTGAAACCTTAGATGTATCTGTCGAAAACATGTCTATAGCTGCTTTGACACCCAACATTCCATTATCTTTATCATCGAACCAACCTGAAGACTTTGTGAACGCGCTCTTGCCACATGCCAGAATAGCCGCACAAGAAACGGGCATCCCGGCTCATTTTATGATCGCACAAGCGGCATTGGAAAGTGGGTGGGGTAAACACGAAATCCGTCATACTGATAACAGTCTCAGTCACAACCTTTTTGGTATCAAAGCAGGTCAGAACTGGAAGGGTGCGGTAGTCGAAACGGTGACGACTGAGTATGTAAATGGCATTCCTCAAAAAATGGTTGAAAAATTTCGTGCTTACGACTCTTATGCAGAAGGATTCCGCGATTATGCCAACCTACTATCAAATAATCCACGCTATGCCGCTGTATTGGAGAGTCAGGATGCGGATGGTTTTGCTAATGGACTACAGAAGGCAGGATATGCAACGGATCCAAATTATGCGGACAAACTAATTCGAATACTTAATAGCGATACGCTACGTAATGATAACCAAACAATTTAACTGAGTTAATTCTTTTATATTTATGCCGTTAATCTAAATAACAGGGCGTATCGCTCAATATTAAATAAAAGTGGAACCATGGCAAATATTTTAAATACTGGAATTTCTGGTCTTAATGCAGCACAGGCCAATCTGTTGACAACGAGCCATAATATTAGCAACGCTAATACGCCTGGTTTTAATCGTCAGGAAGTTATTCAGGGTACCAATATTCCACAGCGATCAGGCTCGGGATATATAGGACGTGGTGTGCATGCGTCCACTGTACAGAGGATCTTCAGTCAATTTCTAGTTACCCAATCTTTGCAAGTCCAATCTCAAAGCAGTCAATTAGACAGCCATTTTACCCAAATCAAACAAATTGATAACATCCTGGCAGATACAAGTTCGGGATTATCACCAGCATTACAGGGGTTTTTTAGTGCGACACAGGATGTTGCAACGAATCCCGCATCCGTTCCATCACGTCAGGCAATGTTAAGTAATGCGCAATCCCTAGTATCTAGATTCCATAGTTTGGATCAACGGTTTGCAGACATCCGTGAGGGGGTCAATAGTCAAATTACCAGTAGTGTGAGTGAAATTAACTCATTAACCACACAAATAGCAGATTTGAATCAAAAAATAATTCTGGCTAGTGGCGCATCAGGCGGACAACCTGCTAATGATTTGCTTGACCAGCGTGATGCACTTACCAAACAGCTCAGTCAATTTGTTAACACTGATATCGTTCAGCAGAGCGATGGATCTTACAATGTCTTCATTGGGAATGGTCAGGCATTAGTAGTAGGTTCAGAGACATTAGCACTTCAAACCATTACATCACCTAATAATCCAGGAGAAATCTCCATTGGCCTTACTACAGGAAGTCGGACCACTTTATTTCCTGAAAGCCAGATACGGGGAGGGAGTCTGGGCGGGATATTGGCTTTTCGAAATGATACGCTTGATCAAGCACAAAATTCGCTGGGACGGATTGCAATCGGACTAGCGCAAACTTTTAATGATCAGCACCGCCTTGGTCAAGATTTAAACGGCAACCTGGGTGGTGATTTCTTTACGGTGCCAACACCAAAAGTAATATCAGATTCAGGAAATAATCCTGCCTCTAACATTTCAGCGAATATCAGCGATAACAATGCATTGACAGTAAGTGATTATCGATTTGATTTTGATGGCACAAACTATTCGCTCACTCGATTGACTGATAATGCCGCCATCAGCACTACAACAGTCCCATCAGCTGGCACACCCTTTATTTTCGATGGTATTAGTATTACCTCAGCCACTATCAACGCCAATGAAAGTTTTTTAATTCACCC
Organism: uncultured Nitrosomonas sp.; assembly: GCA_963975255.1. GTDB lineage: Bacteria > Pseudomonadota > Gammaproteobacteria > Burkholderiales > Nitrosomonadaceae > Nitrosomonas. The sequence goes on along the minus strand of CAXBGL010000033.1, from coordinate 816 downwards.
CACAAAAGATGCCGCTAAAAATATCGCTGCAAACATAATTGATACCTCAGAAATTGCGGCAGCTGCACCCATTCGAACTAACGCTGCGTTATCCAACAGTGGAACTGGAACAATTAGTGCCGGCACAGTTAATCCACTACCCATTGATGCCAATCTGCAACAACCCGTTACCATTACATTTCATACGCCCGCTGATGGTCAGTTTGATGTAACCGGAACTGGTACGGGATTGCCGGCCACCAATCAGGTTTTTTCCGCTGGTGCCGATATCAGCTTTAATGGATTTACGGTACAAATAAATGGTAATCCCGCAGCAGGTGATACCTTCACAATTGGTCCCAATAACAATGGCAGTGCTGATAATCGTAATGCACTATTACTGGGTGGATTGCAGACACAAAATACACTCGCTGGTGGGACTGCAACCTATCAAGCAGCATATGGACAGATCGTAAGTCAAATTGGCAATAAAACGCGAGAACTGGAAATAACCGGCAAAGCACAGGCCAGTTTATTGGCTCAAACTGAACAGTCAATACAATCAATATCCGGTGTCAATCTGGATGAAGAAGCTGCAAATTTATTGCGTTATCAGCAGGCGTATCAAGCCTCCAGTAAAGTAATTGAGATTAGCCGCTCACTCTTTGACACCTTAATTCGAATTTAACGCCATACTTTGAATTGACTCACAACGACTAAACAGCAAGGAACTAATCATGCGTATCAGTACTGGTACCCTATATGACGCAAGTGTAAAAATTTTGCAACAGCAGCAAGCAGACCTGTTTAAGACGCAGCAACAAATATCAACTGGGA
>CAXBGL010000032.1:0-19017 GCA_963975255.1 uncultured Nitrosomonas sp. | reverse complement strand
GAACCGCCGACATTCGCCTTGTAAGGGCGACGCTCTACCATCTGAGCTAAGCACCCCATCCGAAGGGCGCTAGTTTACTGCATCTTTAAGTGCTTTACCAGCACTGAATTTAGGAACCTTTGCTGCCTTAATTTTAATCGCAGCACCTGTACGCGGATTACGACCTGTCCGTGCAGCACGCTTGCCAACTTTGAAAGTTCCAAATCCGACCAAAGTTACACTTTCGTTATTCTTAAGTGCTTTTTTAATTGCAGATAATGCACCATCCAATGCGCTACCTGCCGAAGCTTTAGAAATACCAGCAGAGTTAGCGACAGCTTCAATGAGTTCGGATTTGTTCATATAATTCCCCTTTTAAGTTTTTGGTAATTAAATCACAAGCAGTACTGCACACGCACTTATATCAAGCTGTCCGCACTTGGTCAAGCAATTGCGGATATTCCTTTACATCAATTATTCCAGATACCTGCAAACAAAGCGAAACACAGCACGCATTAAAAACCATAAGGAACCCAATTATTACGATAAAGAAACAAATGGTTACCTATATAATTTAATTAATTTCAAACATAATTTCCGCTATTAATAAATCTCTGTTTTTGATTCACGATTTAACAATACCTCTACCGCCCTTCTAGCAGGCATATCTTCATAAAGAATACTGCATACTGCCTGCGTAATTGGCATTTCAATATTCAAATCTTTACCTAATCGCAGCACTTCCTGAGCCGTATGCACACCTTCTGCAACATGTCCCAATTTGCACAAGATGTCAGACAAAGACATTCCTTCAGCAAGCATCAACCCCACCCGTCTATTACGTGACAAATCTCCAGTACAGGTAAGCATCAGATCACCAACGCCGGCCAATCCCATAAATGTTTCCATACGACCGCCCAACCGCAGTCCTAATCGAGTGACCTCCATCAATCCCCGTGTTATCAATGCGGCACGCGCATTAAAACCAAAACCCATACCATCAGAAATACCTGCAGCAATGCTAATAACATTCTTTATGGCCCCACCCGTTTCTACACCCACTACATCTTTACTGGTATAGATTCGCAATCTCGCATTATGAAGTTGGGCTGCCATCCTGCTGGAAAAATTATCATTGTGTGATGCCAATGTTAAAGCAGTTGGCAAACCCTCTGCTACTTCCAACGCAAAACTGGGCCCAGATAGCACACCACAAGGCGCAACATCCGAGTATTCCTCATCTACTATCTGATGAGGCAGTTTAGCAACTTGTGATTCAAAACCCTTACATCCCCATACTATGGGCACTGGCTTCCCTGTAGCCATAATTCTACGCAAAGTTTCACGAAATCCAGAAATCGGCACAACAATTAGAGCGAGATTTACAGCTTCAATTGCAGTTTCAAGCGTAGCGGTAAGCTGCAAAGATTTAGGCAGAGCAAAATTAGGAAGATAACTTTTATTAACACGCTGAGAAGCAAGTTCAGCAAAATGACTCGGGTCTTTTGTCCATAAAGTTACTTGATGGCGTGTAGAGAGACTAATTGCTAATGCCGTACCCCAGGCACCTGCGCCCAGTATAGCAATTTTCATAAACCCCAGACTTGATTAACTTTAATATATCCCGTTTGCCCATCACGATGACGCACCTTGGCCCAGCCCATGATAGAAGTATCAACCCATTCTAAAACGACATTTTCCTGAGCTTGAAACACCAATGCTGAACTGGCATCAGCTGCTTGATAAACATCAGCTAATGATACTGTAACAATCACATACCGCTTACTACTTAATGCTTTATTTTCAACCCATGCAAGACTGCCATTGTTGTCACGCACCTTGACCCAGCCTTCCACTCTAACTACTGCCTCAACCGGCAAATGAAGACTCACCACATACAATTTTTCCGCCTTAGTAGACGGCGCATCGTACATCACAACGGCGTTCTCACTTATGGAAAAATATTCAATGCCCGCAACCGTATACTCAGGCAACATCAACAAGTTGATCAGGAAAATAACGCTTATCCAGGTTCTCAATTGGGAAAATTTAATCAGTAAGTTTTCTTTCATTGCTTCGTTAACAATCTATACAGATTCAGGTTTTTTTGCAGTAACTGTCGTATTTTCCTCAACTTGCTGTTTATTCTGATGATAAAGCCCTTCGAAATTTACTGGATTTAAAATAACAGGTGGAAATCCAGCTCTTGTCGCAATGTCAGACACTGTTTCTCGCAAATATGGAAAAACAATATTAGGACATCCGATACCCAGCACTTGCTTCAATTCTGTTTCTGCCACATGCTGAATTCTGAAAACACCCGCCTGTTGAGCTTCCACCAGAAACATGACTTTTTCTTTAATCTTAGCAGTTACAGTTACCGTTAATACGACCTCATGCAACGTTTCATCAATGCTTTGGTTTTTTGTATTGAGTCGTAAGTTTATTTCAGGTGCTTCGCGCTCAAGAAAAATACCGGGCGCATGAGGAATTTCTAAAGATAAATCCTTAACATAAATCTTTTCTATTGCAAAAACGGGTTGTTGTTGCTCACTCATATTTAATTCTACTTAAAATTTTAATCATTAATAATGATTGATCATAAAAAAGACTATCAGCGATACAAATAATACAATAATTAATTATAAATCAATTATTAATAGCCAATAACTCTACCAACCCTCCTTTGTGATCAAGTTTCGCCAGGTCATCATAACCGCCCACATGTGTTTCCCCGATATATATTTGAGGAACCGTGCGGCGACCTGTTTTTCCCATCATCTGAGCACGTTGATCAACTTCTAAATCAATACGAATTTTTTCAATTTCTACGCCCCCTCTGGAACGCAACAAATTCTCTGCCATTCTACAATAAGGACAAAAACCAGTCGTGTACATAATTATCTTGGGCATACTTCCTTACCTCTTTACTATTGGTAAACTTGCGCGCCGCCATGTGTCAATACCACCCATAAGGTTACGTACCTGAGCAAATCCATTCTTATGCAGAACCGAACTTGCATGATGAGATCGGATACCACTACGGTAAATTACTACGATGGGAATATCTTTGAATTTCTCTAATTCGTGCCAACGCTCTTCAATTTTTTCCGTTGGGATATGCTTTGAGTTAGGTAAATGGCCCTCAGCATATTCGCTGTCGTCTCGAACATCTAGAACCAGTGCATCCTGATAATTAATTAACTGTATAGCCTCACGCGTATCAATTTCCTTGACAGATTGGCGCACAAGAAGGGGCCACAGCAACATAACCCCACTTACGAGCGCTGCAATAATAAAAAGTATATTCTCTGGCCTAAGAAGAAAATGATCTTGCATTAATAATATCGATTCCATAAATCCTAATTCAATTTTTACAACATTTCATTTTATCAGAAAGTAAAATATTCTGTGATTCTCTCAGTCTATTCAACTAAGTGGACGCATGATAACACTGTGGATAAAAGTTAAGGCCATTAGTCTAGCGAAATTCTATCGTACCCAGCACTATTCAACGAAAAGTAGTCACAATAAAAATATCATCACTCCATTTTATAATCAGAAAAAACGTGTGAGCAACTTGATATTTACTTTAATTTTATTTCAGGCTAAAAATCAGTTGAGTGCTGCGTTTACTGCTAAAATATAATAAAATATTATAGCGTTTCAACCCACTTCAATGGCAATATTCGTTTCATAAAAAGGTAAAAATGAAAAAAATTGTTCTCCTGCGACATGGAGAAAGTATTTGGAATAAAGAAAATCGATTTACTGGCTGGACAGATGTTGATTTGACACCCAAAGGTTTAGAAGAAGCTCAAAATGCGGGCCGATTATTAAAGGAGCAAGGATTTATATTTGATGTTGCCTATACCTCAGTACTCAAGCGCGCCATCCGCACCCTATGGATCACATTGGATGAAATGGATCAGATGTGGGTTCCTATTAATCACAGCTGGCGATTAAATGAACGACATTATGGTGCGCTGCAGGGATTAAATAAGGCTGAAACCGCAACCAAGTATGGCGATAAGCAAGTACTCATATGGCGACGCAGTTATAACACAAGACCACCTGAACTAACCACCGACGATGATCGTTATCCTGGAACAGATCCGCGCTATAAAGGTCTTGCCAGTCAAGATATCCCTTTAACAGAGTGCCTTGAAGATACCGTAGCAAGATTCCTACCCTACTGGAACGAGACCATTGCGCCTCAAGTTCAATCTGGAAAACGTATTATTATCACTGCTCATGGAAATTCATTAAGAGCACTTGTGAAATATCTTGACAATATTTCAGACCAAGAAATTTTAAATCATAATATTCCGACTGGTGTACCCCTCGTATATGAACTTGATGACAATTTAAAACCGCTTCGGAGTTATTACCTGGGCAATCAAACAGAAATTCAAGAAGCTATGCAGGCTATGACAAATCAGGGAAAATCAAAAACATAACGTTGCATCTCAATACAGCACCCGACCAAAACTAAGCGTAAATAAGCACTTTCACTTGGCAAAATGATATTTGAAACCCAATAAGTATTGTCGCATCTGTTCATTATTCCACACGCAACTCAAGTTAGTGTTGACTTGCGTTCTGGTGCTGTCAGCGCCACTGCTAGCAGCTACCGATAACAAGGAAAACCTAAAAGAAATACGCCATCGTATTCAAGCACTACAACAAAACTTGAATAGCAAAGAAGCGTCAAAGCTCGAAGCAGCGGATGCACTCCAAACATCTGAACATGCTATCAGAAATAGTAATCGTATCCTGGCAAAACTCGCTCACGATAAAAAGCAAGCAGACGACAGTCTCAACCAATTACAAATACAACACAAACAAATTAAAAACAATATTGAGATAGCGCGAATACAACTCGACAAGCTACTCTACCAACAATATCTAAACGGCCAGAAAGATTACTTACGATTGCTATTCAACCAACAAAATCCCAATCAAATTACTCGTAACTTGCATTACTACAAACAACTTTCACTGGCACGCACTGAAATCATTAACAGCCTACGTATCAATCTAAAAGAACTTGAAAAACTAACACAAGCCAGTCACAAAAAAAAGGCAGAAATCACTGCGATACAGGTCAAGCATTCCCTGCAAAAAGAACAACTTGAACAAGAAAAAATTAAACATCAAACAATACTTTCACAAATTTCCGGAAAAATTTCTCAACAACAAAAAGAAATCAACAAGCTCAAGCGCGATGAAAAACGCGTATCCACCCTAATTGCGCAAATCGATAAGCTATTCGCGCAGAAAAACACCCTTATTTCTTTGTACAATAACAAATTACCAGATAGCTCTAAAGAAGGCCTGCCCTTTACATCGCTCAAAGGCCACTTAAATTTACCGGTACGCGGGGAACTTGTCAGTAGATTTGGGAGTCCACGTTCGGGCAGGCACATTAACTGGAAGGGTTTATTTATCCGCTCTCACAGTGGTAGCGATGTCAAGGCGATAGCTGGCGGTCAGATTGTATTTGCAGATTGGCTGAGAGGCTTTGGCAATCTTTTAATAGTCGATCATGGTGGCAGTTATATGAGTCTCTATGGCAACAATAAAACGTTACATAAACAAGTAGGTGATATCATCCACAGTGGCGATACAATCGCTACAGTAGGAAACAGCGGCGGCAATGCAGATTCAGGTTTATACTTTGAACTGCGTCATCAGGGCAAACCCTTTGACCCGTTGACCTGGATAAAAATAGAATGAATGTATTGACAATAAAATTCGATAAGTGCGGAGATAGCATAATGCGTAATATGATCCAAAAAACTGGTTTAATTCTGATAGGTGCCATCACCGGCGTGATGCTCAGCCTGAATTTCTCCGCAGTCGCCAATAAAGAAACAAAAGAAGTACTGCATCCGCTGCCAATCGAAGAGTTACGTACATTTGCTCAAGTATTTGGTCGCATTAAAAGTGACTATGTTGAATCTGTAGAAGATACGAAGCTGATCACTGAAGCAATTAACGGCATGTTAGTAGGCCTTGACCCACATTCTGCTTATCTCGACAAAGATGACTACAGTGAATTACAAATCGGCACACAAGGTGAATTTGGTGGGCTGGGCATTCAAGTCACCATGGAAGATGGCTTGGTTAAAGTAATCTCACCCATTGAGGACACCCCAGCATTTCGTGCTGGCATTAAAACGAATGATCTGATTATTAAGCTTGACGACACAGCCGTCAAAGGCATGACACTCAGTGATGCAATCAAACTCATGCGCGGCAAACCCAAGACACCCATCGCAATTACGATAGCAAGAAAAGGTGAAACAAAACCACTCGTTTTTAACATAATGCGAGATATTATTAAGATTAAAAGTGTTAAATCCAAACTGCTTGAACCCGGCTATGCTTATATCCGCATTACCCAGTTTCAAGAGAAGACGGGTAAATATTTAGCCAAATCAATAAAGAAATTGTTTGCAGAAAGTCCCGTATCCATGAAAGGCTTAATATTGGATTTACGTAATGATCCCGGTGGATTATTGAATGGGGCTGTAGCAGTATCTGCCGCTTTTCTGCCAGCTAACACGCTAGTTGTCTATACAGAAGGGCGTACCGCTGACGCAAAAATGAAACTTCATGCTAACCCAGAATTCTATATTCGAGGCAATGGAGAGGATTACCTCGAAGGATTGCCTGCTGAAGTTAAAACTGTGCCAATGATTACATTGGTAAATGGTGGCTCTGCTTCTGCCTCAGAAATTGTTGCGGGTGCATTACAGGATCATAAGCGTTCGATAGTAATGGGCTCTCAAACGTTCGGCAAAGGATCGGTACAAACTATTTTGCCACTTGGGAACAACACGGCGATCAAACTAACTACCGCTCGCTACTACACCCCAAATGGACAATCTATCCAAGCAAAAGGGATTACGCCGGACATTGCAGATGAAGCAGAAAAAGATGATAAGCGACTGCGTGAGGTGGATCTAAATCGTCATTTATCTAATGGCAAAGCCAAGGAAATAGAACTGGATACTGACAAAACAGTACAAAAACTTCCTACCAAGCCAAAAAAGGACCAAGACAAAGACGAAGACAAGGAACAAAGTGCTCCAATAGAATTTGGCTCAAGTGATGACCTACTATTAACTCAAGCCATGAATTACTTTAAGGGCATTACCACGACACCTATTCAGAATAGCAAGAAAACAGGCAGTTGATCCCAGAAAGGCAATCAGCGCTATTATTGGGATCAGAGGATTGTGAATGATGACCAGCTACTCAGATATAGTCGGCACATCCTGTTACCGCAAATTGATATAGCTGGACAGGAAAGACTGATCCAATCGCACGTGCTGATTATTGGTGCAGGTGGACTCGGTTCTCCTGTTGCCCTGTATCTTGCTGCCAGCGGGATTGGTAGATTGGTAATTTGTGACAATGATAAGGTTGACCTAACCAATTTACAAAGACAAATCATTCACAATACAAACGCTATAGGATTACTTAAGACCCAGTCTGCAAAGCAAACACTTAATGGAATCAACCCGGAAGTAGAAGTGATCGCGCTGCAAGCCCATGTCAATGAAAGTAAACTACTAGAATTAGTAGCAGAGGCAGATGTCGTTATTGACGCCAGCGACAACTTTGTTACCCGCCACAATATAAACAAAGCATGTGTCCGACATAAAAAACCACTGGTATCCGGGGCCGCTATCCGCTTTGATGGGCAAGTCACAGTATTCGACCTACGTCACATGGATAGCCCTTGTTACCATTGCTTATTTCCAACAGAAGGAGACCATGAAGATATGCACTGTGCCGTGATGGGTGTTTTTTCTCCGCTTGTAGGTATCATTGGCTGTACACAAGCTGCTGAAGCAATCAAAATATTATTGGATATTGGTGAAACTCTAAAAGGTCGCGTTCTGATACTCCATGGCCTAACAATGCAGTGGCGTTCAATCAAACTAAATAAAGACCCTACATGTAGAGTGTGTCATACTCCAGAGTCAACAACTCATACACTACATAACATTCCATCAAATTAGCCTACATATCTTTTAATTTAAGGCTTGCGAAACAAAAAAATCCCCCACGCTAAATGGCCAGCTTTACCACCAGCTATCCAGTGCTTCAATCCGGCCTTCATCCGCTCAACATAGCTTGCATCGACCTTCTTCTCCAGCTCTACCGTACGTGCTTCAGTTTCTTCGAGTACACGCTGATAATGGTTAACAAGCTGATCAGATTGATCGTCGAAGTCAAGTACCTCAAACCCCAACTTCTCCGCAACCGTACGATAATAAATGGGCGACCCGAGGGAATTAAGGTGAATTCGATCAAGAATTGGTTGCAATACACCTTCTGGACAGTTATCAGCTTGCATTGGATCTGTCCATACAAAATGACCGCCCGACTTGAGTACCCGGAATGCCTCTGCAAGTACCTGCTGACGATTTCCACTATGCAGAATCGCATCCTGTGACCACACAATGTCGAAACCAACTTCCGAGGAACTAGCACTTGCAAAAGGCATCATTTCAAAACTTCCATCATGTACCTCAATGTATGAAGCCAACCCCGCAGCAGCATTAAGTTCACGAGCCCGTTGGTTTTCTACTTCACTGAGATTCAATGCAGTAATATGCGCACCATAAGTCTTTGCTAGATACCGTGCAGCACCACAATAACCAGAACCCATATCAAGAACATGACAATCTGCATCTAGCTTTGGTAAACGTTGAGCCAGCGTGACCACAGTACGGTGACTGGCTTCACTAATTGCCTCATTAGTATTTGCATAAAGCCCGACATGAATATCTTCCCCCCCCCAGATCTGACTATAAAAATAGTCGGCATCCTCACTATTGTAGTAATCACGTGCTATCTCTACAATAGCAGACCGCGTTACTTCTTTAGGGGTAACGCTCATTGATCATCCTCTGGCTGCTTGTATCCTTTCTCGGCAATGTGTATAAAGAAACCGGGTTCAGTTTCGTGATACGTTTCCTTAAAATCACCAAATGTTTCAAGACGTTGAAACCCTACCTCATGCATCAGGCGAGTTGTATAGGCATTTCGAAGCGGAAACATGTTCAGGTGATAAACATCATCATCAGGAAAACGATATTCAAATCGTGCCAATCCTTCGTCGACATGCACGGGTTTCACTGAAACGTCATGACCACAATAATAATAGGTATGCGCATTGGAGAACCCATGATCCATTAAAGCGTCGTAATTCCGCTGATCAAGTACCAATACCCCATCATGACGTAACGCCGCATAAAACTCGGCAAGTGCCTTGCGACGATCATTTTCATCGAATAAATGCGTAAATGAATTACCCAGACAGATGATGGCATCAAATTTCTGATGCACATCGCGATTAAGCCAACGCCAATCTGCTTGCACTGTTCGCAGCAAATGGCCACGCGATCGTCCATTCGCAAACGCTTTAGCAAGCATTTCTGCGCTACCATCTGCACTGACTACCTCGAACCCCGCCTCAAGTAGACTTACCGAATGAAATCCTGTTCCAGTAGCAACATCCAGTACCTGCTTAGCACCTCTTTCTCGAAGTTTATCGATAAAAAATGTACCTTCTGATTTGATGCGTGCATCCCAGTCAATCAATGAATCCCATTTTTGTACAAAGGCATGAACATACTCGGCTGTATATTGACCTGTTTCTCGAACTGATACAGGATCAGATCCGTAATCCTGCTCTAAATCTTCTGATGTTTTGGCCATGTTAATCATAAATCCTCCGTGGCTGTTAGTGTGGTTTTTACTACCGCCCAAGCGACGGCACAAGTTTCTAGAAAAACAGATCCAGAATAAACATATGTAATAAACTGACATCAATCTAGACCTGTTTACCTGAAACAAGCTAAAATCGTCATTTTTGGTATTCTAAACATGCATGTTTGGCGAAATAATTCCGCGCACTTTAAGGCACCTGTCGCACTTACGATAGGCAATTTTGATGGTGTGCATCTAGGTCACCAAGCTATGCTCACCCGTTTAAAAGATGCTGCTAACAGACTAGGGATTGCGACTTGTGTCATGACCTTTGAACCTCATCCACGCGAATTTTTTGCACCAGACCAAGCGCCAACAAGATTAACTAGCTTGAGGGAAAAGCTGGAATTACTAGCCAAATCGAGAGTGGATAGTGTTCAAGTATACCGCTTCAACTATGATTTCGCAAAAATCAGCCCTGAGGAGTTCATTACCCGTATACTTCAAAAGGAGCTTTCCATACGCTGGCTACTGGTAGGCGATGATTTCCGTTTTGGTGCACGACGGGCTGGTGACTTTGCTATGTTGCAGGATTTTTCTGCACAGGATGGCTTTGAAGTTGAAATAATGCCCAGTTTCACTATGAATGATCAACGGGTTTCCAGTACAAACATCAGACAGGCACTCGCAGCAGGTAATCTACATCTTGCCAAACACTTTTTGGGAAGGCATTACAGCATCAGCGGCCGTGTAGTTGACGGCGACAAACTGGGTAAAAAGATTGGTTTCCCCACCGCAAATATTCAGTTAAAACATAATCGGCTGCCCTTATCTGGAATTTTTGTTGTACAAGTACATGGCGCTGAGCCATCACTACCCACAACAATACGGGGCGTTGCCAGTTTGGGAGTACGGCCCACTGTGCATGAAAATGGCAAGCCAACACTGGAAGTTCACTTACTCGATTTTAACCGAGAAATTTATGGTCACCATCTACAGGTTGATTTTTTACACAAGCTTCGGAATGAAGAAAAATACTCTAATATTGAAGCGCTCACTAAACAAATCAAAAAAGATGTAGAAAATACAAGAAACTATTTCCTGACTGCTGATTCCATAAAAAACGATTAAAGCCATACACAGCACAATACATTAATTTAACTTTACCTTTCATGACTGATTATAAGAAAACGCTCAACCTGCCTGATACACCCTTTCCCATGCGTGGCAATCTTGCCAAACGCGAACCCAATATGCTGAAAGCCTGGCAAGAAAAAAATTTGTACCAAAAAATACGCGCTACAAGCAAAGGACGCCCCAAATTTATACTGCACGATGGGCCACCTTACGCCAATGGCGATATTCATATCGGCCATGCCGTCAATAAAATCTTAAAAGACATCATTATTAAAAGTAAAACATTGTCTGGTTTTGATGCACCTTATATACCTGGATGGGATTGTCATGGCTTACCTATTGAACACCAGATTGAAAAAAAACATGGTAAGCATTTACCTGCCGATCAAGTACGCGAATTGTGTCGTGCTTATGCTCAAGAACAAGTTACCCGTCAGAAAACAGACTTCATACGTCTAGGCGTACTGGCCGACTGGGATCACTCATATCTCACCATGAATTTCCAAACAGAAGCAGGCATTATTCGTGCTTTGGGAAAAATTTATGCAAAAGGTTATCTCTATCAAGGACAAAAACCCGTCAATTGGTGTATCGATTGTGGCTCGGCACTCGCTGAAGCAGAGGTCGAACATGAAGATAAAACCTCACCCGCGATAGATGTTGGTTTTGAAGTAAAGAAACTGGGTATTTCAACAGACGCTCAATCAGCCAATCAACAACTTACCAAAATCTTTGGTTTATCCTCACCCATTAAAACGAAAACGTATGCTGTTATCTGGACCACCACACCCTGGACACTACCTGCCAATCAAGCTGTCAGCGTCCACCCCGACTTTGATTATTCGTTGATCCAAACAGCACATGGGTTGCTCATACTCGCTACTGAGCTGGCACAGACATGCCTCACACGCTATGAATTAAAAGGTGAAATACTGGGAACCTGTAAGGGCCAAGCATTAGAAAATATTCCATTGCAGCACCCGTTTGAAGAACGTGAGGTAAAAATTATATGTGGCAAGCATGTCACTTTGGAAGCTGGCTCAGGGCTCGTACATACTGCACCCGCTCACGGCTTGGACGACTATTTTATTGGACAAAAATATAATTTACCTAGCGACAGTCCTGTAGCAGGTAATGGCAAGTTCAAAATCGATACACCGCTGGTTGGTGATCAATTTGTGTGGAAAGCGAATGACATTGTGATTGAAACATTACAAGCCAGCAAGCACCTGTTGAACTTAGAAATAATAGAACACAGCTATCCCCACTGCTGGCGGCACAAAACACCCATTATTTTTCGTTCAACACCTCAATGGTTTATTGGTATGAACTTAAAAAATGAAACCGATGCGTCACAACAAAGCAAAACTTTACGTGAACTTGCCATGCATGCAGTAGACACCACTGCATTTTATCCTGCCTGGGGCAAAGCCCGACTCGAAGCAATGATTAATAGTCGTCCTGATTGGTGTGTGTCACGTCAACGTAATTGGGGCGTCCCCATGACATTCTTTGTACACAAAGAAACGCACGCACCCCACCCCAAAACACTTGAGTTACTGGAACAAATAGCACAAAAAGTCGAGAAGCAGGGAATTGAAGCGTGGTTCTCGCTTGATGCTACAGAATTACTCGGGGAAGAAGCACAAGATTACAGAAAACTGATGGATACCCTGGACGTATGGTTTGACTCTGGCACCACCCATGACACGGTGTTGAAACAAAGTGAACCACTGCAACATCCTGCAGATCTTTATCTGGAAGGTTCGGATCAACATCGCGGTTGGTTCCAGTCCTCACTTCTGACTGGATGCGCAATGGATGGGCGTGCACCCTATAACGCGCTACTAACACATGGTTTCGTGGTAGATGGTAAAGGCCACAAAATGAGCAAATCCAAAGGCAATGTAATCGCACCACAAAAGATCATCAATACGTCAGGTGCCGATATTCTACGCTTATGGGTAGCATCAACAGACTATTCAGGTGAGCTGTTTATTTCTGAAGAAATCCTGAAACGTGTGATAGAAAGTTATCGGCGGATTCGCAATACGCTACGCTTTTTATTAGCCAATCTGGCTGATTTTGACCCGAAAACAGACACAATAGAAGTAGAAAACTGGTTAGAAATTGATCGCTACATGTTGGCGTTCACCCAGGAATTTCAGGAAGACACTATTCAGAATTATCAACGCTATGATTTTCACCAAGTGGTACACAAGTTACATAATTTTTGTTCCGAGGATTTAGGTGGTTTTTATCTGGATATTCTGAAAGACAGGCTATACACTGCTGCAGCTACGGGTGTTCCACGTCGCTCAGCACAAAATGCGCTATATCATATTACACATAGTTTAGTGCGCTTATTTGCACCTATTCTAAATTTCACTGCTGAAGAAGTATGGGAGCACTTTATCAGTAATGCGGATGACAGTGTGCTATGCCAAACCTGGCATGAATTTCCACCACAACCTAACACACAAGTATTGCGCCAACGGTGGACTAAACTCCGTACCCTGCGCTCACGCGTACAAAAAAAACTTGAAGATTCTCGCGCTCAGGGAGAAATTGGCTCATCACTCGCTGCAGATGTCGCCATTCATGCCAACAATGAAGATTTTACATTACTCAATTCATTAGGAAACGACTTACGCTTTGTGTTGGTTACGTCCACAACCAGTTTGCTCCCTGTCAACAACCCACAAGATGAACACATCTCTGTAACGTCTAGTAATTATGAGAAATGTGAACGTTGCTGGCATTATCGTCAGGATGTCGGCAATAATACCGAACATCCCACCTTGTGTGATCGATGTGTCTCCAATCTTTTTGGCACGGGTGAAGTACGGCACTACGCATAAAAGATGCGCCTTTCATTGTTATTGGAATACCGCTTACTATGAAGTTTTACATCAGCCTTACCATTGCATTAGTCATTTTGATACTGGACTTAACTAGCAAACACTGGATTGAGTCCTCATTATCTTTTGGTCAGCAAATTCCTCTGGCCAGCTTCTTTAATTTAGTTTTAACCTACAATGAAGGCGCTGCGTTCAGCTTTTTGAGTGATGCATCAGGTTGGCAGCGATGGTTCTTAAGTGGCATTGCAGCCTGCGCGTCTATACTGATCATCTATCTGCTGTACAAACATAAAAGTGAAAAACTATTCTGCATTTCCCTGAGTTTAATCTTAGGTGGCGCACTGGGAAATTTATGGGACCGCATCACACTGGGACACGTCATCGACTTCCTGGATTTCTACGTCGCGGATTACCACTGGCCCGCATTCAACATCGCAGACTCTGCCATCTTTGTCGGCGCAGCCTTACTGATTATCGAAAGTTTCCGACATAAGGAAAAAAACGATTAAGAAATTCTTTCATATCAACAAGGTAATCGGGCAGCTGGTTATACCCAATTATTCTTAATTCACACCTAACTCATTGAACCTAAATTCCTCAGCTGACCGCCACAATAATAACCAACCTCATGAAATTAAGGATA
This sequence comes from uncultured Nitrosomonas sp., assembly GCA_963975255.1. Lineage (GTDB taxonomy): Bacteria > Pseudomonadota > Gammaproteobacteria > Burkholderiales > Nitrosomonadaceae > Nitrosomonas. The sequence goes on along the minus strand of CAXBGL010000032.1, from coordinate 4,665 downwards.
ATATTTTGCAAATGGTACTCACCTTTATGGAGAGACGCACCATGATATTTAGAGCACGCTGTTCTTTATTTTTTTCTGTGTTGCAATTCGTTGTAATAACTCGTTATTACGCCTCAGTGCGCCTTGCCAAAAAGAAACAACAACGGACTATAAACACCATTCAACTGAGGAATTTAGGTTGAACAATTCTGGCAGCTTCCCTCGCCAGGGATTCCTCAATATAACGGCGTAGGTCAACCAACTGACCCAGTACAAAGGCCTCTCGAGCGTCGACAAACATACCAGCCGTTGTTTCCCAGCCATTGGTACGGATTTGGGGTGCATCCCCAAAAATCCGCACTTCAAATAGATAAGTCGTACGTTCACCATACCGGCTCACACGGGTCGATACATCAACAAACCGCAAAGCAACAGGTTCAATCGCTATGCCAGTTTCTTCAAACAACTCGCGTACTGCGCCACACTCGGGTTCCTCGTGATGCCGCATACCACCACCAGACAATGAATAACCATCCTTGTATGAATGCGAAACGAGCAGGATTCGGTTTTCATGCCAAACCGCTACCGCTGCTGTTGAACGCGACGGTCGACACCAAGCATACCAGCACCGGGCGACCGCATACACTGGTGGCATGAACCACCGTACTATCGGCATCAAACCATCGAAAAACCCTGTCTGAGAACGGTAACCAGCCACTAATTCTCAGCCAAATCCAACTCTCTCTCGGGGCTGTCAGATTGAATATATAAAAAATAAATGACTTTTTTCATCAATACAAAATGTACTGACAACTCAGTGCTGTCAAACATACTGACGAATGATCGATCACTTATTCTCGGCTCAACCAGCACAAAACAATGAAGAATTCAGTGCTTCTCGGAGTATTGCCAAGTTAAGTCAAATTGGACTGATTTTCCACCTCGAGTCATTATTAGAAATACCTAACAATCAATAAGTTAAAAATTTGTGTATTGACTAGTTTTTATGCAAATTTACTTAACTTGGCAATACCCTTTTTTTTTGGCTATGTCGCAATTAACTATTGGTTTTTGTTAACTCTCTAATTGTACTTTAATTATTGAGACTATCAAGTCAATGGTTAATAAGGGTTTTATAAATTCTTAAATCAAATTCAACATTTAATTGTGACATAGCCTTTTTTTTCTTCGCGGGCTTGATGAAGCTTTTTGTAGCTTCCGATTAGTCTTAGGTGTTTGTCTAAGCCTTCTAGCTTCATGCTGGTTTTGGTTAGGCCAAAGAATCTCACTTCGCCAGTTACAGAACCAATCACATTATCCATTGTTCTTTTACCGAACATTTTATTTAGGTTGACGATAAAATGCTCAAACGCCAATTCTTTGTCCAGGGTAATCTCAAGTACTGCATGAACCGCTTGATAGAATAAGCCGCGCTCTACGGTATTGTCATTGTACTGCAAGAACGCTTCTACTAACTTGATGGCCTCATCAAGTTCGCCTAAGGCAAGATAGATAAGAATTTTCAGCTCAAGAATGGTCAGCTGTCCCCAAACAGTATTTTCATCGAACTCAATGCCAATAAGGGTTCTAATATCCATGTAGTTATCTAGCTGACTTTCTTCTAAACGCTTCACCAAACTCACCAAGGTGTCATCACTCAGAGAATGAATATTCAAGATATCTTCGCGGTAATCCAGTGCCTTGTTGGTATTGTCCCAAATAAGGTCTTCAACTGGATACACTTCTGAATAATCAGGCACTAGGATTCGACAAGCAGTGGCACCTAGGTCATAAAATTTGGCAATATAAACTTCTTTGCCTAGATCCTCTAAAATATCCAATAAGCGCTCTTTTTCTTCTTTGTTTGAGCCTGAGAAATCCCACTCGCAGAATTCATAATCATACTTGCTACTAAAGAAGCGCCAAGAGATAACACCCGTTGAATCAATAAAGTGCTCAACAAAATTTTCTGGTTCCCGCACCGCTAGACTATTAAAGGTTGGTCGCGGCACATCATTTAGACCTTCAAAGCTGCGACCTTGTAGTAGTTCAGTCAGGCTGCGCTCCAGCGCCACTTCAAAGCTTGGATGGGCGCCGAATGATGCAAACACACCACCCGTTTTGGGGTTCATTAGCGTCACACACATCACCGGGAATTGGCCGCCTAATGAAGCATCTTTAATTACCACAGGGAAACCTTTCTCTTCCAGGGCGTTAATGCCCTCTAAGATGCTTGAGTACTTCTCAAGCACGTGTTGTGGTACGTCTGGCAAGACAATCTCTTCTTCAATAATTTGTTTTTTTACTGCACGTTCGAAGATTTCCGATAGACATTGCACTTGCGCTTCATGCAGGTTATTGCCCGCACTCATACCGTTACTTAAGAATAAGTTCTCAATCAAATTAGATGGGAAATACACGGTTTCTCCATCGGACTGACGCACATATGGAATAGAGCATATGCCACGCTCAACCAAACCCGAGTTGGTATCAATCAGATTTGAGCCACACAGTTCACCGTCTTCATTGTAGATGTCTAAGCAATATTCATCCAAAATACCTGCTGGCAGCTCGTCATTTGGCCCCGGCTTAAACCATTTTTCATTTGGATAATGTACAAAGTCGCTGTTGGCAATCTCTTCACCAAAATACTGATCGTTGTAAAAGAAATTGCAGTTAAGGCGCTCGATAAACTCACCTAGCGCCGAGCAAAGTGCGCTCTCTTTGGTTGAGCCTTTACCGTTGGTAAAACACGTAGGCGAAGCTGCATCGCGTATATGCAGTGACCACACATTTGGCACGATATTGCGCCAAGAAGCAATCTCGATCTTCATGCCAAGGTCGGCCAAAATGCCAGTCATATTCAAGATGGTTTGTTCAAGTGACAGGTCTTTACCTAAGATGTAAGTGCTGGAATCGCCTTCTGGTTGACCCATAAGCATGACTTGTGCATCTTCGTCTAGGTTTTTAACCGACTCGATTTTAAACTCAGGGCCAGTTTGCACTACTTTTTTCACTGTACAGCGGTCAATCGATCTTAAGATACCTTGGCGATCTTTATCAGAAATACTTTCTGGCAACTCCACCTGAATTTGAAATATTTGGTTATAACGGTTTTCAGGATCAACAATATTGTTCTGCGACAACCTGATGTTTTCAGTAGGAATGTCACGGGACAAACAATACACCCGCACAAAATAGCCCGCACAAAGGGCCGATGAAGCCAAAAAGTAATCAAAAGGACTTGGTGCTGAGCCATCGCCTTTGTAGCGAATAGGCTGATCAGTGATGACAGAAAAATCATCAAACTTAGCTTCAAGTCTGCGATTGTCGAGAAAATTAACTTTGATTTCCATTGAACCTAAAATCCTCAGTTGGGTGGTGTTTAGAGTACATTGTTGTTGATTGCTGAAAAGACGCAACTCGTTGTAATAACTGGTTATTACAACGAGTTGCGACGCAGGTAAAAATTAAAAACGGTGTGCTATAAACATCATAGCGTCATTCACCTTGTGAGTGAAATTGTTAATTGTACTTAAATTTCGAATTTTCATTTAGTTACAGATGATTTAAAGCGTTCAACCGAGGATTCTAGGTTGAATAGTCTCCAGAATCGTGCGTTGCAACCGGAAGTGTTTTAAACATTTTTCTTCTTGAGGTTTTTAGCGGCTACCAATCGGCAGATTGATCTTAATTGGGGGAATTATCTGTTTTTTTTGCGGCAATAGTCTTGGGTAAAATACTGCTAGTGGCTTCCTTCGGACTGTTCTTAGCTGATTAACCCTAGCCATTCGTTACGGAGTCAATAGAAATCAAGCGAACTCACCCTATTGATTGAATTAAATTATGTGCTCCCCGAAATTCCAATTTAATCCAGATGGCTAACTGGTGCGGAGCGTTTTGCTTTCGATGCCAAGACGATGATATAACGGGGGTGGGCTAATGGACACCTACTATAACTTGCAATTATATAAAAAAAGAGCCACATAAAGTGGCTCTTTAACTATTAACGCAACAAGCTGTTGGTTTTATTTATGCGCACGTTGTCTTGCAAAACCGAAAGCAACTAGTCCCATTCCCAATAGCGCCAAAGTTGCTGGCACAGGAACTCCTGTTGGTGTTGGTGGTAAAACAACGATGTCGATAGGAACAGCTCCTGATGCAAAATTTCTCGGGGCCCAAGTAGCGAATGGTGAGAACGAAGTAAATGTAACACTGTTACTGCCCTGACCAAGTCCTATGGCCGCTAATTCTGTTGGGTCTAAATTTACTACAGCATATTTGCCATATGTATCTCCAGTTGAATCTTGAGTTGATTGTAGCGCCGTATCCAGCCCAAGGCTGTTCCAAATAGGTGAGCAGGTTCCAGAAGTACCTGCCAGACCGTTACAATCATTTAAGTCGAAGACCTGACCGATATCAAAGGTTACGTTGAAACCATTGACAACAAGACCCGATGGAAAAGCCACAAAATCATCCTGCTGAGCAGGTTCAAGCTGGGTATGCCAGCTAACACCGTAAAAGTCTACACTACCGTCTATAAGCGCTTTAAAACCGATTTGCCAAACGTGTGCTGACGCACCGCTGCTTGCCAACAAAATAGCCGCTGCTGCGACTATATTTGTAATTATTTTTGGGGCTGTCCTAGATAACGCAATTATGTGTTATCTAGGATGGTATGAGAAA
>CAXBGL010000031.1:0-19269 GCA_963975255.1 uncultured Nitrosomonas sp. | reverse complement strand
TTGAGGATAAAGGAGCTTATTGAAAATTTTTAGATGGTGGGGTTAGACGCTTACATTCAAACATTAAAAATTTCTGCTTGAGTAAGCTTGCTGCAACGGGTTTATTATGCCGACTATCAGTTGTCGGCTTGAATTTCATTCTTGTTACTGTTTGAAGATCCAAGTAGCGCATCCGTCTACGGATAAGCTCACGTGAACCGGTGAAAATACCTGTTGTAATGAAAATATGGACGCCCACTACCCAAGAAGGCATCAAAGTGCCAAAGTAATGGTTCTTATAGCCAATAAACTAGAGAGGATTGTCCGGAATGAAGATTACAACATGAAGTATTGTGACGAAATATGGTTTTTAGTATATTTTCTGGTTAATGGTGCGTTAAACACTTTGCTATTCTTTCAGCCAGGCAGAGAACTCGCTGCCCAGTTCTGGATGAGCAATTGCAACGTCAACACTGGCCTGAAGTAAACCCAGTCTGCTGCCGCAGTCATATCGTTTGCCGTGGTAGCGATAGGCCAGCACTTGTTCGGAAGCAAGCAGGGCTGCGATGCCATCAGTGAGCTGAACTTCTCCCCCTATACCACGGGGTTGTGCGCGAATGTAATCAAATACTGCCGTGGTCAAAATGTAGCGCCCAGCGATTGCTAAGTTACTGGGCGCGTTACTCGGATTAGGTTTCTCAACCAAACCGGTAATATTGATAAGATCTGGCATCAGCACCTCTCCCTGCACGATACCGTAACGTTTGGTCTGCTCCTGCGGCACTTCCTGGACCGCGAGGATGCTGCAATGATGTTGAGAAAAAAGGTTAACCATTTGCTGCATGATGGGTGGATCGCCTACCATTAAATCGTCAGCTAACAACACTGCGAAAGGTTCGCCGCGAACCAGGCGTTCGGCACACAATATGGCATGGCCAAGGCCAAGTGCCCTTGACTGGCGGACGTATACACATTCCATATCATCAGGCTTAATGGCGTTGACAATCGCGATTAGATCATTTTTTCCATCGGCAGCCAGTTCAGCCTCCAACTCATATGCTGTGTCAAAATGATCTTCTATCGCTCGTTTATTGCGGCCTGTCACAAAAATCATTTCGCGTATACCCGCAGCATAGGCTTCTTCAACTGCGTATTGAATAAGTGGTTTGTCGACGACTACCAGCATTTCTTTTGGTGTTGCCTTGGTAGCCGGCAAAAAACGTGTACCTAAACCAGCAACTGGAAAAATTGCCTTGGTGACAATCTGCTGATTATTGTTATGCATGATGAAAACCTCAAAGAATGTAAATTAATTAGTATTAACCTCACTCTACTCGTATATCGAGTGAGGAAGAAATGTAATTAACCATAAACCCCTATGTTAACAGGGTACTATAGAAAAGACATGGATGCTTTCGGCTTATTGCTCGCTATTAGAGTTATCTTCATGCCCGTTTGCTGTGTCATTGGGTGCTGTGTCATTGGGTGTATGGGGCGGGATTGCTATGCTTACTTCGACCATGTGATTCTGGCGATCGTCGATCAGTGGAATTACTTTGTCGGAGCGTTCGACACCATCCACTGTGACACGCATCTTATCGTTTTGTTTGGCATCATCCATGCTCGTTTGTGAAACAGTGATATGGTAAACGGTTTCTCGATACCGGTAATACAGCTTGAATGATTGCCAAGTAGCAGGTAAGCAGGGCATGAAATGCAGCTTGTCTACATTCAGTCTCAGTCCGAGCAGAGATTCTAAAATCAGCTGGTACATCCAGCCGGCGGAACCCGTGTACCAGCTCCATCCTCCACGGCCTGTATGTGGCGATACTGCATACACATCGGCAGCGACAACATAGGGTTCTATTTTGTAGATCTTTATACTTTCTGCTGTTCTACCATGATTCACCGGATTGATCATAGTCAGTAATTCCCACGCGCGCTGGTTGTCGCCCAAGACTGCGAACGCCATAGTGGCCCAGATGGCGGCATGAGTGTATTGTCCGCCGTTTTCGCGTACGCCGGGAACGTAACCTTTGATGTAGCCTGGATCTAGATCCGATATATCGAATGGTGGGTCCAAGAGTTGGATCAGTGCATGATCGCGTCGAACCAGACGCGCATATACAGCATCCATGCTCATGCGCGAACGTTCAGCATCGCTCGCACCGGAAAGTACAGACCAGCTTTGGGAGATCGAATCGATCTGGCATTCAGTGTTATTTATCGATCCTAGTGCGGCGCCATCGTCGAAATAAGCTCGGCGGTACCATGCTCCATCCCAGGCGTTTTGTTCAATATTCTGGCGCAATTGCTCGGCTTCGCTGTGACACTGTTCGGAAAAGGGCGCGTCCCCATGTTGCAGCGCTAATTCAGCGAATCGTGTCAGCACATCATACAGGAAGAAACCGAGCCAGACACTTTCGCCTTTACCGTGCAAACCTACCAGATTCATGCCGTCGTTCCAGTCCCCGGAACCGATCAGTGGCAAACCATGTTCGCCAAACTTTAGGCCGTACTGGATTGCACGCACGCAGTGCTGGTACAAGCTGGCCGATTCGGTGGATTGTCCTGGTAAATCATAATATGACTCGTCCTCAGAGTTAACCGGACGGCCATCGAGGAAGCTAATGGATTCATCCAGTACGCCGGTATCGCCGGTACAATGCACGTAACGGCACACCGCAAACGGCAACCACAGATAGTCGTCAGAACATTTGGTACGTACACCGCGGTTCGACGGCGGATGCCACCAGTGCTGTACATCTCCTTTCACAAATTGATGCGCCGCGCACAGCAGCAATTGCTCACGTACACGCTGCGGATCGGCATGAATCAGCGCCATTACGTCCTGTAACTGGTCACGGAAGCCGAAGGCACCACCCGATTGATAATACCCACTGCGTGCCCATAGACGACAGGCAAGCGTCTGATAGACGAGCCAACCATTGACCAGCACGTTGAGGGCTGGATCCGGGGTTTCCACTTGGACTGCACCGAGGGTGTGGTTCCAGTGCTGCCACACCTCTTCTAGCGCAGCGTGCGCAGCAGCCGATCCTCGAAAACGGCGCACCAGATTGTGTACATTCTCGGCACCAGGTCTTCCAGCTTGGCCTAAGCGGAAGATAATCTCGCGCTCTTGCCCATCGGCCAAATCAAAGTTAATCTGGATTGCGGCGCAAGGATCGAGTGCCGCTCCTGTCCTGCCGGAAAGTCGTGTGCGCGCCATTGCTGCCGGGTTTTTGAGTGAACCGTTACGTCCAATAAACTCAGCGCGATCGCAACTGATTGAACGGTTGGTCTCATCCACATCAAAAAAAGCAATCCGATCGGGAAATTCAGTGTTGTAAGGATTGCGCGCGAACAGCGCGCCACTGTCGGTGTCCACTTCAGTCGTCACATGCATGACCGACTTCGTTCGCAAATCACCCAGTACCCACTCTACGTAGCCAGTCGCGGAAAGTTGCCGTAGTCGGCCTGATGCATTACGTACTTTCAATACGGAGAATTTAACCGCCGCATCCATGGTCACGTACACCCACAGCTCCGAGACAATACCACCCTCAGTATGTTCGAATACGCTGTAGCCGAATCCATGTCGGCTGACGTATGCATTAACGCCACGACAAGGCAGTGGTGCTGGTGACCAGAAAAATCCACTTTCTTCGTCACGTAAATAGAAAGCTTCACCGCTCGTATCGGACACCGGATCGTTGTGCCAGGGTGTGAGGCGAAATTCGTGCGCGTTTTCACTCCAGGTATAAGCTTGGCCGCTCTCTGAAATGACTGTACCAAAATACGGATTTGCAAGCACATTCACCCATGGCGCGGGAGTAACTTGCACGTCTGTGGTAGTAATGACGTACTCGTGCCCATCTGGAGTAAAGCCACCCAACCCATTGTGTAAAATAAGATCGCTTCGCAGCAATACACTATCTCCCAGAGGATCGACTTGGAGGGTTCGGCTCGGATGGAAACGTGGCATCTGTTTATCTTTTATACTACGGCGGTTAATCTGTTCTGACAGCGTGCCGCGACCGTCAATTATCATGACGCGCGCAACCGATCGGAAGAGAATACGATCTTCATTTGACATCTGTTCCGCGTGTCGCACGAAGATCCCGCCCGGCCGATCGATAACATGGGCTTCGACACCTGCCGCAATTAAACCGATAATTTGGTCTTGGAATAATTGTCGGTAGCCGGTATGGTCCTCGTTCCATATCACTAGATCCACCGCCAGTCCTTTTAAGCGCCAGTATGCGTGAGCTTGAACCAGTTCACGAACTAATTCGATATTGACTGCGTCGGTAATCTGCAACAGTACGATGGGTAAATCGCCGGAAATGGCGTAGCTCCATAATTCGGATTGTCCATACCGATTCAACTTTAGAGTGCTGGCATCGGCGCGTAGAGAGTTATTAGCATAAATAACAGAATTGGCTAGGCGGCCATAGAGCTGTGCATCGGATTCACTGACATTAATCTGCCGTAATACAATTTGGGCGTGTGTCGAGGCAACATCAAAAACACGGTCTGCAAACGGTCTATCCTGATATTTTTTGATCAGATTTAATGCGACATCGCGGGTATCTCCTATACCACTAACTAAATCTATAGTAATCGTTTTGTCTGGATCAAGCGTAAAAGTATGGCGAATGGCGGCAATTGGATCCAACACCGATCCCTGGCTGCCGGAAAGTGCTCCCGAGGGGCCGCTTCCAAGTACTTGTGGGTTGGCGGTAGTGCGACCGCGACCGATGAATTGCATTCGATCCGTCTCATAAGAAATGGCATCAATGTCCATTTCATCTGCCGCCATCATATGAAACATCCAAGGTGTTTGCTCGTCAGCTGAACGTGGGCGGCGTGTACAGAGTATCGCATTGTGTTGTTCGTCAATCGCGGTCTGTACAAACAGATTGCTGAAAGCTGGATGCATCGTGTCCGCGACGGGCACGGCAAGCACCACTTCAGAATAACTTGTTACCGTGATGGTGCGGTGGGTGCGGGCTCGGTTAGTGATGCGCACGCGGCGCAGCTCAATATCATCTTCCGGCGACACTACAATCTCGGTATAGGTTTCGATGTTGCCATCGCCAATAGAATCACGACGACGAAATTCTGCACGTCCTACTGAGAAAATAACTTCATAATTCTGTGGTTGTTTCAATGTCGGCTGATATGTGGACGACCAGATTTCTCCACTCCCTTCGTCATGTAGGTAACAGAACGATCCCCAGTTATCACAAGTGGTGTCTTCGCGCCAGCGCGTAACGGCAATATCTTTCCAGCGGCTATAACCACCGCCTGCGTTGGTAACCATCACATGATAGCGGCCATTAGATAACAATTGTACCTCCGGTATCGGAGTGTTGGCCTTGTTGAATATGCGAATTGGCGCATCTACAATAGGGGAAGTCAATCGAATATCAGATAATTGGGCCGTTCGTGGAAAGAACGCCGTTGCTCTGGGAATCCGTTCCTGCAGCAGCAGCAGGGTGGCCTGAAAAAGCGGTTCCGACTCGAAGCGCTTTTGCATTGGGCGATCTAGCAGCAGATAAGCCAGCGAGAGCAGACTCATTCCTTGGTGATGTGCCATATAAGATCGTACAATTGTGCTTGAATCCCCGTGTCGTTGGCGCGACGGAGTGTAGTCAATAGCTTCATAAAAGCCGAATTTACCTTCTAGTCCTTTTGCGGAGAGTTGTTGCAGATTCAGGTACGCTGCCTCGGGCGCCACCATTAGCGCCAGTACTGTGGCATAGGGTGCAACAACCAGGTCATCGGCAAGCCCTCGTTTGAGTCCCAGGCTGGGCACACCAAATGCCCTGTACTGATAGTTTAGGTGAACGTCGACTAGATGGTATCCGGATTCCGACATGCCCCACGGTACCCCGCGCTGCCTACCATATTCGATCTGTCTTGCCACCGCCGCTTTGTAGGTTTGATCAAGTAACGTGTTATCAAAGGTCGGCATCACCAGGAGAGGCATTAAGTACTCAAACATTGAACCGCTCCATGATAATAGAGCAGGATCGCCGCCAGTGGTCGTAAGGAGTCGCCCCAAGGCAAACCAGCTTTTCTGTGGCAATTGTCCTTGTGCAATCGCGACGAAGTTAATCAATCTGGCTTCCGAAGCCAGCAAATCGTAATAACTCGTATCCCGCCGCAGCTCATCCACGTTGTAACCAATCGCCAACAGATGCGATGATTTATCATATAGAAAATCATATGCCATGCAAGCCAGCTCATTTGATTGCATGGCCAGTTGTTCGACGATTGCAATCCGTTCTGTGGCACGGCAGTTGGCTTGCGTCATGCAACGCTGGAATTCGTGCAGCCACTCGCGTTGTGCCGTCGTCGCCGGGCCGTCTAACCATTTTTCAATTGTCGGCAGCCATTTACCCTTGATGCTTGTCAATTCCCGCAGCGTCGGGATTACGGAAATGTTGAACTCATCGTCAAATCCGTCCGGCGCAACCGGCAGCGCTAGCCAAGGGGCAAGAAACATTAAATCATCGTGGACAATGCGAATTTGACGGACTAGTGCATGTGCCCACCAGCTTGCGTCATTTTTTTGAATCGTTTCAGAAACGACCGCACTGGCGTGATCCAGGTTCGGATGGTGTGTAGAATCATTATCTGCTTCCAGATAACCTCCGGTTTCTACGTGCCGTTTTTTTTCAGCTGACGCCTGCTGCGCACCACCTGCTTGAGCCAACTCCGTTGAAGCGGCATCAAGGCTATCGGCAATTTCTCTCGCACATTTCACCCACCGATCGAGGAATTGCCATGTCAGTATAAGCGTAGTGGGCTGTGAACTGCATGCAAACTCGATATCTGCCTGCAATTGGGCGAGTGATTCTGATGGGGTTTTCCCCGCTACATCCACTAGAATTGCCAGCGTATCGTGGAGTCCATGAAGCCAACGAGCGCTCATGATTTTGTCGTCGGCAAGCGCGAACAGTCCTGGTCGCAAGGTCAGTAGGTGGCCTGCGAGGTTCCCGCTGTCCACTGTCGAAATGTAAGCTGGATGCAGAGGTTTAAGAGATTGCGTGTCGTACCAATTGTAAAAATGACCGCGATGTTGCGCCAGCCCTTGCATGGTGCCGAGGGTAAGCGCTGTACGTTCAATGAATTGTCCCGCTGGAATGTAGCCGAAGTCATACGCTGACAAGTTCGCCAGCAGCGCCATTCCCATATTGGTCGGTGAGGTGCGATGCGCAACGGCGGCTCCGCTATATTCCTGATAGTTATCCGGAGGCAACCAATGATCTTCTGGGCCAACAAAGGTTTCAAAGAATGCCCATGTTTTACGCGAAAGCTTTTGTAGGAAGATGGTTTGTTCAGTTGTCAAACGTGATTCACGGCACGTAAGTGGTTGGCCTATCCACCAGACAATCGCGGGTGAACCCAACCACAACAGTAGGATACCTCCCGCTACTACGAGTACAGCAGGGTTAAACAAAAACAGATAGAACATTGTGGCAATGGCAATCAGTGGGGCGATCCACATTACACGCAATACAGGAGCAAAGTCCGTGCGGCTGCTAAGTGACACTTCACTCGATGGATTCCATTCGAGTAACCGTTTGTGGGTAAATAACATGCGCCACGCCGTGCGTACGATTGCATCCATACTAAACCAGGCTTCGTAGGGCAGGCATGCCAAGGTAAGGACTGCCTGCATAAGACGTTGGTTGGCTGTGTCGAATTCTGTGGAAAGATGCTGGCGGAATTGCACTTCGCGTGGCTTCTGAAAGAATTCCACAATAGAGACGAACAAGGGCGGAGCCATGATGATGCTAAGTACCACCAGCGTCCACAACCAGGGTACCGCAAGGGCGATCCAGCCTAAAAGCAACAGCAGCGTCAATGCTGTCGGCACAAGACTACGCCGCAAGTTATCGAGCAGTTTCCATTTCGACAGCAATGACAGCGGGTTCTTCTGCCTGTGTTTGTCGGGCCTGGAAACACGCGGCAGCAACCAACCCAGCAGTTGCCAATCACCACGTATCCAACGATGACGGCGACTCACGTCCACGCTGTAGTACGCCGGGTAATTTTCGTATACATGAACATCGCTCAACAATCCGGCGCGTGCATAACACCCTTCCAGCAAGTCGTGGCTAAGTATCCGGTTTTCTGGAAAACGCTCATTTAATGCTCGTTCGAAGATATCCACATCATAGATGCCCTTGCCGATGAATGATCCTTCGCCAAATACGTCCTGGTAGACATCGGATATGGCGCCGGTATAGGGATCGATACCAGTTTCCCCACCATGCAAACGCGCATAGCGCGAAAAGTTAGTACTTTCCGGGCTCACGCTGACACGCGGCTGGAGGATGCCATAGCCCTCGCATACACGCTGTTTCCGTTCATCGTAACGCGCACGATTTAGCGGATGCGCAATGGCGCCCACAAGTTGCCGCGCGACGTCACGCGGCAGTTGTGTATCTGTATCCAAAGTGATAACGTACTTCACGTTTGCAAGGCAAGTAATATCACCAACGATTCGTGAGAAACGTTCCTTGGCAATGCTGAACTTCTCATCGCGCAACAATGCATTCAAGTCCGCAAGTTTGCCGCGTTTACGTTCGTAGCCCATCCAAATAGAATCATGCGAATTCCAACGACGCGGACGATGAAAAAGGAAGAAAGTGTTCTTTCTCGCAGCATCATATTTTTCATTCAGTGCTTCGATGTGTGTCTGTGCCAGTTGCAACAGCAGCTCATCGTCGGCGAGTGTTTCTTCATGCGCATCACAAAAATCAGTTAACAGGGCGAAATATAGATTGCTATCCTGATTCGCCAGAAAACGCACTTCCATCGCCTCAACCAGATCATCGACGCTTTGTGGGTTAGTGAGCATCGACGGCACGACTACCAGCGTCCGGGATTGATCTGGGATGCCAGCGGAGAAATCCATACGCGGCAACGGATGTGGACGCACAAATAAGGTAGCGAACCAATTCACTAAAGTAATGGACAATTGGCTGGTGGATATTAATGCGAGTATGCCGATCAGGATCAGCAGTGCATCTGATATATCCTGAGACTGGCTTTGCGTGATCACTATCAGGCCGGCGCTAAACACCAGCGTTAGCAATAAAATTAGACCAAGATACACTCCCAATGAGCACTGAGAACCGATTTTCATGAGTACTTTAGAAGCAGAAAGACGCACTTGTGCCTTTGTTTCGAGTTCGTGCAAACCCCTGTCTATCAAGTAGAAACCGACATGCGCCGTTCGTTCTTTGCCATCTGGGTTCGCTGTAAAAGCATTATGCGCAAGCTGGATCGCATATCGAGCTATCTCGATTTCAGTGAAAGAACTTTGCTTCGCGATCTTTTCGATCACATGACGATAGCGGTCACGGCTAGCAAAATCTATTTTCCCGTAGGTGCCGTCTGGGTCTTCACGCAATGTTTGCTCGACGATACTCATGGCTTCGACAAACTCACGCCAGTCCATCTGTCCAAGAAAGCGCAGGCTGCCGATACTGTTGCTAACGGAAACCTGGTCTGCGGCCTGAAGTTGAGTTCCCGACTGAACTAACTGCTCGATAGTTAGTCCTGACTCGGCAAGTGTTTGTTCAATCCATGTCAGTGGTAGCGCCAAGGCGAGACCATGTCCATGTAGTTGACGCGTAAATTCAGATACGAACGCTGCCGACATTGGCGGTTGTGAGCGCGCCATGTCCGCGATCGTCAGTACTAGGTTTTTCGGGTCCTTCTCCTCGACCAATGCCATCTTCTTCGCCCACGCACTAGCCAGGTCACAGTCGATTCTATCGGCCGTGATCCGAATGGAAACGCGCCGAAGATTCTCAATCAACGCCAATCGCAGCATGATTGGAATAGCCCATAATTCGCCGAGTTTGAGAACACTGACTGTCTGATAGGCCGAGATAAACCGGTCGAGGCTTTTCGAGTCCACACGTCCATCACCATGTGAAATGGTCTCCAGTGCAATATCGTACACACGCGGCAATCCAACCGAAGGGCCGTTCAACAGACGTGGTAATTCCCGGCTATACTCCTTAGGCATGTGACGCCTAGCAGTGCGAATCTGTTCTTCGATTAGATAGAAATTGTCGAGCAGCCATTCACTGGCTGGCGTAATCTGCTGGTTAGCTTTTACCGCCATCGCGAGTCGTTTGCAGACATCGGTCAGAACTATTTCATTCGCCTCTAACCTTACCATAAGGTGATCCTGCGGGCGTTTCTGCGTCAATTTGTGCATGGTTGCGAGACGTTTTCCATGCTGTTCCATCTGATCGGCACTAAATATTTCCGAACGCAACGGTGGCTCAATGAAGGCGTGCTTTAGGGGATTATCAGCGCTCAAGTTCACCTTCAATTGGCACAAATATTGGAAGAAACGATTGTCTTTGATCTGCATTTGGTAATGTATTCCCTTATGAATACTTGGGTAGGAATTTTAATGCCAATTTCCCGGCAATTACAATAATGGTATGCAAATATAATTTATATGCACTGCCAAGTTCAGTGACCTCCGGAAAATCCGGTGGCTAAACATAAAGGATGACAACGGACAACGCTGCCTGGACAATTCGGAAGATTTAGTCCGGCTAGAAATCGTCACTTTAATTGGCGCGGGATATTCGTGTTTTCCTGTTTTAGTTGGTGGCGCAGATATACCTAATGTTGTGCAGTTACCTGAACCCCTTGTGCCGCTGACGGAACGCAACGCATATGAAATTAGCGATCTCCGGTTCCATACTGATTTGATCGATTAATTCAAGCACTAGAAAAAATCGTGAATGTCAAAAATCCCCTGGAACAAACCAAACAGAACAAGAAAACCACGATTATTGCCGCCCTCGTCATCGTAATAGTTATTATAAGCTACCCGGGCGAAAACATCACCCAGACAACCCATGACGGCGACGCTATTATTCATCAGGGTACAGGTGACATCAATACGGGCAGTAAAAGTAGATAATAACAGCCTAGAAATCCATACTAGGAATGGAGGCGTAATGATCAACCACACATCTCAAACACCGGAACAAAATTCATGACTACTCGATAAATGGTATTTTTGTTCCTGAGTTGCCTATGAGTTACAACGGTCTATGTAAGTGCAGGTCAAAAATGCAAGAATTGAATTTAGCTGGTCTATCGGTATGCCTCTACGGTCGCAATTTAGTAGTTCAAACTTGAACTGACAAACGATATTATACGTGACATAACTGATCAATCGTCGGTAGCGGCGAAAGCGTTGGAGTGGGAAGAGGCTGCATGGATTAGTTGGTCCGCATGAACTTCCATCAAATAAAAAGTCCGGCACACAAGTGTCGAACTTTTTATCAAATCAAGTACTGATCAAGGAGCCTGAATGTTGGATGCCTGCTTGCCCTTTTGACCTTGCGTCACGTCGAAGGAAACCTTTTGACCCTCTTTTAGTGTTTTAAAGCCGCTCATGTTGATTGCAGAAAAATGCGCGAACAAATCGTCGCTTCCATCATCGGGTGTAACAAACCCAAAACCTTTTGCATCGTTAAACCATTTAACTGTACCTGTTGCCATGTGGTTACTTCCTTTTTAATAAAAACGGGGAAAACTCCCGAAAACTACCTGAATCGAAGATTGCACATGGAATACCAATACTGCAAAAGCTTTGAATCAAATACCTGTAACCTTTTTACTCCGATTGTGCAGAAAGTCAAGCGAATTCGAAAATAAGGTTATCTTACAAAAGGTGCATAATCATCAACAGGGCTTATACTAATAAATAGAATATAAACGGTATTGTCAAGTTAACTATATCGAGCAACATTAGTGACAGTAACATCTTTACTATTAATCCGTAATTTGGCGCATGTCACCTGTTGCCATTAAGAAAATGCTTTTGAACGAAACTCGCGGTAGTGAATTGCTCGCATCAGATGCCGACCCAGTCTGAGCAGATTTCCTACCACGCCATAAAAAGTAAGAAATCGCTGTACCTGTCCAGTTGATTTGAATTGGTGCATCTGCCGTTCGGGTACTGCCAAGTTAACTGTATCTGAGCGACAATAGCAAATGAAAAACTCAACGGCTCTATACAAACGCCACCGATTTCTATCTGAAATCATTCAGCATGCAGTGCGGCTCTGTCATTGATTTAACTTAAGTCACCGTGAGATCGAAGACATGTTAGCTGAAAAGGGGGGCGATGTAACGCATGAATCGATTCGTCTGTGGTGCATCAAGTTTGGTCCAAATATACCAGAAAGCTGAAGCACCAACACCATGGGTATGGGGATACGTTCTTACTAAGATGAGATATTCGTTAAAATTCAGGGCAAGCAACGTTATTTATGGAGAGCGATAGATCAAGATGGTGAAGTGGTCGTATATTGCTGCAGGCACATCGAGATGGCAATACCTCTCCCTGGGCTTAAGATTATCCGGGCAGATAATTCATTCCTTACTCCGTACTTACAATCAATGATGTTAGTAACAAATGATTTGACATCGTTCTTGTATTAATGTAATGATTAATTCCAAGAAAGAAGTATTAAAAAAAATGACTGTATCGTTGGGCAGATTGGATGAGGCTTTCGGTGTGTAGATTTCTACTGGTGTTAATGATGCTTTGGCTCCCGCTGCAAAGTGGGCTGGTTGTTGCAGAACAGCTGTGTAAGCACGAGAAAGATTCGGTTGTTAAGCTGATTACTACAACTCCCTCCATAACGGACAACAACCTTCAAAACATACATCACGAGTCACCAATAAATGACAATATGACTTCCAACCTGTCATGTGATGGCAGTACCATATGTCATGCGAGCTGTAGCGTTACAATGCTTCCATCCGCACTGTCTTCAACAACTTGCATCGATGGTTTTTTCTATATCGTTTCACTTGGTTTCAACGCGACCTCGTTCTTTCCTGAACAGCTTCAACGCCCTCCACTATCCTAGTTTCTCAGCACGCGGCCCCAATTCAGTTGTAGCATCTTAGCATTCACTTGCCTGAATTGTTCCGATATGCTTTTTTTTGGCTATGTCGCAATTAACTATTGGTTTTTGTTAACTCTCTAATTGTACTTTAATTATTGAGACTATCAAGTCCATGGTTAATAAGGGTTTTATGAATTCTTAAATCAAATTCAACATTTAATTGTGACATAGCCTTTTTTTTCCTAAAAATAGGATCAATCACTCACAAGTAAATTTATCCTGAGCGTACTGAAATAGTCCAATGTTTCATCTCATGCCAATCAAGTGATTGAAACATTCATATAATTTATACAAAAGCTTTAGTTGGATGAGAACACCCTTTTCTTTAAGCTTAAAAACTATAGGTACGAATTATTATGTCGTCGTCATTCATTTCTCTAAGTAGTATTTCTTTAAGTGTGCTGTTATTTGCAAACAATGTTACTGCTGATGCAGAGCAAACCGTTCTGACACTTGATGCCGCGACAGAGTTAGCGACCCTAAATAACCCCAGTCTGGCGCAAATGAGTGCACGTGCTGAAGCAATGGCTGCCATTCCATCGCAAGTCGGTACTTTGCCTGACCCTGAAATCAGTTTCCGTGCTGCGAATCTACCAGTTAATACATTCAATACCGACCAGGTAGATATGACACAAATCGGACCAGGTATTTCTCAAGCAATCCCCTTTCCAGGAAAACTGGCATTACGTAGCGCAGCGGCAACTTTTGAAGCGAAAGCGGCACTAGAGAATGTAACAGAAGCTAGATGGTGGTTACTCAGCAATGTTAAACAAGTTTGGTGGCAAATTTTTTACCTGGATCATGCCCTGCAGATCGTGAAAAACAACCAAGCACTGTTAAAGCAGTTTATTCAGATAACCCGCACCAAATATGAAGTGGGCGAAGGATTGCAACAAGATATCTTACTGTCACAACTAGAGTTCTCAAACTTGTTGGATCAACAACTCAAACTAGAAGGTGCACGACGTAATTCTGTAGCGCAATTGAATACTTTACTAGATAAAGCAGCCAATCAGCCGATTAAATTACCTGAAGAAATAGCAGAACAATTACCAATCGTTATTTCAGAAACTGCACTGTACCAGCAAGCTAAAAATTCCAGAGCTTTGCTGGCATCAAAATATGAGTCCATCAATGCCGCACGGACCCGTGTAGATCTGGCTAAGAAAGATTTTTATCCTGATTTTAAGTTAGGGACCTCTTATGGATTTCGGCGTGCCAACCCTGCGGGTAACGATCGAGCAGATTTTTTAACGCTGAATCTGAGTATGAGCGTTCCAATATTCTTTGATAGCAAGCAAGCTAAAGCAGTTGATCAACGTAACAGCGAATTACTGCAGCAAAAATATATATTACAAGATGAATGGAATCAAGTGCGCTCCCAGATCTCACAAAGCCACAGTAATTTTCAACGTGCTAAGGAACAAGTGAGCTTGTTTAAAACCGGCATTATCCCTCAGGCAAGGCAAACTGTTGAATCAATGCTGCTTGGTTATCAGGTTAGCAAAGTTGATTTTTTGAATCTGGTTCGCAGTCAGATCACTTTATTAAATCATGAACTGCAATATTGGAATGCACTTACAGAAGCCAATCAGGCCTTGGCTAATTTAACGGCTGCTGTAGGCAAGGAAGAAATTTATGAGTAAATCGCTAGTGATCACTGCTGTTTTGATGCTTGCTGTAGGTATTAGTGGCGGCTATTGGTACACTAACAATCGCCTACATCAAGATAACGGACAAATTGCCGATTCAGCAGAAATTAGAAAACCTCTGTTTTATCGCAATGCTATGAATCCATCGGTTACTTCTCCCGTTTCTGCAAAAGATTCAATGGGTATGGACTATATACCCGTTTATGCTGACGATGATAGTGAAACTGATAGCCCACTAGGTACCGTCAAGATTGACGCCATCACTGAGCAAAACATGGGTGTGCGTACCACAATCGTAAAAAAAGATATTCTTTCGCATATTGTGCGTGCAGTTGGACGAGTGGGCTATGATGAAGAACGTCTCGTACGCTTACACCCTAAGGTAGAAGGCTGGATTGAAACGATGTGGGTGGATAAAACCGGAGAGAAGGTCAAGAATAATCAGGAATTATTGAGCATTTATTCTCCGCAACTGGTCGTCAGTCAACAAGAATACATCTTGGCCTTAAACAATCTAAAAAACCTAAAAAAAAGTCCGATTGAAGATATTCGCCGTGGTGCGGAAGAACTCGTAAGCAGTTCGCGTGAACGGTTAAAACTACTGGATGTCCCTCAACATCAGCTACACAAGCTGACGCAGGATCATAATATTCATAAGAGCCTGCATATTCATAGCCCTGCATCCGGCATTGTGGTCAATATTGGTGCACGTGAGGGCCAGTATGTGACACCTGTTACCGAGATTTACATGATTGCTGATTTATCAACAGTATGGGTATATGCCGATATCTACGAAAATGAATTGCCTTGGGTTAAACAGGGTGATTTGGTTGAAATGCAACTAGCCGGAATTCCCGGACGTGTGTTCAGAGGGCATCTGGCTTTCATCTATCCCTATGCTGAAGCAAAAACTCGAACAATCAAAGTGCGTCTGGAATTTAAAAATGAAGAACTATTATTAAAACCTGACATGTTCGTCGAAGTATCGATCTATGCAGGTAAGCAATTAAGCGCATTAGTGATCCCATCCGAAGCGGTCATTCGTTCGGGTACACGCGACAGAGTATTTGTTGTGCGGGATGGTGGAAAATTTGAGCCGCGTACCATTAGAACAGGCATCGCATCTAATGGAAAAGTTATCGTTTTGGACGGACTCAAAGAAGGTGAAGAAGTTGTCACATCAGCACAATTCTTGATTGATTCTGAGTCCAGTTTGCGTGAAGCCAGTGCCAAAATGCTGGATCCAGCATTACAACAATCTGAGCCCAATCCGTTGCAGATAGAAGAGGCGCCACATCAACATGATTAATGCCATCATTAAAGGTTCTCTAAATAACCGTTTTATGGTTCTGCTGGCAGTTGTTGTGCTGGCTGCGGCGGGATTCTGGTCTTTTAAAAATATATCGTTGGATGCGATTCCTGATTTATCAGATGTACAAGTCATTGTGTTTACTGAATTCCCTGGGCAAGCACCACAAGTAGTCGAAGACCAGGTCACATATCCGTTGACCACGGCCATGTTGGCGGTACCCCATGCTAAAGTGGTACGTGGCTATTCTTTCTTTGGACTGTCGTTTGTTTATATCATTTTTGAAGATGGTACGGACATGTATTGGGCCAGATCCCGGGTACTGGAATACCTCAATTATGCTAATGAGCGGTTGCC
Organism: uncultured Nitrosomonas sp.; assembly: GCA_963975255.1. Taxonomy (GTDB): domain Bacteria; phylum Pseudomonadota; class Gammaproteobacteria; order Burkholderiales; family Nitrosomonadaceae; genus Nitrosomonas. The sequence continues at coordinate 2,992 of CAXBGL010000031.1, read as the reverse complement.
ACAAGGTGTCAATCCATCATTGGGGCCTGATGCGACAGGGGTAGGCTGGGTTTATGAATATGCTTTGGTCGACAAAACCGGCAAACACGATCTGGCCCAATTACGCTCCATTCAAGACTGGTATCTGCGTTACCCATTGCAAACGTTGTCAGGTGTATCAGAAGTCGCATCTGTCGGAGGGTACGTCAAGCAATACCAGATAGAGGTTAATCCGAATGCCCTGCTTGCCTACGGCATACCCTTGTCAAAGGTGAAGCATGCCATTCAACGCTCGAATAATGATGTCGGTGGACGATTAATTGAAATGGCTGAAACAGAATATATGGTCCGTGGCTTGGGCTATATTCGTTCTCTGGACGATATCCGAAGCATTCCGGTAGGGGTTGACGCTAACGGCACGCCTGTACGTATACAGGACGTGGCGCATGTACAAATCGGCCCCGAATTACGCCGTGGCGTCGTAGAGTTAAATGGAGAAGGCGAAGTTGCTGGTGGTATCGTCATTATGCGTTATGGCGATAATGCTCAGGCGACTATACTTGGTGTACGTAAAAAACTGGAAGAACTCAAGCAAGGATTGCCAGAAGGCGTTGAAATTGTTCCTGTTTATGACCGTGGCGACTTGATTGAACGCGCAGTGGATACATTAAATACAGCGCTGATTCAGGAATTGCTCATTGTCTGTGTGCTGGTTGGCTTGTTCTTACTTCATCTGCGTTCATCATTGGTCGTCGTAATAACGTTACCACTGGCTGTACTGATGGCATTTATTGTCATGAAATCGCAGGATATTAATGCCAATATCATGTCTTTGGGTGGTATAGCCATTGCGATTGGCGATATGGTTGATGGTGCCATTGTGATGGTTGAAAATGCGCATAAACATTTGAGCGAGGCAATTGCAAAGAAAAAAGCCGAACTGACTGAAAGTGAGCGTTGGCAAGCCATTGGCAATGCATCGCGTGAAGTAGGGCCTTCACTGTTCTTTTCATTGCTCATTATTACCGTCTCATTTATTCCCATTTTTGCGATGGAGGCACAGGAAGGTCGGCTATTCAGCCCACTGGCTTATACCAAGTCCTATGCCATGGCAGCCGCAGCAATGTTAACGATTACAGTTGTACCGGTACTAATGGGCTATTTCATTCGTGGCAAAATTATTCCTGAGAGAAAAAACCCGGCTAACCGGTTCTTGCATTTTATTCATTCTCCAATACTCAAACTGGCGATGCGTTGGCGCGCAGTCACATTAATACTGGCCATGCTGCTACTGGCCTCAACCCTTTATCCGTTGTCCCAAATTGGCAGTGAATTTATGCCACCATTGGACGAGGGTGATATTCTTTATATGCCCAGTACATTTCCTGGGATTTCTATCACCAAGGCCAAGGAACTTTTACAACAAACTGACAAAATTCTTAAAACTTTTCCTGAAGTACATCATGTTTTCGGCAAGATTGGACGCGCTGAGACAGCTACAGATCCAGCACCCCTGTCGATGGTGGAAACAACCATACGCCTTAAACCCAAATCGGAATGGCCCAATCCAAACAAGACTTCGCAAGAATTAGTGACTGAAATGGATCAAGCCATTCAATTTCCAGGTGTTACCAACGCCTGGACCATGCCGATCAAAACCCGCATTGATATGCTGTCTACCGGGATTAAAACCCCCGTTGGCATTAAAGTTTCCGGCCCTGATTTAAATGAATTACAGCGCTTATCTGTTCAGATTGAAAAAGTGATGAAAACCATGCCGGAAACACTGTCCGCTTTCGGTGATCGTGCTGTCGGGGGATATTATCTGGATTTTGATATCAAACGTGATGAAGCCGCGCGTTATGGCTTAACCGTGGGTGACGTACAAGACGTCATTCAAAGCGCCATTGGCGGTATGAACATTACCGAAACAGTGGAAGGTCTGGAACGCTACCCAGTAAATCTGCGGTATCCACGAGAATTAAGAGATAATCAAGAAAGCCTAAAGCGTACGTTAGTCCCTACCCCTACCGGGGCGCAGGTCCCATTGTCATTGGTGGCCGATTTGACACTGCGGCGTGGACCACCTGTCATTAAAAGTGAGAATGCGCGCCCTAATGCCTGGATTTATGTGGATCTTAAAACCTCCGACATTGGTGGATTTGTAGAGAAAGCAAAAGAGCTATTAGCGAGTCAGGTTAAGCTTCCTGCTGGCTATACCATAAGTTGGTCTGGTCAGTTTGAATACATGGAGCGCGCTGCTGAAAAGTTACGCATTGTGGTACCCCTAACACTTATGCTTATCTTTTTCCTACTGTATCTTACTTTTCGCAATGTGCTGGAACCTATCATCGTGATGCTGACTGTTCCTTTTGGTTTGATTGGTGGTATATGGTTAGTATATCTACTTGGGTTTAACCTATCAGTTGCTGTTTATGTGGGATTTATTGCATTAGCAGGTACGGCAGCGGAAACTGGGGTGATGGTATTAAACTTTATTGATATTGAAATTGCCAGATTACGTCGACAAAAACAAGCACTCTTATCCGCCGCAGAAATTCGTGAAGCAGTCGAAGCAGCCACTGCCATGCGTGTGCGTCCCGTTGCGATCACTGCATTTTCTACCATGATAGGTTTAGTTCCTATTATGTTGGCTACCGGCAGTGGCGCTGATGTCACCCATCGGATTGCCGCACCTGTATTAGGCGGTATGTTTACCGTGCTGCTGCTGACTTTGCTTGTATTTCCAGTTATTTATAGTTTGTTGTTGCAGTTTCAGGAAAGGCGTAAGCAACAAATCATTGATAACAAAAAATTACAAGTAAATCATAATGGTGATAACGAAAATTTAGTCGAGTAACCTATTTATATCATAGCGAAGAAATATGAGACCTAAAAATTCAGATGTTGTCTATACCTGTCTGCTGCATCCAGAGGTGCGGTCTGTAGATATGTAGAGACCTAACGGACACTTCATGTAAAAGATAATTAATTTCATGGAGGTCTGTTATGA
>CAXBGL010000030.1:0-19324 GCA_963975255.1 uncultured Nitrosomonas sp. | reverse complement strand
AATCGCTGCATAATGCTAGTGACTTATCCGTCCACTAAAGCGGACCCAGCTCAAATATCGCTATATCGGTTATAAAGATGATGGCTATACCACACCGTTGCCACAACCTAAATGGATGGGTATATTAGGTCCTCAGTTACGTGCAGTAGTAGGCGACTCGATAATAGTCCATTTCCTAAATAAAACTGATCGCCCACTTTCTATACATCCACATGGCGTGCAGTACGATAAAGATAATGAAGGCGCTGATGGGGGAAAAGGTGCCAGTATACTACCCGGCAAGCACTATACTTATACCTGGGTAGTAGACAAAGCTGCAGGGCCTGGACCCAAAGATCCTTCATCTATCGTCTGGCTCTATCATTCTCATATCCTGGCAGAAGAAGAAATGAATCTCGGCCTGATTGGTACGATTGTTGTCACCCGTAAAGGTATGGCACGCTCTGCGTCTAACCCCGCACCTCGAGATATTGATCAGGAATGGACAGCTTTATTCATGATTTTTAACGAAGAAAATGACGCAGAAAGTGGCCTCAAGCACACAATAAACGGTCATATTTTTGGCAATCTCAAAGGATATGAAACCAACTTGGGCAAACGCGTGCGTTGGCATCTAGTCGCTTTAGGGAACGAAGTCGATAATCATACCGTGCATTGGCATGGACAAACTGTGCTGGATCATGGCCGCCATACTGATGTCGTTGAAATATTGCCTGCCAGCATGACTTCAGTAGACATGACTCCTCGCTCACCCGGCGACTGGTTATTCCATTGCCATGTCAATGATCACATGATAGCGGGCATGTCCACACGTTGGCATGTACGCGCTAATAAGGAATAGATCCATTCTCTGAGGTAACAGAAAATAATGTGCCCAAATTACTTCTAACCAAACCAGCTTATTTGTTTATCAATACAATGCTTGCAAACCTATAACAAATTGATACTTGATATATTCTCTAAAGTTTAATTCTCTATTGTCGTTGAAAAATATAATGGATCTAAACCAATTGATCTTAAATTAATTTCCTGTTTATACATTTGTCAGGAGCGACGTTATGAAAATTATTGTAAACTTCAAATCAGGCATTAAACAGATATTTATCGTTCCAAGAAATATTCTGGCTACTGAATTTAAACACTTGGCCGAAACAATTGGCGGCGGCATCTATAGCATCGAATTCACATCACCACCACAACATTTAGGTCTCAGCTACAACAGGATTAAAAGAAACACTATTTCGGAATAATCCTTTTAACCAATCAGCATTGTTCATCATGATGCTGACCAAATACAAGTTAACAAATCCTTAGAATGGGATGTCATCATCCATATCGTCAAAACCACTACCAGGCTTACTGGGCGCATTATCCGGAGCAGTTTGACTTGGTGCAGAACCACCACTCTCATTATTAGCCGTTTCAAAACTACCACTACTCGACTTACTACCCAGCATTTTCATGTCATTCGCAATAATCTCAGTGGTATAGCGCTCAACACCCGATTTATCGGTCCATTTACGCGTTTCTAACCTGCCTTCAATATAGACAGGGCGCCCTTTTTTTAGGTACTCGCCTGCGATCTCAGCAAGTTTCCGATAAAACGTAACACGGTGCCACTCAGTTTTTTCCTGTTTTTCACCATTTTTATCTTTCCAATTGTCTGTGGTCGCCATTGTAATGTTCGTGACCGCTTCACCATTTGACATATAGCGAGTCTCTGGATCCTTACCCAAGTTACCAATAAGTATAACTTTATTGACTGATGCCATTTATGCTTCCCCCCCTAGCAATTTATTAACCCCTTCTTCATCAAAACCTTTCATATCAACTTTTAAATAAGCAACTCTTTCATTTGCCACTACCAACGCTTCATATACGCCAGTTAATGCCGCAAGTTCCCGAGACAGTCCACTGGCTTTATCGACATCCATTTCTTCCACATGGAACATTTTGGAGCGTATCGCCGCTGGCGCTTTCATTGTCGTGGCAAGTATCAACCATACTACTAATAAAGATCCACAAAATGCGTATAGTGCATAGTCTCCATAGTTCTCATATAAATAGCCACCTGCCGCTGCACCAATAAAAGCGCCCATGAACTGAGTACTGCTATAAACACCAATCGCGGTACCCCTTGCACCCACGGGTGCAATTTTAGAAATCAGTGATGGCAAGCTCGCTTCCAACAGATTAAATGCAGTAAAAAAAATCAATAATGCGACGGCTGTGCCCCATATTGTATCGGATGTCAGTGCCAGTGACACCTGCCCTATCAGTAATAATGCAACTGCCGCAATAAATACAGGTTTGAGTTTAGCTTTCTTTTCGGCATAGATAATAGCAGGAACAATCAATACCATAGACAAAACTAAAACAGGCAAATATACCTGCCAGTGGTCACCCTTCACCAATCCAGCCTGACGTAACGACAGCGGCACCATCAACCATAAAGCCATTAGTGATGCATGTAATGCAAAAATACCATAATTCAAGCGTAACAATTGAGTATTACTCAACACATTCTTAAATTTTGAAGAAGAGGCTTCAGTATCAGAATGAAAACGACTTATTTGTGGATCCGGAACGATTTTGTAAACAACCAATATTGCTAACAGTGCCAGCACCCCCGTCATTGCAAAAATTCCTGGCACTCCAATCCATTGATTTAGTGCCGGTGCAACAATCAATGAAACAGCAAAAGTAGTACCGATGGTCATACCGATAATTGCCATCGCCTTAGTGCGATGTTCTTCTCGAGTCAGATCTGCGGCAAGTGCCATCACCGCAGCTGAAATTGCTCCGGCTCCCTGGATAACACGACCTAATATTACCCAGTAAATATCATCCGCAGTTGCCGCCATAAAACTACCTACAGCAAACAAAATCAATCCTATATAAATGACTGGTTTGCGTCCAATACGATCAGATAGCCAACCGAAAGGAATTTGAAGAATTGCTTGGGTTAATCCGTAGGCACCCAATGCAATACCAACCAGTGTATAGTTGTTACCGCCAGGCAAATGTTCAGCATAAAAAGCAAACACTGGCAGAATGATAAACAATCCAAACATACGCAGACCATAAATACTTGCCAAACCGGCAGTGGCACGCAATTCTGTTGGAGACATTTTTTCAGGGATTAGTGTGACGGACATAAATCAGATTGTGAGATTTCTGAAAAGTTGGGTATATTAGCAGGTTGACCCGTACTTAGATAGCCAATGGAATTTATTAAAATCCGCGGTGCACGCACCCACAATCTCAAAAATATCAATCTTGATCTGCCTCGTAATAAACTGGTCGTTATTACAGGACTATCGGGTTCAGGCAAATCCTCTCTCGCGTTTGATACACTCTATGCTGAAGGTCAGCGACGTTATGTTGAATCACTCTCGACATATGCCCGGCAATTCTTACAATTAATGGAAAAGCCTGATGTAGACTTGATTGAAGGTCTTTCACCTGCCATTGCCATTGAACAAAAAGCAACCTCACACAATCCACGCTCCACTGTCGGTACCGTTACAGAAATCCATGACTACTTACGTTTACTGTACGCACGTGTCGGCGATCCACATTGCCCCGATCATAAAATTACATTAACAGCACAAAGTGTTTCTCAAATGGTTGATCATGTATTGCAGTTACCAAGCAATACCCGACTGATGATTTTAGCGCCACTTGTTGTCGAACGAAAAGGTGAACAAACCGATTTATTTGGTGAATTACGCGCACAGGGTTTTGTTCGTCTGCGAGTAGATGGCGCAATATGTGAAATAGATTCGTTACCAAAATTACAAAAGACTAAGAAACATACTGTGGAAGTGGTCATTGACCGCTTGAAAGTGACAACAGATGCCAAACAACGATTGGCTGAATCATTTGAAACCGCGTTACGTCATTCAGATGGACGTGCCTTAGCAGTAGAAATGGACACCAATCATGAGCATCTTTTTTCCGCTAAATTTAGTTGCCCTATTTGTAGTTATTCGTTATCCGAGCTAGAACCACGATTATTTTCCTTTAATAACCCATTAGGAGCCTGTAACAAGTGTGAAGGTCTGGGACAAATCACATTTTTTGACCCTGCACGCGTGGTCGCTTTTCCACATTTATCACTTGCTTCTGGTGCGGTTAAGAATTGGGATCGACGTAATCAATTTTATTTTCAAATACTAACCAGTCTTGCAAAATATTATAAATTTGATCTGGAAGAACCATTTGAAAAATTGGATGAAAACATTCAGGATATGATTCTAAATGGATCCAAAAAAGAAAAAATTCAATTCTCATATTTAAAAGAAGGTGGTCGCAAGTATCAACAAACACACGCTTTCGAGGGAATTATTCCTAATCTGACACGGCGCTACAAAGAAACAGAATCACAAACCGTGCGTGAAGAACTGGCAAAGTATCTAAATTCCAGGATTTGTCCTGATTGCAAAGGTACCCGTCTTTGCCAAGCAGCCCGTCATGTACATGTTGGTGGACATGCTATTTATGAAATTAGTGCACTTTCTTTGAAACAAGCCAAATTATTTTTTGATAACACACAGCTATCTGGGCACAAACAATCCATTGCTGAAAGAATCATTAAAGAAATTTCCAGCCGCCTACAATTTCTCAATAACGTTGGATTAGAATACTTATCATTAGATCGCTCCGCTGATACATTATCTGGAGGCGAATCTCAGCGTATACGTCTTGCCAGCCAGATTGGTTCAGGGTTAACGGGCGTAATGTACGTATTGGATGAGCCTTCAATCGGTCTACACCAACGCGATAATGGACGCCTGCTTGGCACACTGAAGCATCTACGTGATCTAGGCAATAGCGTAATTGTCGTTGAGCATGACCAAGAGGCGATACAAATCTCTGATTATGTTGTAGATATGGGACCTGGTGCAGGCGAACATGGCGGATTAGTCGTTGCCCAGGGTAGCCCGCAGGCCATTTACGAAAATACTAACTCACTAACCGGAAAATATCTATCTGGCAAATTGGCCATCAAGTTACCTGAGAAACGTACCGAGCTAAACAGTGACCGCATGCTCAGAATTAATGATGCATCGGGTAACAACCTAAAAAACATCAATCTCAATCTACCCGTAGGGTTATTTGTATGTGTTACAGGTGTATCGGGTTCAGGCAAGTCAACACTCATTAATGAAACACTCCATCGTGCTGTATCACGGCATCTTTATGGCAGTAATGCTGAACCCGCACCACATCAACATATTGAAGGATTGGCATTCTTTGACAAAGTCATCAATATGGATCAAAGTCCAATTGGTCGCACACCACGTTCTAATCCGGCCACATACACAGGGTTATTTACACCAATTAGAGAACTATTCTCAGGGGTTCCCCAAGCACGCGAACGTGGTTACGCACCCGGTCGATTTTCGTTCAATGTTAAAGGTGGACGTTGCGAAGCATGTCAGGGAGACGGCGTCATCAAAGTGGAAATGCATTTTCTACCTGATGTTTATGTGACTTGTGATGTTTGTCATGGAATGCGTTACAACCGTGAAACCCTTGAAATTCAATACAAGAGTAAAAATATTAACGAAATCTTGCGAATGACCGTAGAGCATGCGCGTGAGCTTTTTAGCCCTGTCCCCGTTGTAGCACGCAAACTACAAACACTTTTAGATGTAGGATTGGGATACATCACCTTAGGACAATCAGCCACAACCCTTTCGGGTGGTGAAGCACAGCGGGTAAAGTTATCCTTAGAACTTTCCAAACGCGACACTGGGCGAACCCTTTATATTCTTGACGAACCCACTACCGGACTTCATTTCCAAGACATTGATTTATTGTTGAAAGTGTTACACCGGCTGCGTGATCATGGTAATACCGTAGTCGTTATTGAACATAATCTTGACGTCATCAAGACTGCTGATTGGATTATAGATCTTGGCCCTGATGGGGGTGACGGTGGCGGTCAGATTATAGCGGAGGGAACACCAGAAGATATCGCCTTGAATAAAGCAAGTTTTACCGGTCATTACTTAAAGGCAGTACTCAATAAGTAATCATAATCATGGAAATTAATCCACGTAATCTTCTGCTTGATAGCTTTAATATCGCAGTTAATGCAGCCCACCCACAACATATCATTCCGCAACACCTACCTGAACCACCCAAGGGCCGCACACTGGTAGTCGGAGCAGGTAAAGCTGCTTCTGCCATGGCACAAGCTGTAGAAAACCATTGGCCACATGATGCACCACTTGATGGCATAGTCGTTACCCGTTACGGTCACAATTTACCAACCAAAAGAATTGAAACCATTGAAGCAGGACACCCGCTCCCTGATAAAAATGGTACGCAAGCATCGCAACGTATTCTGAAAGCAGTGGGAAAACTACGTCCAGATGATTTGCTGCTATGTCTATTCAGTGGTGGTGGATCAAGCCTGCTATCCTTGCCAGTCGCAGATATTCCAACTGATGACTTAAAAAGTATTACGCTGCAATTACTGCATTGTGGCGCAACAATTCAAGAAATCAATACTGTACGCAAGCACTTATCGGCCATCCAGGGTGGAAGACTTGCCGCTGTTTGCCATGCGCCAACGCTTGCATTGATTATTTCCGATGTAACAGGCGATGACCCAACTCATATTGCTTCAGGTCCTTGCGCACCAGACCCTACATTTTTTTCTGATGCCTTGGCAATACTTGCACACTACAGAATAAATACTCCTACAACGATACAAAAAGTCCTATTTGCAGGCAATCAAAATAGTCTGGATGAAACGCCCAAACCAGGTTCTCCTATTTTTACTCATATAGAAAACCGAATCATTTCAAACGCACATTGTTCACTGGCAGCAGCAAAAAGTCACTTTTTCAATCAGGACATTTCTACTGTGATACTGGACGACACGGTAACAGGCGAAGCAAGTGACGTCGCCAAAGTTTACGCTGCACTGGTAAAAGAGATCCACAACTACCCGACAATGTGGAGAGCACCCATTGCACTACTCTCAGGAGGAGAGACAACCGTCACAGTCAAAGGTCGGGGACGCGGTGGTCGTAATACGGAGTTCTTATTGTCACTGACGCTTAAACTCGACGGGATGGAGAACGTTTATGCCTTGGCTTGTGATACTGATGGCTTAGACGGATCAGAAGATAATGCAGGTGCAATGATGACACCCAACACTTTATATCGCACAAAACAACTCGGAATAAATGCTGCTGCGCTACTCGCTAACAACGATGCCTACACCTTATTCGAACAATTAGGTGATTTGATCATTACTGGGCCTACTTATACCAATGTCAACGATTATCGGGTAATACTCATTCTTTAAGAAATTGACGATTAATTTGAATTGATGATAAGACGAACCCTTGCTGGTACCATCTTCTGATTACATATTCATAGAATTCCTGATTCCAGGAAGTTTCGCATGCAAGTGCTCGATCTTTTCCAGTTGCTGTGAGAAGAACATGCCCCACATCTAATTGATTGTCTATTTTACCCGGAAATCCTATTTTTGTTGGCTTGCCTTTATAAAAAAGGCGCGTATGCTGACCTAATCTTTTCTTAATGTAACCATCTGATTCAAATATTATTAAACCAATCCCCTCAAGACGTTTTAACGTTGATAAAGTAATACCTTGCTTCACGTATACTTCATTTTCTATATCAAATATCAACGGTAATGGTTCACCCTGAAACCATACAAACTGACAAAATACTTTGAAAAGATGTAGATCTTCCTGATTCAAAATATACTGAATGCGATTCATTTTCCGTATTAAAACTTCTGAGTACAAGGCTTTTATTCCAATAACCAAATCTACCCGAGTAAAAACGTAACTATTTTTATTCTATTATCATTTTTTAGTTTCTTCCTGCCCCTTTTCTTCGGCTTTGCCGTCTGCAACATGCTTAGTCTTTGATTCTTTCTTCTTATTGCGCTTTTTACGGTGACTAATTTCTTTATTGATTTCAGCAAGAAACGCGACATTATCTTTATGTTGCTTATCACTTCTATACCAGGAATAACAAGTAATTGATCCAAGAATCATCAAAATGACATTGAGTACAGTTAAGCCATCAAAAAAGATAAATGCAAACCCAGTAGAAATAGCAAATGCACCCAGAAACGCGGTAAACAGCCATAACTTCGGCCCCCATCCTGAACCATTATACCGTTCACTCCATGCCTCCAATTTATCGCGTGTCGAGGTAAGCTCTTCATCGGTCCAGTTCTGCATACTCATGGTTTACAGGGTCTCCTTTAAAATTCTATTATTATTCTCCAAAGTATCAACTCTACGTGATGGGCCAATTTAGGTCAATTAAAGGTCAATTCATATTTTAGAGATAGACAATAAAAAAGCACCCTGAGGTGCCTTTTTTCGTGCAAACCTAAATTAGAAGTTATGTCAAACACTTACCGCCACCAAACGCTTGAGCATTTGTTTAATCTGTGAATTGCTCTAACAGTAAAGCTGCTTGCATCTATACTGAAAAAAACGTGAAAATTTAGTTCACTCTTCATCGTCTTCATAATTAACTTCTGGTGGATCACCGTTATATATTAGGCTCTCACGCCGCTGCATGTAAGCATCACGCACAAACTCATACTTATCAAGTGCAGCCTCCTCCAGCGCCTTATCAGCATCTAGAAATTGCACACGTTCATCCAAAGACTTTAACGTCGCCAAAGGTAGTTGAACCTTATAATCATAAAAACCAAGAAGCTCTTTAGTCCAAAACACATTTGTTATAGGGTGCATCAAAAGGGTATCAACAGCCATACCAAAAGAATCTCGTGCTGAACTAGGCCCTAAAACAGGCAATACCAAATAAAACCCGCTGGCAACACCATAATGGCCCAACGTCTGACCGAAATCTTCATTACGCTTAGTAACATCTAAACCACCTATAGCATTAATATCACTTGCGATATCCATCATACCTCCTAAACCGGCGGTCGTATTGATCAGCAGTCGTGTGCCACTGCCTGCCGTTCCCATAAAATTCAATTGCAGCAGTGAGTTAACCGTCACGACCACATCATCAAGGTTTGAGAAAAAATTATGCACGATCTGTTCAACAGGATCTGGCACTACATACTTATAGCCTCTGGCTACAGGCTCGATTACCTTTTCATCAACAGTCTCGTTAAATCCAAAAACAGCACGGTTCATGGACTCCAACGGATCTTTTCGATTATCAACTGAAGCGCAACCAGTCAGTAATAGTCCTAGCAACAACGGAATAACAATCTTTAAGTGCAAGTGATTAAGGGAAGTCATATCAGTGTGTAGTATGTATAGGGAAACTGAAGTTTCACCGTTTTAAGGTTGTCAAGATGTCCAGTGATTAAGAGAAGAAGGTAATTTTGGAAGGTTCGCGCCATTTATAGCAAAACTCCATAAAAGTGTCAACCGAGGTCGTTAATTTGCCGAACTGTACACCAGCGCATTCGGTCATAGTTTACAGCCCCAATTAGGAGATTCTAATGAATAGTGCCCAACACAAACAAACACCACAAGAAAAACACGTAGTTTTTATAGTCTAACAACAATTATGTTGTTTTTGTCACTACAGTGTACTTAGTAGCGCTTCAGAAAACAATGCTACTATTAAATGCTTATCTAGAATTCTATAATGAATCTTCCTTCTCAATAGACATAAGCAACCTGTAATTTATACCTTATTTCCACTGGATGTAATGAACAAGTCATATACGCTAACAACTCCGCAGAATTTTAATTAGATTATTCCCATATCTGTCCAGCTTATGAGTCCCTACACCTGTCACCTGACGCAGGTCTTCTTCCGTCTGTGGGCATAAACGTACCAGCTCTCTCAATGTTGAATCATGGAATATGACATATGCCGGCACACCATGCTCCTTTGCAGTTTGTGTCCGCCAAATACGCAAACGTTCCCACAATTGCCGTGCAACTGGGTCAATGATCATTTGATCATCTTCACGCCTTTTTTCTGAAACCCGCTTTTGCTCAGGCTGTTGTCGCAAATGTATTGTTTGCTGACCCTTTAGTACTGCACGACTTGCTGCGGTTAAGTACAAAGAACCATAGCCTTCACCATCCGTGGCAAGCAATTCCAATGCTACAATTTGTCGAAACACCGCACGCCAGGCCTTTTCTTGTAGTTCTTGCCCAATGCCAAAAGTACTGACATTTTCATGACGCCATTCCTTCACGCGTTCGGTATGCTTTCCCCTTAATACATCAATCAAATGCCCAGCCCCAAAATTCTGACCTGTACGATAAACACAAGACAATGCCTTTTGTACTGCCACGGTCGCATCCCATACTTTCGGTGGGTTAAGACAAACATCACAATTACCACACGGAATATTAGAAGACACTTCACCAAAATAATTCAGCAGATTCACACGACGACACGTTGTGGTCTCACATAACGCAAGCATGGCACTCAGTTTCTTTGCAGCCACTTGTTTAAACTGCATTTGCGCCTCAGATTCATCAATCATTCTTCGCTGCTGAATAACATCGCCCAATCCATAAGCCATCCATGCATTGGCTGCCTGTCCATCACGCCCAGCACGCCCGGTTTCCTGATAGTAACCTTCAATACTTTTGGGCAAATCGAGATGCGCAACAAATCGAACATCAGGCTTATCGATTCCCATACCAAAAGCAATGGTAGCAACCATTACAATACCCTCTTCACGCAGAAATCTTTCTTGATTATGACTCCTTATCTGTGTACTCATACCCGCATGATACGCAATCGCAGTAACACCTTTATCCTCTAACCATGCTGCTGTTTCTTCAACTTTCTTCCGTGACAGACAATAAACAATACCCGCGTCCCCTTCATGTTCAGCACGAATGAAAGTAAGTAACTGTAACTTACTATTTGCCTTATCAACAATTTGATAACGAATATTAGGGCGATCAAAACTGGAGACAAATAGTGCGGCATCATCGAGACTGAGGCGTTCAACAATTTCTTTACGTGTCACCGTATCAGCAGTAGCAGTCAATGCAATACGCGGCACATCAGGGAAGCGCTCATGCAAAATCGATAGCTGGATATATTCTGGACGAAAATCATGCCCCCACTGTGAAACACAGTGGGCTTCATCAATTGCAAATAAGGCAAGTGGCGTGCGTACCATGAGATTCAAAAAACGTGACGTCAGCAATCTTTCTGGTGCCACATATACTAAATCATACATCCCTGCGAGCATATTGCGCTCAACTTCTGCTGCCTCCTGTTGTGATAAGGAGGAATTGAGAAATGCTGCACGAACACCAATCTCATGTAATGCGGTTACTTGATTCTGCATCAATGCAATCAACGGGGATACGACTATGGCAACACCTTCACGCAATAATGCAGGAATTTGATAACAGAGTGATTTGCCTCCGCCTGTTGGCATCAATACCAGGCAATCCCCACCCTCTGCAACATGTGCAATCACCTTAGCTTGCTGCCCGCGAAAAGCGGGATAACCAAAAATATCTTTGAGTAGGTCGAGTGCTTGGAGCATTCAGTTCAGAAATCGTATAAAAACTGGTTACCCAAACACCTTGGGAACCAAAATATAGGACAAAATAGTTACAACAACAATTGCAACAAGATTTAATTTAAAACCGGCATTCGCCATTTGAGAAATCGATACGCTTCCCGTTGCGTAAACTATCGCATTGGGGGCTGTCGCAACGGGCAGCATAAAGGCACAACTAGCAGCCAGTGCTGTGGGGGCAAACAATAACATAGGATCGATACCACTGTTAACTGCCAGTGCACCCAGTATGGGTAATAAGGTTGCAGTTGTTGCTGTATTGCTCGTCAGCTCTGTCAAAAATATAACCAGTGTAACCAGCCCCAACAACATGAATATTAAAGCCCAATCTGTAAAACCGGACAAACCCGCACCGATCCAAATGGCCAACCCGGTACTTTTAATTGCTGCGGCAAGACTTAATCCCCCACCAAACAACAAAAGGACACCCCAGGGTATTTTGCTGGCACACTCCCAATCCAACAAGGCCACGCCTTTATCCTGACTCTCGCCTGATGGAATCATAAACATCAAAACTGCACCCCCAATCGCAATCATTGCATCGTTTAACCATAATAAAATATTAAAGCTTTGTTGCACAGGAACACGCAAAATCCATGCTATCGCAACCAACAAGAAAATAAATATAATGCGTTTCTCGGGTTGCGTCAGACACCCCATTTTATTCAACTCATCACGAATCAAAGTTTTTGAGAAAGACATACCCTGTGCATCAAAGGGATAAGCCCATTTTGTAAGTACCCACCATGCAACATATGTCATAACCACAACAGTTGGTACACCAAACATCATCCAATCCACAAAACTAATTTCAATACCATATGTTTGTTTCATATAACCCACTACAAATAAATTTGGCGGCGTGCCGATAATTGTTCCCAGACCACCAATACTGGCCGAATAGGCAATACCGAGAATCAGGCACAAGAGGAAACTTTGATATTTAGATATGTTGTCTTTAGTAATCTCACTCACTAGAGACATCGCAATGGGAATCATCATAATGGTACTTGCCGTATTACTGATCCACATAGACATCATTGCTGTGGCACCCATAAAACCAGCTATCAATGCAGTAGGGCTATCCCCAACCCGAACAAGAATATTGAGTGCAAGTCTGCGATGTAAATCCCATCGGGAAAGTGCTGTGGCAATAATAAAACCACCCAATAATAAAAAAATTGTTGGTGCAGCATAAGGAGTCGTGCTTTCCACCATCGTCATAATGCCCAGTGCCGGAAACAACAGGACGGGCAATAATGATGTCACGGGAATCGGCAAGACTTCAGTTGCCCACCAAACTGCCAACAGCAATGCAACACCTGCCGTATGCCATGCGGGAAGTGATAAACCTGTCGGCGCAGGCAATAAAATTATTATCCCGAAAAGACCCAGACCCACTAATAAACCGATACTTTTTAAATGAACCGAAAACAAAATATTCTTACCTTTGCTACTAATAATATGATTCAACAGGAGTCAAACTTAAGATCTCTATATTCCAGATGACAGCATTACTTACCCCATGATAATACAGTAAAATATCAATACGTCGTTATTATCAAATATATATTTGGAATTCTGAAAATATGGTGGCAGATAATAAACCTGTCTGTGCTGGTATAATTCGGCCTGGCCTGTTCGCATCTTGATTTTCCGCATAAACAATACTTGTAATGCTAGTCTGGAGAAAAAAATGGTGGTAACTGATGTTTTGAAATTGATTCAAGACAAGGAAGTCAAATTTGTTGATCTGCGTTTTACAGACACCAATGGAAAAGAACAACATGTAACCGTTCCCGCCCATACCTTTGATGCGGACAAATTTGAAGATGGTCACCCATTTGACGGCTCATCTATTGCTGGCTGGAAAAGTATTCAGGCCTCCGATATGTTACTCATGCCAGACCCAGATACCGCAAATATGGATCCCTTTATGGATGATGCAACGTTACTCATCACCTGCGATGTGGTTGAACCTGCAGATGGCAAAGGCTACAGTCGTGATCCACGTTCATTAGCAAAGCGAGGGGAAATATACCTTAAATCAACAGGTATTGGTGACATTGCTTACTTTGGTCCCGAACCAGAATTTTTTATTTTTGATTCGGTACATTGGCACACAGATATGTCAGGTTGCTCCGTAAAGATTGAATCTGAAGAAGCACCCTGGAGCTCAGCAATCAAATATGAGCACGGCAATATTGGTCATCGACCTGCTATCAAAGGGGGGCACTCCCCTGTTCCCCCTGTTGATTCTCTACAAAATATTCGATCGACTATGTGCCTAATTATGGAAGAAATGGGAATCGGTGTAGAAGCACATCATCATGAAGTGGCCACAGCGGGCCAATGTGAAATTGGCACCCGCTTTAATAGTTTAGTTAAGCGTGCTGACTGGAATCAGATACTCAAGTATGTGGTACACAATGTCGCACACTCCTACGGCAAAACAGCCACTTTTATGCCCAAACCCATCGTCGGTGATAATGGCTCTGGCATGCATGTGCACCAATCTATATGGAAAGACGGAACAAACTTGTTTGCGGGTAACGGCTATGCTGGGTTATCTGAACTAGCACTATTTTATATCGGTGGGATCATCAAGCATGCCAAGGCACTGAATGCGATTACTAATCCAGGCACCAACTCCTATAAACGACTGGTTGCTGGATTTGAAGCACCTGTTAATCTTGCTTATTCATCTAGCAACCGCTCTGCAGCTATTCGGATTCCACATGCCAACGATCCAAAAGGACGACGTGCTGAAGTTCTTTTTCCAGATCCCTTAGCAAATCCTTTTCTTACATTCACGGCGTTAATGATGGCCGGATTGGATGGCATCCAAAACAAAATACACCCGGGTGACCCCATGGATAAAAATCTTTATGACCTCCCTCCTGAAGAAGCAGCGAAAGTTCCAAATTCTTGCGCTTCACTAGAGGAAGCGCTAGAAAATTTAGATAAAGATCGTGATTTTTTAATCCGTGGTGGTGTCTTCTCTAATGATATGATTGATGCCTATATTGAGCTAAAAATGGAAGAAGTCATACTGTTGCGCACAACCACCCATCCAGTTGAATTTGACATGTATTACAGTTTATAAACAAAGGGAGATTATTAGCTCTTTTTTCCATTTTCCCAACTGAAATTAATTGATAGACTGGTCACACTCAAGCGTTTCCAAATGAGGGCAACCTGCCATTTACCGCCACAGTCACTCGGATTTATCTATCAAGCGATATGGGGAAAAAAAATCTAGTCATCCTCTCGATTTTAATAACAGTGGGGATCCCACCCATTACCTACGCCAAGTCGGAAATATATAAGCATATTGATGAGAATGGACATATCACGTATATCAACAAGCCAGTTAAAGGCGGCAAAAAACTCCTGACTGCCCCATTTTCACCTAGATCCAAACTTAAGAAAGCCGGATCGCACAAAAACTTCCCCAAGGTACATGCCAACACGCAAAAAAAACGCGATTCCAAACGTCGCCAAATTCTAGAAAAAGAACTCGTCACTGAAACAAAACTTCTTGCTGATACCCGACAAAATTTATCCAATATGGAGAAAAACTCCACTCTCTTTACAACAAAGATAAACCAACCTAACCATGAAGCAGTTCAATACAAAGAAAAAATAAAAATGATACAAAATAAAGTAATATTGCATCAAAGAAATATAGTGGCTCTGAAAAAGGAACTTGCTAATCTATAGCGCTTAATAGCAGACATCAATGGTGACCCATGAGAACCAACTGTATCTTATTTATTTTTTTAATAATTTTTTCTTGTTCTGTCCTATCAGGCATGTACAAGCAGGTCGACGAACACGGCAATATTACCTATTCGAATATTCGTACAAATGATGCAAAAATGATTGATCTGCCACCCATCGTTGTGGTGCCCACTAGAGGCACTGGAAACGCAGGTGCACGGATTAAACAAAGAATAGAACAAACCAAAATTGAAGAACAACGTGAAGTCCTTGAAAAAAGAATTTCTGAAGAAACAACCCGCTTGGCAGAAGCAAGAAAGGAATATAAGGGTGGCACGCCTGATCGCATTGGTAGCGAAAGAAATTACCAGCGGCACCTTAACCGAGTAGAACGACTCAAAAAAGAAATTGCTTTACGTGAAAAAAATCTAGAAATACTCAAGAATGAACTAAAAAAGTTGCCGCCTCCTGGAAGATACTAGTTAACACACACAAAAATTAAGTTTATTTCGATAGCGCCACCATGACTGGCGCATGATCTGAAGGACGCTCAAGCTTTCGCACTGCTTTATCTATGATGAATGCAGTGCAAGTACCTGCAAGCTCACTACTCAGCATAATATGGTCGATACGTGCGCCACGATTACGTCGGAACGCCATCATACGGTAATCCCACCATGTATATGTCTTATCAGGTTGGTTAAATAAACTAAAGCTATCCACGAGTCCCAGATTGATTAATTGATGGAAAGCATCACGCTCTGGTTGGCTACATAGTACTTTACCTCTCCACGCTTCCGGGTCGTATATATCACGATCATCGGGCGCAATATTAAAATCACCCAATAACACCAGCTTAGTATAATTTACCAATTCATTCTGCAACCATTGATTCAATGCAGGTAACCATCTTAATTTATAGCTATATTTTTCTGACTCAATGTTATCCCCATTGGGGACATAGATACAAATTACCCGTATATCACCATAGGTTGCTGCAATTACTCTTTTCTGCACATCATCAAAATCAGGTATGGCAGTAACAATCTCATTACCGGTCTGCTTACTGAGAATGGCAACACCATTATAGGTTTTCTGCCCGATAAAAGCAGATTGATATCCAACGGCTGCAATCTCATCCTGCGGGAAATTCATATCTTGTAATTTGGTTTCCTGCAGACACAGCACATCAGGTTGATTTACTTCCAACCAGTCAATGACTTGTGACAGGCGTACTTTAAGTGAATTAACGTTCCAGGTGGCTAGCTTCATAATAGTCTTTGAAAATTATCATACGAATTCGGGTTCAATGCTTGTAAACATTTTCAGTTTACCATCCAAAAGAGTTTATGTTATCAATAAGATAGTGGTGATCAAGAAAACGTTTATCTCTAATCTTTACTTAAGTATCTGCCGCAACCAATTACTAATATCTACAATTTCTTCCGCACACACAGAATGTTCCATTGGATACTGATGCCATTCCAATGGGTACTGGGCATCAAGCAATAATTTTCTTGCCGTCTTAGCTTGTGAAATCGAGACAATTGGATCATCACTACCGTGTGCCATGAATATCGGTATCGATGAATTGACCGAACACGCTTCTGCCTCCAGTGTTTTTGCAAGAGCCAAATAACAGGACAAAGCCATGATACCTGCTAACTTACTTGCATAACGCAAACCAACCTGTAAGGCCATCACGCCACCCTGCGAAAAACCAGCCAGCAGGATATGATTAGATGTCATACTATTTTGGATTTCTTGTTCGATCAGCGTCTCAATTGCCTTTTGCGAAGCACGTATACCTGATTCATCTTCAAAACGATCCAACTGAGGATTTCTGATGTCATACCATGAACGCATGACCAAGCCATTATTAATACTCACGGGCAGCATAGGTGCATGCGGGAAGATAAAACGGACAGGAATATCAGCTGGTAAATTAAGTGCTTCTACAATTGGTACAAAATCATTGCCATCAGCACCAAGACCATGCATCCATATAATGGTATAAATTGGAGACGGCCCAGTTTCAAGTTGAATGACAGGCAAGATATCAGTAGATAATGGCATCATAAACTAATACTCCGGCAAGCTAGAATTGAACGAATCAGTGAGTCGAAGTAACAAGTCAAGATTGACTGAAGCGGACAGTAAGACTAAATTCATAAATAGCAGTTAAAATTTTTTTTAGTTGCATGAGAGAAAAGAATACAGCGTAGGACTTTTTTCAAAATTACCGGGATAGGCTCGCTAATTTCCCCTTTTTATTCATCTCTCGCTAATCAACAACCAAGTATCCGCCAATGGAATAGTTTTCGCTTGACCTATCAGGTTGATCTGCCTAAAACAGGCAAAAAAGCACGTTTGTAGCTTCCCTTACCTGATACAAATGTTACGATTTTTCAGTTTACACAAGCCAGCATTTGGAATACAACGGCTACAAAGGCAAAGTTTAGCACTTTAGCACTATTGGAGATGAAGCTTTTCGAGTATTTACTGCTGGATGGCAGAACATTGGACCAAGAACTGTAACCGTTAGTAGCATCGTTAAAACCGCAGACCGCTTTGTCAATTTAAATCATTATAAGGAACCCAGTAAAACAGCAACACCTAGGAATATAAAACACTTTCTAAATCCGACTCTACAGATACCATTGCATGACATCATACACAAAGCGGCTCTCTCGATTACCAACAATTCACATACAACTCTAAAACAAGCGCGTGATATATATAATTGGATTACAGACAATGCGCATCACAATGAAACAGCACGTAGTTGTGGAAACGGAAACGTCGAATCTATGCTGTCAAATTATCCCCTGAGCGGAAATGCGCAGACGTGAATTCCTTATTTGTTGGGTTAGCATGTGGCATAGGTATCCCTCTCGTCTCCAATATGGAATACGCATCAATGAATCAAAATTAAATAAAAGTTTGGGGATGTTAAGAGACATCAGTCAATCACAACACTGCCGCGCAGAATTTTATCTCAATGATTTAGGCTGGGTACCCGTTGATCCTGCCGACATGTGCAAGGTAATACGAAAAGAAAACTTACCCGCAAACACCCACAAGCAATCGCATTAAGAGAAAAACTTTTTGGCTCTTGGGAAATGAATTGGGTAACATTCAATCATGCAGAAGATATACTTTTAAGGCGTCATATCACAACAGGCAAACTGCCATTCTTTATGTACCAGCATCCTGAAATAGATAAACAGATACAAGATAGTCTGAATCCAGAAGGATTCTCTTACAAAATTCTCTCAGCTGAATTAATTGGCACAGGTGCCAAATTCTAGTTGTGTTGTTTGATCACATTAGTGCTGTACACGCCTCGATTTAAGATACTTATTCATAAATAAAACTAGTAGTAGCAAAGCAATCACTGGCAATACAGCTGCCTGGAAAGCATCTACATAATTGATCATATGTACTCGCAATGGATACGCATAGTGAACAGGCGGCACGACATCTTTTCCTGTAATTAATACTGTGTACAACCCCTCATCCAGATTAGATTCACCTTTAATCACACCATCTGGATGGCTGGTAGGAGAAAAAGATGCAACTACTTCACTCAGTGCGTCCCCACCTCCTTTAACTATTTCCACACCGACAGGCATGTCTCGTAACGCTTGATCTATAAGATCAACAACCCAGTAAGTATTGCCTACTTTCGGAATATCTGTGCAATATTGAGCATCCGAATCGAATTGTGGCTGATAAGTACTGAAATGTACCCGACTACCTTCAGTTCCTCGCACGCAATTGTCTTGTTCCAAATCTACCTTCCCATGCGCAGCAGCTAAGCCTATATAAAGCACCGTGTAGAGTATAAGTATCACGATACTGGTCTGTATTATCTTCTTCATCATCCAACCCTCACTCGTTATACCTAATCTACAGCCTGTTTAAACAAGCTGTAGGGTTTAATGCTGCCGTATGATTGGCGGTGAAAATATTTCTCAACGCTTTCACTCTCTACCTTAGCTAAGACCAAGGTAGAGAGACGAGTATTAATACGGA
>CAXBGL010000029.1:0-19471 GCA_963975255.1 uncultured Nitrosomonas sp. | reverse complement strand
TAGAATTTCTTCAGCTAATCTATTAAAACCATGCAATTCATTTTTTATGTTGAATGTGGATTGCAGACCACATGCAATCACCTTGCCTGATTTCTCATTCATCACTGAAACTGCTTCAGACAAATCTAGTTCACCCGCAAATAACTTAAGAAAAGATTGTACTGTAATCGTATTGAGTATGGTCGGTGATAACTGTGCCTCAGTTAGTTTGCATTCTTCAGCCTTACATTTTTCACCTTAAATATTAAGTGTGTTCGGGTCGCGTTTTATTGTTGCTAAGACTTTCTTCTTAGTTGTCATATTTGCTCTCATGAAAGTGATTTGAGAGTGAAACGCTATACACAGGATAGCGTTTGTTCTTTTTGGAGGCTGTAACGCTATATAGCGTTTGTTTCTTTTCCTTTGCCCTTTGATGTCATGATCTGCACAAATGTTTTGCCCTTGTAGCTTGTCGACTGCCGCTTGCGATCAATGTTAAGCAATTGGGCATAGGGTAATGGGTCGTTGTGGATCGCATCACGTACACAAGGCCAGATCGCTGATTTCATCACGGGATCACTCACCAGATCAGACAAAATTTGTCTAAAAAGTGATTCTTTGGCTTTGCCGTTAAGTTTTTTAGTTTCGTTTCTGCTTAAACCATAATGACGGGCGACCTCAGTATGAAACAGGTTAATCAATCGCTTTAGATTCCCTCTCCCGCCCATAACCCAATGCCCCTTCATTTTGTTATCTACTAAGGGCAAAATCAGTGCATGGGCATGAGGCGCACTCTCATCCAGGTGAACATCAAACGATAGCAACACACCCGGTATATTCTTCTTAACCCATTGCAGGCAATCTTCAAAGAATGGTCGAGTATCTTGCTGGTGTCGATCAATTGGCAAGCTGAAAATAATTTCCAAAGCCATTACGCCATTTTTTCGCGGTTTATCTATACCTGCCTGAACCATTAAAACCTTAACGCGGCGGTCTATCTGTTCTACCGTATCAGCACCTGTTAATGCGTAGTTGAATGACGTTCTGAGTGGATCAATATTTGCACCTGCACCACGTTCAGCATGTAATGTGCGTTTATTGTGTTTCAATGCGTTCAGAACACCATTCCTGCCCTTTACCTTACCCAGTCTAAGTAAGTGGCTTGCCGCCATTACTAACTGTCAGCCAGTCGGGATAAGTGCATATAAACCGTCCATAGCTCAATCATACTTAGTGAGGCGATATCTACACCTATACCCAAATGGGAAAAACGAATCAGCAGTATTTCAAGTTGTTGCAGCCAGTTTTCATTCATGAGTTCCACCACTGCCCAAGACATAACAGCCAACGCGGTGTTTATCGCCATTTTCGGCTATGATTGTTTGCCAGACCGTGTTTATTTTGTGGCCTTGTTGACGCAGTCGCAAGATCCGGGCAGGTGGATGATAGACACCCAACCCACGGCTTGCCTTAAACGTATTGATACTCAATTTTCTTAAAACCAGCAATAATCTAGCGCATTGTTGTTTTGCGTTATCACTTATAAAGTGCTTATTGATTTCTTGAAAAGCCACTTTTTTATGGAGTGGTATTTTTTTGTCCACTTTATGCCCTCTGACTTCCAGCGACTGCTAACGCTTGACGCAATTCTCCGACATTCCAACAAGTAGTACGCGGTGATAATTTCCGGGGTTTGGGGATGCGTCCAGCATTGACACCGCGCCAGACACTCGCAGGTGAACAAGCATATAAAGCTTGAACTACTGGTTGTCTTACATTGGCAGCATCAGGGAGTTTGTCGAAGTTTTCTAGAGCTTCGGGGATTGAGTTTGAAGTGGTTTCTTTAGCCATACAAATATTATCCTTAAAATTAATGAAATAATAAGGAAAACGCACAGTAGATCTTGCAAGATGCTATCAGAGCCGCAGAAAGTGTCATGCACTTGGTATGACTTGGCCCAAACAGATAAATCTTGACACCTTGCATAGACAAAACTAAAACAGGCAAATATACCTGCCAGCGATCATCCTTCACCAATCCAGCCTGACGTAACGACAGCGGCACCATCAACCATAAAGCCATTAGTGATGCATGTAATGCAAAAATACCATAATTCAAAAGTAACAATTGAGTATTACTCAACACATTTTTAATCAGCCCACTTATTTTTAAAGTTCCGGCTAGGCGCAGTTAAACTTGATCAACCCTTTGGAAAATTCACAACTTTGGCACCAACTGCCAGGCTATCCAAATAATCAGCCCACCAATTCATCATTTCTTTACGCTTCGGTAAATGTTCAGCATAGTTATAAGCCGCCACTACCTTATTACGCTCTGCATGAGCTAATTGCCGTTCTATCGCTTCATGTGGCCATCCATGTTCATGTAATAACGTACTAGCCATGCTACGGAAACCATGTCCAGTCATTTCATCTTTTTCATAGCCCATGCGACGCAATGCTGCATTGATGGTATTTTCCGACATTGGCCTGGAAGCACTGTGTATGCCTGGAAAGATATATCTCCCTTCACTTGTTAACGGTTGAATGGATCTAAGTATTTCAATAGCTTGAGGGGAGAGTGGAATAATATGCGGTTCATTCATTTTCATCTTGTGGTCAGGTATTCGCCAATCTGATTTGTCAAAGTCGATCTCTGACCATTCGGCATGGCGTAATTCACCAGGACGTACAAATACTAAAGGTGCTATCTGTAACGCGCACTTGGTAATGTATGAGCCACTGAAACCTCTAATTGCACGCAACAAACCACCAATCAGCTTTGGGTCAGTAATGCTGGCATGATGTTTTACCTTGACCGGCGTTAATGCGCCTCTCAGATCGCCGCTAGGGTCACGATCTGCCCGGCCTGTTGCTATGGCATAGCGAAACACCCTTCCGGCGTACTCACGACATCTACTAGCCTTTTCATGTGCGCCACGGCTTTCTATCTTGCGTAAAACAGCCAGCAATTCCGGTGCGGCAATGTCTTTGATGACTCGATTGCCTAACCAGGGAAAAATATCCTTTTCAAGATAACGTTTGATATTGTGAGCTGTTGATTCTGCCCATGTAGATGAAGTTTTAGCGTGCCATTCAAGGGCTATGGCTTTGAAGGTATTTTCTGCTGCGTATTGTTTCGTCTGTTTGTTGATCGCCTTAACAATCGCTGGATCAACATCTTCAGCAAGCAGTTTGCGTGCTTCATCCCGTTTCTGTCTGGCACTAATTAGAGAAACAGCAGGATAAACTCCGATTGCCAAAGTTTTACGTTTACCCGCAAAGCGGTAATCCATTCGCCAATACTTACCAGAAGTTTTAACCAATAAATACAGTCCAGCACTATCTGCTATTTTGTAGGGTTTATCTTTGGACTTAGCGTTACGTGCCGCGGCATCAGTGAGCATTTGACGGTACCTCGCATGACGATATCAAAAAGTACCGTTAAAAATACCGTTAAATTGACGGTATGTCAAAAGATAATATGATACCGCATGAAACAAACAAGGATATGAAAAACTAATAAATTCAATGAATTTGATGCTAGGAGAGACTTTCTGAAAGCCTCTATTGGTACCGGGAGGGGGAATCGAACCCCCATGATGTCACCATCGCTGGATTTTGAATCCAGTGCGTCTACCAATTCCGCCATCCCGGCAATGTTTTTATCTTATATCTACATCACGTTTTTACCGCTTTGCAACGTGCGCCATTATCACTGAAATTATACCGCACAGCAACCTGCATAAACGAAAACAAATTATATCTGAAAGCCGCCGATTTACTCTAAACCGAAAGAATAATGCGATAAAATCTTTTAGTTCAAGCGGTGTAGCGCGGATAACAGTCTGCCATTATCAGGCTTTACAACGATAAAATGGAGGGCTTTAGCCTTTAGACATCCATTCATGAATTTATCAGCAGTTCATCAGTATAATACGCACGATGAAAACCCAGGATTTTGATTTTTATCTGCCGACTGAACTGATTGCACAGTTTCCTGCTGAACAAAGGACCAGCAGTCAAATGCTTTGCCTGGATGGGGCTAACAACCATTTACGGGATGCCTTATTTACCGATTTACCGCACTATTTACGTGCTGGCGATGTGATGGTATTTAACGATACCCGTGTCATCAAGGCTCGTTTATGGGGACATAAAGATAGCGGAGGCAAAATTGAGGTGATGGTAGAACGGGTGTTGGACGATCAGCGTGTACAAGCTGTGATCCGTGCCAGTCACGCTCCCAAACCGGGTTCACAATTGTTGCTGGCTGGGACTATTCCTGTAACGGTTGTAGCACGTGATCAAGCGTTTTATACGTTATGCTTTGAACATGAGAAATCAGTAATCGAACTACTGGAAGAGTTTGGTGATTTACCCCTCCCCCCTTATATTGCTCGCCAAGCCACAGATGTTGATGCTACCCGTTACCAAACCGTTTATGCCAAAAATATGGGAGCGGTTGCCGCACCCACTGCTGGCCTGCATTTTGATACGGCTATGCTGGAAAAGTTGCGAGAAATCGGGGTGGTAATTGTTTACATAACCCTGCATGTTGGTGCAGGTACATTTCAGCCAGTACGCGTTGAAAATATCGCCGATCACACCATGCATAGTGAGACATTTCATGTGCCAGAAGAAACCGTTCAAGCTATCCATCATGCCAAAACACAGGGTGGCCGTATTCTGGCTATTGGCACCACTTCGCTGCGTGCACTGGAAGCGTCCGCATTGATTCATCATGGCATATTAAAAGCAGGCTATGGCGACACCCATATTTTTATTACGCCGGGCTATCGTTTTCGTGTTGTCGAACGACTACTGACTAATTTTCATCTACCGCGATCCACCTTGTTGATGTTGGTATCGGCCTTTGGTGGCGTGAAAAATATCCAACGTGCTTATCAGCACGCAATTACCAACCGTTATCGTTTTTTTAGCTATGGCGATGCCATGCTTATTGAGAGAAGATTATGAAGTTTCAGTTACACAATACAGATCATGCTGCCCGCCGTGGTACATTAACGCTGGCACATGGCCAAGTTGAAACACCCGCTTTTATGCCGGTGGGTACTTATGGTGCGGTCAAAACCATGTCGCCCGCGGCACTGCAGGAAACTCAGGCACAGATTGTGTTGGGAAACACTTTTCACTTGTGGTTGCGCCCTGGCCTGACAGTCATTGAAGCACATGGTGGACTACATGAATTCATGGCTTGGGATGGCCCCATACTGACTGATTCAGGGGGATTTCAGGTATTCAGTCTGGGCGCGTTGCGCAAAATCACTGAGCAAGGCGTTACCTTCCAATCACCGGTTAATGGCGACCGCTGTTTTCTCACACCTGAAGAAAGCATGCGTATTCAGCGCACGCTCAATGCGGATATTGTCATGATCTTCGATGAGTGCACCCCCTACCCAGCTGATGAAGCAAGTGCACGTGCTTCCATGGAACTGAGTTTACGCTGGGCGGAGCGGTCAAAACATGCACACGCAGATAACCCCAATGCCCTATTCGGAATTGTTCAAGGTGGCATGCACGAGCTATTACGTGATCAGTCGTGTGCCACACTCAGGGATATGAATTTCGATGGCTATGCGATTGGTGGCTTATCAGTCGGGGAACCCAAGGCTGATATGCGTCGCATACTTAAACATACGGCACCACAATTACCTACTGATAAACCCCGTTATCTAATGGGTGTTGGTACGCCCGCAGATATTGTTCATGCTGTGGCACAAGGTATTGATATGTTTGATTGTGTCATACCCACACGTAATGCGCGTAATGGCTGGCTGTATACACGTCAAGGCACCATCAAGCTGCGCAACAGTCAATACCGACTGGATACCGCACCCCCTGACGAACAATGCGGCTGTTATACGTGTCGCAATTTTAGCCGATCTTATTTGCACCATTTGCAACGTATTAATGAAATACTCGGCGCGCACCTTAATACCGTACACAATTTATTTTATTATCAACAGTTGATGTCGGAAATTCGTACTGCGATTGAAGCTGAGAAATTTGATAAATTCGCACGAGAATTTCAAGCATAAGCGTTCATCATGCTAAAATGCACGTTTTTTTACTGACCTTGGAGAAATATTATGCTGATTAGTGAAGCATTTGCACAAGCCGCTGCACCTGCACAAACTGAGGCGAGCTTAATGAGTCTATTACCGATAATCGGTATATTTGTCATCTTTTATTTCCTGCTCATTCGCCCACAATCCAAGCGTGCAAAAGAGCAAAAGAAAATGGTAGAAGCATTGCAAAGAGGTGACGAAATTATCACCAGTGGTGGCGCATTAGGACAAATACTCAATGTCAGCGAAAGCTATGTCGTCGTGGAAATTGCGCCAAATGTGGAAGTAATCATACTCAAAACAGCTGTTCAAACCCTGTTACCCAAGGGCACACTGAAAAGTATTGAACCACCCAAAAGTGGCAAAGGCCAGAAAAATAATAAAACATTGAAAAATAGTGCGACACAAGAAAAAAAACCTGCACCGATTGCAGAAGACAAAGCAGATACGACATCAGATAGCAATTCTGACAGCAACGATGATGCAGCGCCTAAGAACGAAGATAAGAATTAATGATCCATAATAAGGGTAAGCATTGCTAACCTAAAGTCATCCCTTACCTATTTTCCACCTTTTATCGAACTCATAAACATGAACCGCTACCCACTCTGGAAATATCTGATTATCGCGGTTTCACTTCTGCTTGGGCTGCTCTATACCCTGCCAAATTTTTACGGTGAATCCCCAGCAGTACAGATTTCTCCATTACGAACTTCTGCAAGTACTGACACGGCATTACTACAACGTGTAGAAGATGCACTAAAAAAAGCCAATCTCACATCTGATGGTATTTTTCTTGATGCGGAAAGTCTCAAGGTACGCTTTACTGATACAGATATCCAAATCAAAGCGAAAGACATTCTGCAATCTGAACTCGGCAACAATTATGTTGTAGCACTAAATCTACTGCCCAATTCTCCCCAATGGTTAACAAATCTAGGTGCCTTACCCATGTATCTGGGGCTTGATTTGCGTGGTGGGGTACACTTCATGTTACAAGTTGATATGGAAGGCGCACTCGGCAAGATGCTTGACAGTTACAGCACTGATTTACGCAGCAACTTGCGTGAACTGAAAATCCCCTATGCGGGACTTGAAAAACTCGGCACAACCATTAC
Organism: uncultured Nitrosomonas sp.; assembly: GCA_963975255.1. Lineage (GTDB taxonomy): Bacteria > Pseudomonadota > Gammaproteobacteria > Burkholderiales > Nitrosomonadaceae > Nitrosomonas. The sequence goes on along the minus strand of CAXBGL010000029.1, from coordinate 12,282 downwards.
ACTTAAATTTCGCAACACAGAAACACGTTCTCAGGCAGCAAACGAACTTCAAGAGCTTTTTCCGGATTTAAATTTGCGCGAGGAAGATGCAGACAAAAGATTCAACCTTGTCGCCACAGTTAAACCAGAAGCACAAACACGCATGCAAGAAGCTGCTATACAGCAGAATATCACCACCTTGCGCAATCGTGTCAACGAACTGGGCGTAGCAGAACCGATTATCCAGAAAGCGGGGGCAGATCGTGTCATTGTGCAGCTGCCCGGTGTTCAAGATACGGCCAAAGCGAAAGATATTCTAGGCCGTACAGCTACCCTGGAAATACGTATGGTTGATGATGAACGTGACTTGGATGCGGCTATGCGCGGACAAATTCCATTCGGGCTGGATCTCTACAAAGAACGTGGCGGTGGCCCTCTGCTGGTAACAAAACAGGTTTTGTTAACAGGTGAACGCATTACAGATGCCCAGCCTGGTTTTGATACTGATAATCAACCCGCAGTACATATCAGCCTAGATAACAACGGTTCACGTATTTTCAAAGAATTGACGCGTGAAAATGTAGGTAGAAGAATGGCCATTCTACTGATTGAGAAAAATCAGGCAGAAGTCGTCACTGCCCCAGTGATTCGTGAAGAAATCGGTGGTGGTCGGGTACAGATCAGTGGACGCATGACCAGCAAGGAAGCCAAGGATGTCGCCTTGTTATTACGAGCGGGTGCGTTAGCTGCACCCATGGATATCATTGAAGAGCGCACAGTCGGGCCAAGCTTGGGTGCTGATAATATCGCCCGGGGCTTTAACTCAACACTGTATGGGTTTCTCGCAGTCGCCACCTTCATGATGATCTACTATTTGTCATTTGGAGTCATTTCGGTTATTGCCCTCAGCGTTAATTTGTTACTGTTAATTGGCCTGCTATCGATTATGCAAGCCACACTAACGCTCCCTGGCATGGCCGCCCTGGCACTGACTATCGGTATGGCTATTGACGCAAACGTATTGATTAATGAACGTATTCGAGATGAATTACGTAACGGCATTTCACCGCAATTAGCGATTAATGCCGGCTATGAGCGGGCCATTGGTACAATTTTAGATGCCAACATTACAACTTTGATTGCCGGCATTGCACTGTTTGCATTTGGCTCTGGACCCGTAAAAGGTTTTGCAGTCGTACTTTGTCTTGGCATCTTCACTTCTGTATTCAGCTCAATCATGGTGTCTCGTGGCATGGTAAATCTGATGTATGGCAACCGCCGTAGATTGGATCGTGTCCCGATTGGGCAGGTTTGGATGCCCGAGAAAAAAAGTGTTCCGTTTAACAAAACAAAGCCGGTAACCTCGCAAAAAAAGATTGAAGTTGACGAGACACAGCCAGCACCCAAAAAGGCACGTATTAAACCACCCAAAACAAAGCAAATAAAACCGTAATAAACAGGTCAACAAGGAACCAAGCATGGAATTTTTTAGATTTAGTCGTGATATCCCCTTCATGAACTGGAAGCGACAAGCCAACGTAATTTCGATACTGACATTCACGTTGGCAGTATTTTTTATTGCAACAAAAGGATTGAATCTTGGTGTGGATTTTACAGGTGGAACAGTACTCGAAGTGAGCTATAGCCAGGCTGCTGATCTCAATAGAGTAAGGAATGTCCTGAATAATTTAAAAATGCCAGATGCAAGTGTTCAAAACTTCGGTACTTCTCGAGATGTACTGATCCGCTTACCCATTAAACCTGAATTTTCAAGTGCCCAATTGTCTGAAACCGTCATGAGCGCACTCAGACAGAACGACGATACGGTAGAAATGCGTCGGGTAGAGTTTGTCGGCCCACAAGTTGGTGAAAAATTACTTGAAAATGGTGCTTTGGCATTATTATTTGTCTCACTCGGCATTGTGATCTACTTGGCCTTGCGCTTTGAATGGAAATTTGGTATTGCCGGTATTATTGCCAATCTACACGATATCGTGATTATTCTTGGTTTTTTTGCATTTTTTCAATGGGAATTTTCACTCACTGTATTGGCAGCTGTGTTGGCGATCTTGGGTTATTCTGTCAATGAATCCGTTGTTATTTTTGACCGCATACGTGAAAACTTCCGCAAAATGCGTAAAGCATCAGTGACACAAGTCATCAATAACGCCATTACACGCACCATGGCGCGTACCGTCATCACCCATGGCAGCACACAAATGGTTGTTATTTCAATGCTGCTTTTTGGTGGAGAAGCATTACACTATTTCGCAGTCGCTTTAACCATCGGTATCTTATTTGGCATTTATTCCTCAATTCTGGTAGCCACTCCGATTATTATGCTACTGGGTGTCAAACGTGAAGATCTTGTCAAACTGGAGAAAAAATCACAAGAAGAAGCAGTCGTTTAATATCGCACGGAGCTCGCAGCTATCTGCACATGCGGCCTAAATCACTGCAATCAATTAACGATTAACCTGCAGCCAAGCAGAAAGCTTCGTCTTATTCCTGCTTGTTGCATAACTTAAGCAAGGTGAAGCTTGTCTGAAATAATCAATTGGATTGTCAATACTGTCGGCAGCTTGGGTTACCCAGGTATATTCATTCTCATGCTGCTGGAATCTAGCTTTATTCCGTTCCCAAGTGAAGTCGTTATGGTTCCCGCTGGTTATCTTGCTTCTAAAGGTGAAATGAATATCTTTCTGGTTATACTGTGCGGCATTCTCGGCAGTTTATTGGGGGCGTTAATAAACTATTACCTGGCTGCAATATTTGGTCGCCCATTTTTACTGCGTTATGGCAAGTATGTAATGTTTAATGAAGACAACCTACAGAAGATGGAAGATTTCTTTGCGCGTCATGGTCATATCTCCACCTTCACGGGCAGATTGATACCGATGATACGCCAATACATCTCATTGCCAGCTGGTTTAGCACGCATGAATTTATCTACCTTTTGTTTTTATACCACGCTGGGTGCTGGTATCTGGGTAATTATTCTAACGCTGCTAGGATATTTTATCGGTGAAAATGAGTCACTTATCAAGGAATACTTGCGCGCTATCATTATTAGCCTTGTTGTTGCTTGCTTGCTAGGATTAACGGTATATGGATTCTGGCAACACAAAAAAAATCGTTAGTTTGTAGCGTATCAACTAACCCCCCAACTCGCTGAACTCATCAATCCAAGCTTTTCGGAGTACCGCTTCTTTAATATTTCCTGCCCTGGCTCACACGTCCCATGTCCGCCATCCCCTTAATAAAGGAAAATATAATCCCAAATGCACCGGTCGTTTATCGTGCGTTTGCATCAATACTGCATAACGGTTCAACTGGTCGCGATAGCGCTGCTGCTCACGATCAAGAAATGCTTCCATATCTGAGCCCTCATGACTGCTCGTCTTGTAATCTATAATCCATTGATTACCGCCCTCATCAAAAAAGGTACGATCCATGGCAAGATCAACACGTTCACCATTGATGACCCCGGTCATCCGCAGCTCATTATGGGCGTTCTGTCGTGGTCCCAGTATCCACTGCCCACGTTTATCATTGACTGAATAAGTAAGTGCAAGCATGACTCGCTCAACAGCTATCTCGATTTCCTTGTCCACAGTACTCATCCCGCTGGCGATCAGTCCTTGTTTAAATGTCTCACGTAATGCCAAGATACGCGCCACATGCCAGCCCTGCATTTCGTCTTCAGCAATTTCTTGTAACCAACGATGTACGACACTGCCAATATGACGTGCCTTTTCACCCACCCAAGAGAATTCCACTTCATCTTGTAACGCAGTCTTGTCACGGGGTTGATGCCAGACTAAAGCTTGCGGGGCGGCGGGCAATGTCCAGTCAGATGTCAGCCGATAAATGGATTGATTAACAATTGCTTTAGTTTCTACTGCAACATCGTCTCCTTGCGCTAAACACGGCACACTCGATGGCATTAATTTTTCTGCAGCTTCCATATATACTGGCTTCACGGTTGACCACAGTTTATTTAACAAAGTTCTTGCAGCCGGCTGTTTCGGTTCTAACAATCCATCCTTATTTGAGGCTAAACCAGCACTTCCTAATAAATGTAGGTATTGCTTGGCGCGTGTTGCAGCAACATAGAGCAAACGTTCCGTTTCGAAATGTTCCTTTTCACTATCCAGCCTTGCCATCCACATGGTGATGGGATCATCGTCTACACCCGTTTCCTGAATGGGTGCCAGCAATAAATCTGCGTCTCCAGTATCTCTCTTATCTGCAGATTCACTGCGTGAACGCTCCATCCACTTAAGCAGTTGTTTATGGGTGCTACGCGGCAAGCGTCCCAATCCAGGTACAATGACACAATCAAATTCAAGTCCCTTTGCCTTGTGAATCGTCATAATCTGCAAACCATCATCCGCATCTAAATCAGATGAAGCATACAGCTTAGCCAGCCCCTTCTCGAAGCGTGCAAGATCAGGAATATTGCCGGCTTCTTCATGTGTTTCAAGATAATCCAAGTAAATCATGGCGTCATCCATACCGTTTGCAGCCAAATTCGTATTATGCGCGCCTGGACTCATACAACCCGGCCCACCTAATGCCAACCATGCTGCCTCAACGGTTGCACGTAGCGATTGTCGATAACGATTATGCATACACGGTGCGAGTATTTTTTGGACGCATTGTAGCCGGGTGGTGCCGTCTGCGGACAGGGCACTCAAATACATTTCATTATTAAGTAATTCCCATACGGTTCGACCATTTCCTCCTTCTTTTTTATTGTTTTTCTCCTGGTTAGGGTTTATTGAAGCTAAGGCATAAAGATCCGCAAGGATAAGCCCACACCAAGGTGCACGTAGCAAGGCAAACCATGCTAATCGGTCTGCTGGGTTAATTAGTGCACGGGTTAATATCAGCAAATCCTGCACCACGGCTTTGTTGCCAAGCACTTCTATTTCAATAGCACGAAACCGCAGACCTGCAACTTTGATCTGCGGGATAATCTCATTCAAATGTCCACGATTACGTACCAAAATAGCAATCGAAGCAGATGGATTATCGCGTCTTGATTGCAGAATAATTTCTACTATTTTCTTCGCCTCTGCAATTGCATTATGATTAAAAAATGCATGCACCGTAACGGCAGTTTCTGTAAGCCCCTCGCACGTTGCAACGGAGGATGTATAGGCCACCGCGCCCTTCGAAACATCCTCATGAACAGGCATCATACGTTCAAAAGTAGTGTTAACCCAATCAACAATTCCTTGTTGGGATCGAAAATTGGCACACAACGTAAGCGGCTGCAACGCAAGATTGCCAATACCCATTGTGCGAGCGCTCAGAAACAAGCCTACTTCAGCTTCACGAAACCGATAAATAGATTGCATGGGATCACCCACCGCAAACAAACTGCGTCCATCCCCCACTTCCCAGCCAGTAATTAATTTTTCAATCAGCTTATACTGACTGATCGAGGTATCCTGAAATTCATCAATCAGCAAGTGCTTGATTCGATAATCAAGTGCCAGTGCCAGATCAGTAGGTACTTCTGGTTCCCCCAGTGCCAGCAATGCACCTTGTACAACTTCTGTAAAATCCACTTTGCAATGGGACTGAAAAATAATTTTGAGCTGTGCAACCGCATGCGGTAACAACTGTGTCATGGCACCCAAAACGTTCCATTGCATATCTGTATAGGTAGGAGGAGGCAAATAACGCATAGCAACAAGTGCTTGGTGCAAGGGTTCATTGTCTGCAAGCATTTCAATGAGAACTAAAGCACGATCTTTCCACGACTTGGCGAGCACTTTCTCAGTTTTGGTTTTACCCGCTGGAAAACCATTTTTAATATTAATCGTTTTTCGCCAGGCATCTTTTTGAGTAAGCAACAGCTCGCAAATACCATACCAGTGGTCAACATCCCAATTGCCAACGGACGCATCAAGATCCGCACATGCGATAATCGGTGAACAGCTGTCATCAACGGCAAGATTGGCAGCAGCATAACAAACCAATTCAAATAACTCGTTGCGCACCATGCTTGGAAACAGACAAGAAAGTTCTGTCAGCGCTTCGCGTCGTACTTGTTTAAGTGCTGCTTCCAGCTCATCACGTGTTTTACCATGAATATGGCGTAGCCAGTGGTCCCGTCGCGACAACATTTCAGCAAGCAATTGTTCAATATAAACGCTATTGTTATCCAGATGTTCTAGTAACTGTTCTATATCTTGCGCAATAGCATGATCTTGATCAACCCATTCAATTGTTAAGCGTGCGGCTTCACGATAAAAATCAGAAGCATCTTCAATACTTTCAGGTTGTGAGCCAAATTTTGACAGCATGGGCATCTGCCGTGTCAGTGATGCACACAGCGAATCAATTGTCTGGATACGCAAGCGCACAGGATTTTCAGTAAGATGCCAACCCATTTGACCATCCCGTTGCAAAACCGCTACTGATAATGCATAGGTTACTTTCTCATAGGCGCTATCAGGATCTGATTCCGACAACTTTCCCATATCTAATGCCGCCAGTACACGTTCGCGCATCTCTGCCGCAGCCTTACGGGTAAAAGTAATCGCCACGATCTCTTCGGGTTCGTCAACACAGGCTAATAGTTTGAGATAACGTTGTATCAAAAGACCTGTTTTTCCTGAACCAGCAGGTGCCTGGACAATAAACGACTGGGTAGGATCCAGCGCATGTTGGCGTTCCAGTGCATCAGGAATACCCGGGGCATTCATTCCTTATCACCTCGTTCTGTTGCAGCCGCGTCAATCCGTTCATGAATACGACAAAAAGGCTGCATGTCGCAATAATTGCAAGTTTGTGGAAAGTTCTTAGGATTTACTTGCGCATCGCCATTGATGAAACCTGTCGCAAGCATGGCCAGATCAGCACGCCATGTGGCAACTAATTCATCCCATGAATGGTATTGAGAGCGTAATTGTGATTCAGATAAAGCCTTCACACCTGGCAGCAAATCCTCATCGCGCGCAATGGCAGCAAATCCTATATGCCCTCTTTTTACTTTTGCAAAGGCAACTGCGCTGGCATCCGGTTCCGCCATAACCAGGTATAAGGGAAGCTGCGGCTCATCTGGACGCGCACCAATCATAGAACCAATCGATTGCCACTGCGTTTTATAATCGATGACAATACGCCGCCCATCGTCCAGTTCATCAACACGATCAAGACATGTATTGAGTGTCAACCCGGCAATTTCAATCGTTCGTTTATCCTCAGTCGCAATTACTGTGAAATGGCTGCGTTGCCCTTCCTCACGCAACCATTCATGAACAAGGTGTACCAAACGTCGTTTTTCAATTATTGCGAAGCGACCTGAAAGCACGCTGGGGCGAACCCGTTTTAAGCGTTGAATCGCTCGCGCCGCGGCACTTTGCAGCATGTTGTCAAGGTTATCCCCACTGATTGTATCCAGTGCACTTTTTGTGCACAACTGCGTCCATACCTGAGCCAGTACCTGATGCACCAATGAACCCCGCTCCATTGCATCAAGCCCACTGTGTGGCGCACTCAAGCTTTCCACATCTAATCGATGTTTTGCCCAGGCACGGAAAGGACATGCTGCAAAATCTTTTATGACTGCCGTGCCACCACGAATGCCCGTGTTCTGGGCTGCTACCAGATCCAGTGGTGGCGCATGAGCGTCGACACAGTATTCGAGTTTACCCGTACTGATAATACAATCGCGATGATTGGCATACACTGGCAACACCACTTCACTTACAGCAAGTTGCTTAATCAATGAGCTTGGTTCCAGCCCATGTGCGTCACGATCATCACTATGTCGAGGATGGCTTAGTATTACTTCATCTGCACTGGCCAACCATCCCTCTGTTATTTTTCGCGAATAAACAAATGATTCAAGCGTAGACCCGAATGGCAATTTCGCTATCTGTTGTAATTCAATTGACAAAAATGGATTGGGGCGAGGACGTAACGGCCAAGATTCATCAGATAACCCCATTACCCATAGATGATCGAACGTCATGCCCGCTGCTTCTAACACACCCAAAATTTGAATGGGCACTTCGGGTGTTTCAGGCTGAAACAGTATTTCAGTCGCCATACGATTCAAACGCCGCACTGCTTCAACATAACCCGTGTGTATCAGCACGCAATCTAATGCAGAAAATCCAGCAACCAATTCTTGCCATTTTTTAGCTGTTTGATATTCGGCTGAGTCGAGCCCACGTTCACCAGGAAACCCAATAGCTTTTAGAACTTCTGAGATAATCTGGACAAATGAAGTATGGCTTTGCGCACCGGATAGATTCTCCTGACGCAGCACAACCAGCGCAGATAAGCACTGCATTAAAACAGGACAATTCACTGCATCCGTTTCAATGCTAGTCAGTACAAGCAGCTGTTCGAGGGAAATAAACGGTTCAGCATGCTTGCGTATTTGTGCATCGAGTTGAGCACGACCACACATCTCAGTTTCACTACCTGCCAAAAACGGGGAACGCAGCAAACGACTAACCCGCTCGAATTCAATTTCTTGTCCGAATAATTCCAATACCAAAAATGCAGTGTCAATCAATGGGTAGGACGTCAAAGGCAACCCCAAAGAAATATTAAATGGCATCATACGCCTAGTAGCACTTGGTAATGCATGTTCGACATCTGGCACCATAACCGAATTAAAAATTCGCAGAATAGTGCTGCGATGCTTGGCTAGTTCTGGGACAACAACACCAATACAAGCTGCACGATTTGTCTCTATTCGTACCCGCGCCCATACAGCTGCTTGGTAAATTTCATCACGGCTGTCAACACAGGCATGACGTCGTATCGTCTTACTGCTCGACTGTTCGTGACAAACTGAATGTGCTTGCACCACAGCACAATCTGTTGCCACTAATTCTGTAAGAAAGGTAATCTGCTGCGGGGTAAAAATATCAAAACCATAACAAATCAAGCATTCAGGCTTTCTGATTTCCAAATTCGCATAAGATGCTACCAACAAATCACTAATACGTGCCACATCAGTCTGCCGAGCACGTTCAGTAATGCGTTCATAGCACTGCACCCATTGCTGAAATGCCTTGCCATCTTCGTTTAAAGCAAAACGCTTCAGTTGGGAAATGAGTTGCCATGCATGTGCAAGCTGCCAGGCTTCACGTACCCATTGTGCAGTCTGTGGAATAGTCAGCAGTACTTTGCCTATATCTGAAGACTGAATGATTGACTCCCACAATACTTGTTCCTGAGCACTGGTAAGCAATATAGGCAGCTCAGTTGCCTGTTCTGAATAAAGCGTATCCTGATAAATACGCTCAACAAATGAAGTGAATGGCAAGATGTCAGCCGAACGCCAAGCAAAAAGATCCTGGCTGGCTTGATAGGTATCGAATTTGTCTTTAAGCGCTAATGCCAGCCTTCGATTAGGTGTAATAACTGTGACACCAACATCTATGCGCTTAAAAACTTCAGTAAGGGATAGTTGTGGAAATTGTGAAGAGACAGACATGCGGTATGTCGGTTAACCACTATCACTAATTAACGTTGCAGGTGTTCTAACTTGTCCGTTTTTTCCGCCCACTCATCTGCATCAGCCGGGGCGTCCTTCTTTTCAATAATAGGTTGCCATTGCTGAGACAACTCAGCATTCAGTGCAATGAATTGCTGCTGTTCATCAGGCACATCATCCTCGGCATAAATCGCTTCTACCGGACATTCAGCTACACACAACGTACAGTCGATACATTCATCTGGATCAATCACCAGAAAATTAGGGCCTTCGCGAAAACAGTCCACTGGGCATACATCGACACAATCCGTATATTTACACTTGATACAATTTTCGGTTACAACATAAGTCATGACAACGATTCCTTGCGCGACACTTTTAATAATCCGGCATTTTAACAGCATTTTTATAAATACCGCTATTCCTGTCAGTGAAAACCTCTATGACTGAGCGCCATTTCCAAGCTGACGAGCATTCTATATATGTGTAATTCTTACGAATAAAGCTTATATAAGCTTTATATTCAAACACGACAATAATTTTACTTCTAATTCTGCTTTCTCGGAAGAGGCATTCTCAGGAAAAGAACGGTATAACTTTCCAAACTTTTCTGCCTGCCGTGTGTACAGGCATCACGTTACTTTACTGAAAACTGAACCAATTGCCGCCGTCGCAGCCATTGCCAAAGCACCCCAGAAAATCACACGACGTGCACCAATGAAAACATTTGCACCACCCGCATGCGCAGCAAATCCACCTAAAAATGCTAACGACAAAAGTGAGCCGCCCGCTATACTTGGAATCATAGACACCAACGGACTGAACCAAGCAATTAATAAGGGTAAAGCTGCACCTACAGTAAAGGAGACAGCGGATACCAATGCTGCCTGAATGGGAGACGCCTTATTCATTTCAGAGTACCCCAGTTCGTCACGAGCATGCGCTGCCAAGGCATCGTAAGCCATAAGCTGGTCGGCAACCTGCTGTGCCAGTGAGGGTTCAAGACCTCTTTTAACATATATCTCCGCAAGTTCTTTACGTTCAAACTCCTCATTATTCTCGAGTTCATAACGTTCACGTGCAAGGTCTGCTTGTTGCACATCCGCTTGTGAACTAACTGATACATATTCACCTGCAGCCATCGACATCGCACCGGCCACTAGACCTGCTATCCCAGCAATCAACACATCACTGTGTGCTACATTGGCAGCCGCCACACCCACCACCAAACTAGCGGTTGAAATAATCCCATCGTTGGCACCCAACACGGCTGCCCGCAACCAGTTAATACGTCCTGAGAAGTGTCGTTCTGAATGTTTACGCATGCTCAGTTCATCTCACCTCAAAACAAAATAACCCGCCTTAGCCTTATAATGACAAAGCGCAACGTGGACTTATCCAAGTTAACAAAGCTGCTTTACTTGGTGACTGGTACGCCATCAATCCTAACCTGTCAAGACGCTAGAATGAATTCTCAAATACAATTTCATCAAGTAAAAGTTGCCCTGGCTTTGGCCAAGAATCTTGGATGCCTGAACATTGAAATTATGTTTGGTGATCTGCCCTATGCTTAACATGTCAACTTTTATACAATTAAGCCAACGGACTCAGACCCGTATTGATCTGCATCGCACCGAGTCCCAGAGAAGTGGCAACAACCAATAAGGTACCCACGGTGCAAAATGCATCCGTTGCATGACCCAACCACCTGTAGATACGATCACCAAATAATGGATATAACAATACGCGTAGCACGAGTAGTATATGTTTTCGAAAGTGCAACAATGCAATACCTAAGCCGAAAAATAACATAAATCACCCACGGATATAACCCCCAGTGAAAGAAACTAAAGCGCATCGCCTCATCAACAGCAGCAGTACTCCTAGAATCAGCTGTGGAGGCATTTGATAATGAAAAAGTGGTTCGGCAACACCCCAAAAAACCAGTCCCATCCCCATGCCAGCTGCAAACAACATCGCCAACCACGCCAAGCGACAAAATTTGAGGAGGTTCATCAGCCTTACCAAGACAAAGACTCCCTTATGGAGTGAATAAAAACCAGAATACAAATACCACAATAGCAGCAGTCGTCAGCACATAATACCAACCAAAGTTCTCGGTAATAAAATAAAGTACAACTGAAAAAACCATCATGCATATTCAGTCCATATCCCAGCAAAAACAATCAATGCAATATTAAAGGCCGCAGCTGAAAAAAATACGGGTGGAGAAATCCTTTCTCGCCATTCTCGAAGTAACTGTATTAAGCGATAAGTAATCTGCATGGATAAATTGATATATTGACTACTTCATTCTAGCACTCCATCAAGTAAGGATGGATAGCGTACTTACTTAACAAAAAACGTGATAAGTGTAATTTTTATGCTAACGAAAATTGATTGAAAGTAAAAATTCCCCTTACTTTCTTTTTGTACGAGACAAATTATAATAAACAATAGGTTGACAGGCTATTTAGATTCCTTAAGACTGGTAAAAGAGGAATACTAATTTAGGGCATTCGACCTGATCCCATAGTACGTTCAAGAGGAAAAGACAATGAAAATGAAACTTGCATTTACCCGATTGGCATTGTGTGCGGCGAGTTGTATTTTATTGATCAATATAGCCGTCGCCGATGACATTGAAGTTGTCATTACGAATCTCACACCCGGCCAGCCATTTAGCCCACCTGTTGTGTTCGTACACAATACGATCTTAAATATTGCGGGCCAACCGTCCAACTCCGCTGTCGAAACCATGGCAGAAGACGGTGACAACGGCTCACTTTTAACATGGCTATGTCACAATTAAATGTTGAATTTGATTT
>CAXBGL010000028.1:0-19505 GCA_963975255.1 uncultured Nitrosomonas sp. | reverse complement strand
ATCAAATTGATGTGCTGCGCACCTTGATATCGCCCTATTTCGAGACAGACCCAATTGTCCGGTTTAAAGGGTGATTTTGATAAAATTAATCAGGTGTTAGTTGAATTAGTTGGGGGTGTGCAACGAGAATTGGCAGAAATATGGCCGTTAGTGGGATGGTTAAACCGTTATTTAGGCAGTGTTGAGAAAGTAATTATTAACTTCAGTATGGAAGAATCCAGGGAAGCAGCCTGGTCGTTTGCGGAAACGTTAGCACCTTTATCTGATGCGCAACGAAAAATAAAAATCAAGGGAAAATCACGCAATTGTTTCATTCTTAAAAGTGATTGCTCATCCTGGATTTGTTGGGTCATTAGTCATCATATTGATTCGTTTGGGTGAGCGGGGGACAACTCGTCAGCGTATAGAGATTCTGGAATAATTTAGGTTCTGAATTCTGTTGTAGTTAAATCCATTAGATGAAAATGCTCGATTTGTTTGGTTAACTGCGTCTCTGCCCTTTATAATTCAGCTTCGATTAAATGCCATCATGTTGAGTCCTGATATCTTGCCACTTGTATTTGTTAGACGGGGACTACGTGGTTAATGCGTCACTTGTATTACTATGAACTCAAATCTGGATCGTCTACAATCCTATCCCTTTCAGAAGCTTCGTGAGCTGTTTGCAGGCGTTACACCCAATCCGGCCTTTACACCCGTGGATTTGCATATTGGTGAGCCCAAGCACGTTACGCCTGAGTTTATTCGCCAGGCGCTAGCAGATAATCTTGCAGTGCTTGCACGTTATCCCACAACACTGGGAACCCGGTCATTGCGTGGCAGTATTGCTACTTGGTTAACGCAGCGTTTTCGTTTGCCCGCCATTAATCTTGACACACAAGTCATGCCCGTTAGTGGTAGCCGAGAAGCATTATTCTCTTTTGCACAGGCAGTTATTGATACAACCGCTTCCGAGAAGCCAGTAGTGGTTTGTCCCAATCCGTTTTATCAAATTTATGAAGGCGCTGCTATATTGGCGGGAGCAAGACCTTGTTTTATTAACACGTTGTCAGACAGAAAGTTTCGGCTTGACTACACACAATTGCCTGTCGATATTTGGTCACAAACGCAATTGATCTATGTTTGCACACCCAATAATCCTACTGGCAGTGTTATGACTTTGGATGAGTGGCAACAACTGTATACCTTGGCAGATCGTCACAATTTTGTGATTGCAGCGGATGAGTGTTATTCTGAAATTTACTTTGACGAAGCGTACCCACCACTGGGTGCATTAGAAGCAGCTTGTCAACTGGGTCGTGAAAATTTTTCGCGATTGGTGGTATTCAATAGCTTGTCTAAACGTTCTAACGTGCCTGGTTTACGTTCTGGTTTAGTGGCGGGTGATGCCACATTATTAGAAAAGTTCTATCTTTACCGCACATACCATGGTTGCACCATGAACCCAGCTGTACAAGTGGCCAGCACTGTTGCTTGGAACGATGCATCTCATGTAGTAGAAAATAGGCGCTTGTATCGGGAGAAATTTACTACGATTACAACTTCGCTTGCAGAGCAGATGCCCGTACAGATGCCAGAGGCAGGTTTTTACTTGTGGGTAAAAACACCCATTAGTGATCTTGAATTCACCAAACAGCTTTATCGTGATTATAATGTGACCGTTTTACCAGGTAGCTATTTAGCGAGGGATGTGCGTGGTGTGAATCCGGGTAAGAATTATGTACGTATCGCACTGGTGGCTCCTTTGGCGGAATGTGTTGAGGCGGCTGATAGAATAAAGAGTCTGGTGACGCATTTGCGTTAAATAAGTAAAAATATTTTTGTATCGATTAAGCATCATCCCTGTCATTATTTAGATTGCCATTGTTTAGCTGCAGAACAAGAGAAATCCATGTGGCAAGCCCATTCAATCAATAGCCTCGCCACTGTCATAGAGCCGAATATTGGAGTTAAACTTGCGATTCCCCGTGGTCTTGCCACGGGGAGGATTATAGTTTGTGTTTTTGAAGTCAGCGTAGCGCGCCGTTTTCGGTTTTCTGCGCCGTAATACCCCGCGGTCTTGCCGCGGGGATAGGTGCAGGGCGCGCGGAGCAAATTTATTAGTTGCATATTATTTAGGAAAAATTATGAAACAACTGCAAGCCACTATTGAAAAAGCATTTGATCGCCGTGCTGACATTACTCCACGTAATGTAGAGGCTAATTTAAAGGAATCCATTACCCAAGTTTTAAATATGCTGGATAGTGGCAAACTACGCGTAGCAGAGAAAATTGATGGTGAATGGGAAACACACCAATGGATCAAAAAAGCGGTGTTATTGTCATTTCGTATAGAAGACAATAGTTTTATTAAGGGCGGGTTTTCTAATTACTTTGACAAGGTGCCTTCAAAGTTTGCTGATTATAGCTCCAGGGATTTTCGTGATGGCGGTTTCCGCGTTGTACCGCCTGCAGCAGTCCGCAAGGGATCATTTATTGCCAATAATGTTGTATTGATGCCTTCTTATGTCAATATTGGTGCATATGTGGATGAGGGCACTATGGTGGATACCTGGGCAACGGTTGGCTCCTGTGCACAGATAGGCAAGAATGTGCATTTGTCTGGCGGTGTTGGGATTGGGGGTGTACTGGAACCCATACAAGCCAATCCAACCATTATTGAGGATAATTGTTTTATTGGCGCACGTTCTGAGATTGTTGAAGGTGTTATTGTTGGAGAGAATTCTGTGATCTCAATGGGTGTGTATATTGGGCAGAGTACCAAAATTTACAATCGTGAAACGAAAGACATTTCGTATGGTCACATTCCACCAGGGTCGGTCGTCGTATCGGGCAGTCTGCCTTCTGAAAACAAAGAATACAGCCTTTATTGTGCAGTGATTGTTAAGCAAGTTGATGCCAAGACGCGCTCTAAGACAGGGATTAATGAGTTGTTACGTGGGATCTAATCAACTGTTTTAACAAATATTCGTTTCATAAAAAAACCCCAGTGAGTAGGGGCTTTTTTTATGGCCATGATTTAAAAAAGAGATGCTATAGCATTGCGTCCCTAATCTTTGGTTGCGTTATCCGCTCATTTTAGGGTGATTTGGTTGTCTACTTGCTTAACTCCATCCACAATCCATGAATGCATCGCGGCCCGATCTATTTGATTCTTGTTGTCGGCTGAACCACTGAGCAGTACTTGGCCCTCTTTTACTTTAATTTCTACATTGATATTAGTCAAATCAGGGTCAGAGACTAACGCAGATTTGATTTTGGCGAAAATAGTTGTGTCGTCATAAACCGGACCAGTTGGTTGTGTTACCCAGTCTTCATGGGTTCTTTCAGACCATTTTTCGCAACCAATGAGTGTGAACACAGGTATAACTGCAATGACTAATACGCATAATCTAAAGTAAATTGACATATTGTCTTTTCCTTCATAGAGTTACCTGAAGTTTAGCTATGCAAGCCATTTTCAGGACTTGTTGGGTTCAACAATCGTGTAAATAGCGCTTCGTTACATGGTGCCGGAGATTAGAGATATCGGGCCATTTATTCAATGATTGGTTACTTAGGCTGCTTAACTATTCTCAAGTAAGGTTTTACTGTTTTCCAACCATTAGGAAACATAGTTTCAGCTACTTCATTGGTAACGGTTGGAACAATAATGACATCATCTCCATTTTGCCAGTTTACCGGGGTCGCGACTTTGTGTTTGGCTGTGAGTTGCATCGAATCAATAACCCGTAAAATTTCATCAAAGTTACGCCCCGTTGTCATAGGATACGTAAGCATCAATTTTATTTTTTTATCAGGACCCACGATAAATACGGATCGAACGGTCGCATTCGTTGCTGCGGTGCGTCCTTCCGAATATTTTTCTTCAGCAGGTAACATGTTATATAGTTTTGCAATCGTTAAATCAGGGTCTCCGATTAATGGATAATTAACTGTGTGTCCCTGTGTCTCGGTTATATCCTTACTCCATTCATGATGATCCTCTACTGGATCAATACTTAACCCGATAATCTTACAATTTCGTTTGGTAAATTCTGATTCTAGTCCAGCCATATAGCCTAATTCAGTCGTACAGACAGGTGTGAAATCTTTAGGATGAGAGAATAATAGTCCCCAGCTATCTCCTAACCACTCATGAAAATTTATTTCTCCTTGAGTGGTTTGTGCCGTGAAGTTAGGTGCTTCGTCGTTGATTCTCAGTGACATGACAATTCTCCTGTTTAATTAAAAGGTTTTTATAAAAACAACACAGACTAAATTTTTTTATAGCAAGTGGCTTAAAGCAATACAACGGCAGGATCGATGTCAAAACTGGCCTGGTTAATTGTGGTGCATTTTTAACTTGCTGCAAGATTTATAACTATAATTCAGAAGATTGAATCTTATTGTCTCTTGTCTCAGATTAATGACTACTACGCTATCAAACTTAATTTATGCGGTATCTGTTAAGTTGCAAATAAAGTAGGCACATTTATTTGCAATAGTATTTAGACTATGTCGGAAAGATTTACTTATTACTGACGACACTGCCGATAATCAAAGTGTACAACAGATCAGATTAATTTTGGAAATTTTGGAAATCTGATTGAAGTGAATCATAAACCGATATTTGGTTGGATACGTTGGGGGCTCAATTTTTATGCGATTCAGCGCAACAAAAAACACATGTCATATGAAACAGCTGTCTTAAAAATACCGATGATGGTAGACACACTGCTGTTGTAGGCCGGATACATTTCATTTGACGGATAGAATTGCAAAAAATGGAAAAAACTTGGTAAGACTATCAGCAACTTTTAAGAAAGTTGCCAACGTGCCGTCATAACAATTATTTAGCTAAAAAAGAGTGTCTTAAATGAAAACTAAAATATATCAATATGTACTGTCATTCCTGATACTAATTTCTGCACTGCCGGCATACTCGGAGGCACCTGTATGGAAAGTAGAAAAAGGCGATCATCAACTTTTTATTGGCGGCACCATTCATCTACTAACACCAACAGATTATCCATTACCCCCAACATTTGAAAAAGCATATCATCAATCCGAACGCTTAATTTTTGAAACAGATATGCAAAAAATGAATGAGCCTGTGTTTCAACTGACCATGATGCGCCAATTAATTTTTATAGATGGACGTACTATAAAAGACGTGTTAAGTGAAAAAACTTACCAGACATTAGTAGAATATTGTGCTCAGCGTGGTATTCCCGTGGACACGATCAAGAGCTTTAAGCCTGGCATGGTGGCGATGATGCTGACAATGATGGAATTACAACGGCTGGGTGTCGTCGGGACGGGTGTCGACAGTTTCTTTAGTTCTAGAGCCATACAGGACAGAAAAGGTTTGGGCCAATTAGAAACGCTTGAACAGCAATTATCCTTTGTTGCCTCAATGGGCGCAGGACAGGAAGATGAAATGATTGCCTATACATTGCGTGACATCAAAGAACTTCCTGTTACATGGCAGACAATGAAAACGGCTTGGCGGCAAGGTGATCTACACAAGCTTAAAGAAATGGCCTTAACACCACTTAAAAAAGATTTTCCAGGTGTTTATGATGCCATTCTCGTAGTGAGAAATAATGCTTGGATGCCTCAAATTGAGGCCATGTTAAAAACTCAGGAGATAGAATTTGTTTTAGTAGGGGCATTGCACCTGGTAGGTGAAGATGGTTTGCTGGCGAAGCTTTCGGCAAGAGGTTATAAAATAGAAATGCTTTAAATTGCTACATCTAAGTCTAAGTAGACTGTCTCAAGCAGTAAGAATAATGTCATCGATATTACTCTGTTCAGTAAGTTGGAGCAGATTGAAAAATCAAACATCGTATGTTTCCGAAACTTTATACGATGTTACACGTATTTGTTGATTAATCTCCTGCGCATTCATACTTGTTCCCGGATGGTTGATTGAACCCAATCCAGCAGTGCCACGTAATTGGTTTTGCCGGTTGCCAAGACGGGTATTTTGTCTGCGATCATAATCGTTTTGGGCAGGCTCAATTCGCCAATCTCATGCTGTTGCACATACTGTAACAAGTCACTGCGATTGGCTGCTGGGTTGGTGGTAACCAGTATGAGTTGCTCGCTCTTTCTAGGGTCCGGGACGGAAACGACAGCATGTATGTATTGCGGCCACAGTTTGCAGATATAATTTTCTACTGCTGTTAAGGAGATCATTTCTCCACCAATTTTGGCAAAGCGTTTGGCACGACCTTTAATGGTGATGTAGCCTGAATCATCAATTGTGACGATATCTCCGGTGTCGTACCAGCCGTTAACTGGCGGGATGATTGTCCCAGGTTTATCTGACTGATAATAGCCCTGCATGATATTGGGACCTGAGACGAGTAATTTGCCACCTTCTTCGATGCCAGGAACGGGTTCTAGTTGATAGGCAATGCCTGGCATAAAGCGTCCTACAGAGCCAGGTTTGTTGTGCATGGGGGTATTCATGCTCAGAATAGGCGCTGTTTCAGTGGCGCCATACCCTTCAAAAATACGCACACCGAAAGTTTCTGACCATTGAATACGTGTGATGTCGCGTAATTTTTCAGCGCCGGCAAACACATAGCGCACACTGTGAAAATCATAGGGATGTGCGTAGCGCGCATAGCCCGTTAGGAAAGTGTCTGTTCCAAATAGCAATGTAGCGTTGGTGTCATAAACAAGCTCGGGAACGATGCGATAGTGAAGGGGGGACGGATAAAAAAATGTGCGGATACCTGACAATAGGGGTAATAGTGTGCCTCCTGTTAAGCCAAATGAATGAAAAATAGGCAGCGCGTTGAAGACAATATCGGTAGGGCCGAAATCAATGCGTGAAGATACCTGATAACGATTGGCCTGAATATTAGTATGGCTAAGCACCACGCCTTTGGGTATGCCCTCAGAGCCAGAGGTAAACAGTATCACAGCGGGTGTATTCGGGTTTTTGTCTGGATTGGCCTTGTTGTAATATGTTTGGGGTATCAATGATGCGGTACTTTGCCCTTTGAGTTTGTCCCATATAGAGATTCTGCTGACGAGGTCTTCCAGGTACAGAATAGTAATATTTTGTGCGGTCAATGCTTCGATGACGTCAGATAATTTTCCAGCCGCAATGAATTTTTTGGAGGTGATTACTAATTGAACACCTGTTGTTTGGCAAGCGCTCAGCAGATTAGATTTGCTGGTGGAATAATTCAGCATGGCGGGAATGCGATCAAATAACTGCAAGGCAAAGAAACACACCAGTGCAGTCACCATATTGGGTAATAACACCCCGACATGCTCTGCGTTTTGTGTGATTTTGCGCAAAGCGCTGCCTAAAATATAACAGCGGGTAATAAATTGAGAGTATGACAAGGGTTTGCGCTCAATATCTTCAGCAATGATATGTTTGCCTCCGTGTATGTTTTTGGCATCCAGAAGAGACTGAAACAGTGTTTGCTGCATATTGTTACTTTGGAACATCATGTTTGTCATGACATCATAAAGTTGGATTCCCGCTGCATGCCGGCGTTTTCTTCCTTTGGCATGCTGCGGAACATCCAATTGAACGGGTGCCATAATCGTCAATGTGATTTTAGGGAATAGGCGTATACGCACTTTCCCACGTAATTTGGAAAACGGCGTGTACTGCGCACCGGATATGATGATCGGTAATAACTGTGCACCTGATTTATCGGCAATCAGCGAAGGTCCTTCATAAATTTTCATCAGTGACCCTGTAATGGTTAGCCGACCTTCAGGGAAAATGACGATTTTATTTCCCTTTTTGACGCGATCAATGAGCACGCGGGTAGACATGGGACTAGTTGGATCCAATGCAATCGTATCTGCAAGGAGTAGTAAAGGGCTGATCCACCATTTCTTTGCAACGTGGGTGTTAATCGCAAAGCTGACTCTTTCAGGAATTGATGCCGCAATGAGTGCAACGTCTATAAGTGATAGATGATTGGCAATAATAAGAGACCGATCGCCCAGGTTTTTAAAATGTTCCAGCCCTTTAATGTCTAGACGATACAGTGTATGAAAAATCCATTGCAGCATTGATTTAACCAGTGCCTCGGGTAGTAGGCTGGAAATATAAATTGCAACCAGGCTATTTAAAATGGCAATGGTTAAAAATACTTCGGTTACTGAGAAATTATTAGCCAGCATCAGGCTAATGCCCACAGCAGATGCCACCATAAACAAGGCATTCATGATGTTGTTGCCCGCAATGGTTCGAGATCGATAGGCCGCTTCAGTATGGTTCTGAATGATGGCATAAAGTGGCACGATATAAATGCCACCACAAACTGCGAGACCCAGTAAATCGATCAGTATCCGCCAATGGGTGAATGCGTCCAGATAGGTGAGTATGCCGATTAATGCTGCTTCATTACGGGTAGTTACATTGCCACTGGCAAAATATAAATCCACGGTAAAAATTGTCATGCCCAGAATCCCTAATGGGACATAAGTCGCTGCAATTTCACCTTTTAATAATTTATTGCAAAATAGAGAACCGATTCCAATCCCGATAGAAAAAATAGCTAAAAATAGTGTGACAACCTGTTCGTTGCCACCAATGATGTCTTTAGTAAATGTGGGAAACTGAGAGAGAAAGGTTGCGCCAAATAGCCAGAACCAGGAGATTCCGAGTATCGAACGAAACACGACTGGGTTTTGACGAACATGCTGAATAATTGCATGGGTTTCGATGAATATATTGTATTTAAGTGTGAGCTGTGGGGCAGCTGCTTGGGTGGCGGGAATATATAAACTACATAGCCAGCCAATCAGTGATACAGAAATAACCAGAGCAGAAATGATTGCGGAGCCCTCATCCGTTAGAATCAGTAGCCCACCCAAAATGGTTCCAATCAGGATTGATATGAAAGTGCCCGCCTCAACCAATGCATTACCGCCGATTAGTTCATCTTGATGCAACTGGTCCGGCAGGATGCCATATTTAACTGGCCCAAAAAATGCAGATTGTGCACCCATTAAAAAAAGCACAATTAAAAGCAGACTGATGCTGTTCAGAAAAAATCCGATGCTTGCGCATACCATCAACAAAATTTCAATAAATTTGATGACTTGAATCAGCTTGGCTTTATTGTATTTATCAGAGAGCTGGCCCGCTGTAGCAGAGAATAGAAAAAAAGGCAGAATAAATATGCCCGCCGCAATGGTGATCATTATTTGTGGACTGAGTGCGGAATTTTCTGCCACTGAATAGGTGATCAAAATGATGAGTGCATTTTTGAAAATATTGTCATTAAATGCACCCAGAAACTGGGTCAAAAAAAGGGGTAAGAAGCGCTGTGTCTTAAGGAGATGCCACTGATCAGGGTGCATGTGAAAACCGCCTTGATAGTCGTATGGTTACATTAATTAATGTGTGGTCTGAAAGACTTTGCCATTCTGGATGGTTTGTTTTCTGCGTTTTGATTTTAGAATACTGAAAAATGCATGAATAATTTTAGCTATCTTTTGAATTTTTGTATAAAATAATGTCGATGCTGTCAAAGTATCGCTCAAGCTACTTTAGCATATCGTAGACCACTGGTCAGCGCATGGATTTGATATAGAATATTATTAAACTGATAGGTCAGGTTCTTAGCTTATATAGGTTACGGATGTGGTGCAGCCTGAAAATATAAGCTAACCTCTGTGTTAGTACATTTAACAACTTATCAGACATTCAGTACATTTCTTTAGTGCGGATAAAGATTTGTATTTTCATATAGATTTGTCTTGTAAAAGAATATCCCAGGCTTAACCATACGTATGCCTTGCAAGTAGCGATATTCAGGACATGAGGTATTCTTTAACATAGGATACTATCGCACCCAGAAATAATAAGGTTGCGTTTTGTGATTGCTTGATACATCCACTAATACATTTGATGATACCAGGGTAAGTGCCGCGTAAAATAAGCTTACTTGATTGACTTAATGAGAAGGATTATGAGTATGAAAAAGCCAGGCATTCCTTCCAAACAGGGGCTTTACGATCCCATTTACGAACATGATGCATGTGGCATAGGTTTTGTTGCCAACATTGAAGGTAAAGTTTCTCATCAGATCGTGGAGCAAGCGCTCACGGTCTTGCAGAATATGGATCATCGTGGAGCCTGTGGTTGTGAGGAAAACACTGGCGACGGGGCCGGTATCTTGCTGCAAATTCCTCATACATTTTTCAGGCACGCCTGCAATGGACTTGGTTTTAATCTACCGAAGCCAGGCCAATATGGGGTGGGCATGGTTTTTTTGCCGCCCGATAGAGAGCAGCGCCACCACTGTGAAAAACTTTTGGAAGAAATCGTACGCCGTGAAGGGCAGGTTGTTCTCGGATGGCGCAGCGTTCCGACAGATAACTTGCATCTTGGGGACATTGCGAAGTCGTGTGAGCCCTTTGTACGCCAGATTTTTATTGGCCGCTCTACAGCACTGCAAGATAATTTGGCATTTGAACGCAAACTGTATGTTATTCATCGGCAAGCCGAAAATGCAATTCGTTACGGGAATATTGCCGGTGGCGACTACTTCTATGTCCTGAGTTTTTCTTGCAAGACGCTAATTTACAAAGGCATGTTAACACCGCGGCAAGTCACTACATTTTACCTTGATCTGTCCGATCCCCTGATTGAAACTGCGTTGGCGTTAGTGCACTCCCGCTTCAGTACAAATACTTTTCCAAGCTGGGAACGTGCTCAACCCTGCCGCTATTTGATTCACAATGGGGAAATTAATACCCTGCGGGGTAATGAGAATTGGATGCACGCGCGCCAGGCAATGCTAGCCTCGGATCTGTTTGGCGCTGATCTGCCCAAGCTCCTTCCCATTATTCAGGAAGATGGCAGCGATTCGGCCAAGTTTGATAATTGCCTCGAGTTCTTGAAGCTGAGTGGATATTCGTTACCGCATGCGATGATGATGATGATTCCAGAGCCATGGGAGAATCATCAGAGCATGAACGATGAGAAACGCGCCTTCTACGAATACCACAGTAGCCTCATTGAACCATGGGACGGTCCGGCGTCGATCGCCTTTACGGATGGAGCAAGAGTGGGAGCCGTACTCGATCGGAACGGTCTGCGTCCTTCCCGCTACTATGTCACCAAGGATGGTTTGGTGATTATGGCTTCAGAAGTTGGCGTGCTCGATATCCCACCGGAACAGATATTGGAAAAAGGCCGGTTACAACCGGGTCGCATGTTTTTGGTCGATACCGAGGAAAAGCGTATCATTAGTGATGAGGAACTAAAACAGCAAGTTGCCACACAACATCCCTATCAACAATGGTTGGATGAGAACTTATTGCACTTCAATGAATTGCCCGACATTCCTGATGGACAACCGCGGCATGATCACGCTGCTACGCTGCAGCGTCAGCAGGTTTTTGGATACAATTTTGAAGATTTGGGTATTAACCTTGGCCCAATGGCGACGAATGGAATTCAGCCCATTGGTTCGATGGGTACCGATACACCGCTGGCGGTGTTGTCTGACAAGCCTCAACTTCTCTATAACTACTTTAAGCAGCTTTTCGCGCAAGTGACCAATCCACCTATTGATCCCATTCGGGAGGAATTGATTACCGCTACAACGCTGACGCTTGGTTCTGAGGGTAATCTGTTGCAAGCTGGCCCGGATAATTGTCGTCAGCTCAGGCTACAAGTGCCTGTGCTTAAAAATAAAGAGTTAGAGAAACTCCGTCAACTCAACCAACCAGGCCTTATGTCTGTGACGTTGCCGATGCTATTCAAGGTTGCTGACGGCGAGGTAGGACTGGAACGGGCGCTAAATGACCTGTTTCAGGCCGCAGACCAGGCCATCGCAGCAGGTGCAACGATTCTGATTTTATCGGACAAAGGTTTTGACCGTGACCAGGCACCGATGCCAGCCTTATTGACGTCTGCGGGTTTGCATCATCATTTGATCCGTACAGAATCTCGAACCCGTGTAGGACTGGTGCTTGAGTCTGGAGAACCCCGTGAAGTGCACCACTTCTGCCTGTTACTAGGTTACGGTATGCAGGCGATCAATCCGTATATGGTCTACGAATCTCTGAATGACATGATCGGTGAAGGAATGTTGCAGGACATTTCATATAAAGATGCGGTAGAAGGGTACATCAAGGCCGCAGTCAAAGGGATTGTGAAAGTAATGTCAAAGATGGGTATTTCCACAATTCAATCCTACTGTGGCGCCCAGATATTCGAAGCTGTGGGCCTCAACCAGGCACTGATCGACAGGTATTTTACGTGGACAGCTTCTCGCATCGGTGGGATTGGCTTAGATGATATTGTGCTGGAAGCAACGCAACAGCACGCGCGCGCCTTCCCGACATTTCCAGTTAGCGCGCACACGCTTGATGTCTATGGCCAATATCAGTATCGTAGCGACGGAGAACGCCATCTCTTCAATCCTAAAACGATTCATCTGTTACAGAAGGCCTGTCGGAATGCTGACTATACAACATTCAAAGCCTACACCGCGCTGATTGATGGTCAGTCGGAACAGTCGGCAACTTTGCGCGGTCTCCTGAAGTTGAAGCACGCCTCTGAGCCTATTCCAATCGAGGAGGTGGAGTCGGTTGAAGCTATCATCCGGCGTTTCAAGACCGGTGCGATGTCTTATGGCTCGATCAGTCAGGAAGCCCATGAGGCGCTCGCGATTGCTATGAACCGTATTGGTGGCAAGAGCAATACTGGAGAAGGTGGAGAAGATCCAGCACGCTATGTCCTGGATGCAAACGGAGATTCACGCAATAGTGCTATCAAGCAGGTGGCCTCGGGACGTTTTGGGGTCACCAGCTATTACCTGACCCAGGCAAAGGAATTGCAGATCAAGATGGCGCAGGGAGCTAAGCCCGGAGAAGGGGGTGAATTACCGGGTCGTAAGGCTTATCCTTGGATTGCTAAAGTACGCCATTCGATACCTGGTGTCGGTTTGATCTCACCTCCACCGCATCATGATATTTACTCAATTGAGGATCTGGCTCAACTGATCCATGATCTGAAGAATGCGAATCATCATGCGCGTATCAGTGTCAAGTTGGTTTCCGAAGTGGGGGTGGGGACGATTGCCGCAGGTGTGGCCAAGGGTCATGCAGATGTCGTTTTGATCAGTGGCCATGATGGTGGTACTGGGGCTGCACCGCAGACCAGTATCAAGCATGCGGGTTTGCCGTGGGAACTTGGCCTAGCAGAAACACATCAGACACTGTTACTAAATAATTTGCGTAGTAGAATTGTGGTTGAGACTGACGGCCAGTTAAAGACCGGTCGTGACGTGGTGATTGCTGCGCTTTTGGGTGCCGAAGAATTTGGTTTTGCGACCACAGCTTTGGTTTCGCTCGGCTGCATCATGATGCGGGCATGTCATCTTGATACCTGTCCCGTTGGTGTGGCCACACAAAACCCTAAATTGCGCAAAAATTTTATGGGGGACCCTTCGCATGTGGTTAACTTTATGCATTTCATTGCTCAGGAGATGCGAGAAATCATGGCTCAGATGGGTTTCCGCACCATCAATGAAATGATTGGTCGCACAGATAGTCTTAATGTCAAACAGGCGGTTGAACACTGGAAAACCAGTGGATTGGATCTCTCACAAATTCTTTACCAGCCAGAAGTTGACCCAAAGGTTGGGCGTTATTGCCAGTTCCCGCAGAATCATGGGCTTGAGAATGCACTCGATAATCAAGTGCTTCTGGATTTGGCTGAACCGGCACTAGAGCGTCGTGAGAAGGTGAAGTCAACCTTACCCATCCGCAATACGAATCGTGTAGTGGGGACAATCTTAGGTAGTGAGATTACTCGACGTTTTGGTCCGAAGGGATTGCAGGAAGATACCATTCATTTCCACTTCCAAGGTTCAGCTGGCCAGAGTTTCGGTGCATTTATTCCACCTGGTTTGACGCTCGAGTTAGAAGGTGATGCCAACGATTACTTTGGTAAGGGGCTGTCGGGAGGGAAACTTATTCTCTATCCGTCTTCAGGCTCAACTTTCGTGCCCGAGCAAAACATTATTGTCGGTAACGTGGCGTTTTATGGTGCCACCAGTGGCGAAGCTTATATTCGCGGCATGGCCGGCGAACGTTTTGCTGTACGCAATAGCGGAGTATGTGCCGTGGTCGAAGGCGTGGGTGATCACGCCTGTGAATACATGACCGGTGGTTGTGTTGTGGTCCTGGGTGCAACTGGCCGTAACTTCGCGGCGGGTATGTCGGGTGGTGTTGCCTATGTGCTTGACGAAGATGACACCTTCCGTGAACACTGTAATCTTGAAACGGTCACACTCGAAGCGCTCGAGAAAGAAGATATTAGCGAAATCGAAGAGATAATCCGCCGCCATGCTAACTATACTCGGAGTGAACGAGCATTAAAGCTCCTAGCTGTTTGGGAAAGTGTGGCATCGAAGTTCTTTAAGGTGATGCCAAAGGATTACCGTCGTATGCTCGAAGCCATCCAGCGCGCAGAAGAGAAAGGACTTGCTGGTGAGAAGGCGGTTATGGTCGCCTTCGAGGAAAACAAGAACGATTTAGCCCGTATCAGCGGGAATTAAAAATATAATGACTTTTTGAAAATTGCTTAGTAAGGTATAGGGGTGTTATAGGAATGGGCAAACCGACCGGATTTATGGAATTTCAACGTGCGCTGCCAGGTGATCGATCACCGCTAGAACGAGTGCATGATTGGCAGGAGTTTCATGAGCCTTTTCCAGAGGATAAACTCCAGGAACAGGGCAGTCGTTGCATGGATTGCGGCGTACCTTTCTGCCACACGGGCACACTGATTAGTGGTATGGCCTCAGGTTGTCCGGTCAATAATTTGATCCCGGAATGGAACGACTTGATTTATCGTGGCCTGTGGAAAGAAGCCCTAGAACGTTTACATAAAACCAATAACTTCCCCGAATTTACTGGGCGTGTCTGTCCAGCTCCTTGTGAGGGATCTTGTGTACTGGGTATCATCGATCCGCCGGTTACCATTAAAAATATCGAACGCGCGATTGTCGACAAAGGCTTTGCTGAAGGCTGGGTCATCCCAGAACCACCAGCACAGCGGACAGGAAAAAATGTGGCTGTTGTAGGGTCTGGTCCGTCAGGACTTGCATGTGCCGCCCAATTGAATCGTGCCGGTCATTCGGTGACGGTGTACGAGCGTTCTGACCGTATCGGTGGCTTGCTGATGTACGGCATTCCGAATATGAAACTCGATAAAGCTATTGTGCAGCGGCGCATCGATTTGCTGGCTCAGGAAGGGGTTAGTTTTATTACTAATTCCATTGTTGGCGGTGACCTTCCAGTGACTGAATTGCGTGAGAACTTTGACGCCATCGTGCTCTGTTGTGGTGCAACCAAGCCACGTGACCTGCCTATTGAAGGACGTGATCTTCAAAGTGTCCACTTTGCTATGGAATTTCTGCATGCTAATACAAAAAGCCTATTAGATTCGGGCTTGGAGAACAGTGCATATATTTCAGCTACCGACAAACATGTCATTGTGATCGGTGGTGGTGACACCGGGACGGATTGCGTTGGCACCTCGATGCGGCATCAATGTAAAAGCCTTACCCAATTTGAACTTCTCCCCCGACCGCCTGATGAACGTCAGACTAACAATCCCTGGCCAGAGTGGCCAAAGATCTACCGGGTCGATTATGGACAGCAGGAAGCGAGTGCTCGCTTTGGTTCTGATCCACGCACTTACTTAATCATGACTGAAAAGTTTGTCGACGATGAAAATGGCCATGTTAAAGCGCTGCATACTGTGGATGTCGAGTGGGTAGCAGGCGACAACGGTGGCTTTTTCCCACAAAAAATAGCTGGAACCGAAAAAATCTGGCCAGCCGATTTAGTGCTATTAGCCATGGGATTCCTTGGTCCGGAAGATGCAATTCTTGAAAAACTCGACATTGAACGGGATGCCCGCTCGAATGCAAAAGCCGATGAGGGCATATATAAAACGAATGTTGACGGGGTCTTCGCAGCGGGTGATATACGACGTGGGCAAAGCTTAGTGGTTTGGGCCATTAACGAGGGACGCGCTGCAGCACGTGAGTGCGACCGCTATTTAATGGGAACAACACGGCTGCCCTGAGCCCCACTTAATAAACAACATTTCACGGTAACTGGGCAATGGCCATAAATCATCAGCCACGATCTTTTCGATCTGATCCGCCACTTTCCGAACTTGTTCCATCGCAGGAATTACTTGATCGCGATAATGCTTGGCATCTTTTAAGACATCGGTGCACGTTTCGTATGCCACTAATTGCTCTAGCTGGTTTTTGGATAATTCTTTAGAACCGAAAGGTTGGAGTATTCAGGTTGCTCCGTCCCAGCTACAGCAATGGTAAAAGCATAAGAAACGAAGTGGCGAGTGCAAGTACTGGTGTAGCTCTAATTGAGATTAACCGACAGTCCCATGTTTTAAAAACAACAAATTTTTTAAGTTTTACTGTAAAAAATGTCAGTTTTATACAAATATTATTTTTTGAAATATATTTTTTGTTGATTTGATATTCAACCATTGTGCCAATTCATTGAAAAAAAACGGGCTTCTCAAAGCAAACACATTTTGGCATATGTTTAACCGCCGAAAAGCCTAACTTTTACCCTTTATTTCGGGTTGACAACACCTGCATACTATAGGTATTGTTCCTATAGTTTATTTTCACTACATGTAGTGGTTTGTTGAATTATCTGTTTTTCGTGTAACCAACGGATGTCTGTGTTTTTTTGTATTAAATTGAGTCAAAAGGAGTCCACTATGCAGCTTGCGACAAGCAATAAGAACCCCAAAGTAATCCCTGAGAATAAAGTTTCTAGCGTTTCTTTTACTCAGGATTCACGCTATGCGCAGTTTAAGATTATTCGACGTAATGGCGCGGTCGTTGCTTTTGAACCTGGCAAGATTTCAGTGGCCATGACCAAGGCATTTATAGCTGTGGGGGGAGGGCAGGATGCGGCATCAGCTAGAGTGCGGGAATTGGTGGCGAGCCTAACGAGTGATGTGGTGCAAGCCTTGCTTCGTCGTCAACCTGAAAGTGGCACGTTTCATATTGAAGATATTCAGGATCAGGTGGAATTGGCATTGATGCGCTCGGGTGAACACGATGTGGCACGTGCCTACGTATTGTATCGCGAAGATCGTTCACGTGAGCGGGCTAAGCAGAAAGAAGAAAATAAAACAGAAACACAAACTGATGTTCTACATGTGCTCGAGAATGGTCAGCGTGTTCCACTAAATACCGAGCGTTTGTCGGCACTGGTTGATTCTGCTTGCACAGGGTTGGATGGTTCCGTGGATAGCGCATTGATTATTAAAGCTACTTTGAAAGATTTATATGACGGTGTACCGTTAGAAGAAGTCAGGAAATCAGCCATTTTATCCGCGCGCGTACTGATAGAAAAAGATCCTGCTTATAGTTATGTTACGGCACGCTTATTACTGCATACCATTCGTGGCGAAGTATTGGGGGAAGAGGTCGCACAGAATGAAATGGCCTCACGCTATCAAGAGTATTTTCCGGTTTTTATCAAGCGCGGCATTGAAGCAGAGCTGCTGGATGAGCGACTGGCACAATTTGATCTGCCCCGTCTGGCCGAAGCGTTGGTAGCGGATCGTGATTTACAATTTGAATATTTGGGTTTACAAACTTTATACGATCGCTATTTTTTGCATGTAAAGGAACAACGCATTGAATTGCCACAGGTATTTTTTATGCGTGTGGCGATGGGATTGGCACTCAACGAAATTGATCGTGAGACACGTGCTATTGAGTTTTACCATGTGCTGTCCAGTTTTGACTTTATGAGTTCTACGCCAACCCTGTTTAATTCAGGAACGCGCCGATCACAACTTTCTTCTTGTTACCTGACAACGGTACCCGATGATCTGGATGGTATTTACGAAGCAATTAAAGAAAATGCATTACTTGCCAAGTATGCGGGTGGTTTGGGTAATGATTGGACACCCGTACGCGGTTTGGGATCACGCATTAAGGGCACCAATGGAAAATCACAAGGTGTGGTGCCTTTTCTTAAAGTCGTGTCTGATACTGCCGTGGCGGTCAATCAGGGAGGCAAACGCAAAGGGGCGGTATGTGCTTATCTGGAATCCTGGCATTTGGATATCGAGGAGTTTCTGGAGCTACGTAAAAACACGGGCGATGATCGCCGTCGTACCCATGACATGAACACGGCAACCTGGGTGCCTGATTTACTCATGAAACGGGTGATGGAAGGCGGAGAGTGGACACTCTTCTCAGCTTCTGATGTCCCTGATTTGCATGAAAAATTTGGACAGGAGTTTGAGCAAGCCTACCTGGCCTATGAAGATAAAGCAGCACGCGGCGAGATTGAGCTTTACAAGAAAATCCCTGCTCAGCAATTGTGGCGCAAAATGCTCAGTATGTTGTTTGAAACAGGGCATCCGTGGATTACCTTTAAAGATCCTTGCAACATTCGTTCGCCTCAAAACCATGTGGGGGTAGTGCACAGCTCTAATCTTTGTACTGAAATCACTTTAAATACCAACGATAAAGAGATTGCCGTTTGTAATCTGGGGTCTGTTAACTTGGTGGCACATCTGCGTAATGGCAAGCTGGATACAGACAAGCTCAAACGCACCATTAATACCGCAATGCGTATGTTAGACAATGTTATTGACATTAACTTTTATGCAGTGGCCAAAGCACGTAATGCTAATTTGAAACATCGCCCGGTCGGGATGGGTATTATGGGTTTTCAGGATTGTCTGCATCAGCTGGGTATACCTTATGCCTCTGATGAGGCCGTGGACTTTGCGGATCGTTCAATGGAAGCAGTGGCTTATCAGGCATACTGGGCTTCAACAGAATTAGCTGAAGAGCGGGGTCGCTATGGATCTTATCGGGGCAGCTTGTGGGATCGTGGCATTTTACCTCAGGACACATTGGATGTGTTGCGTGAAGAGCGAGGAGGTTTTGTTGAAGTAGATAATTCTGCAACGCTGGATTGGAATACATTGCGTAAGCGTATTAAGAAACATGGCATGCGGAACTCAAATTGTCTCGCCATTGCGCCGACGGCAACTATTTCCAACATCGTCGGTGTCTCAGCCAGTATTGAACCCACTTACCAAAACCTCTATGTCAAATCCAACTTGTCAGGTGAATTCACCATTACGAATAAGTCGCTGGTACATGATCTGAAAAAACTGGATCTGTGGGATGAAGTAATGATTGCTGACCTTAAGTATTTTGATGGCGCATTAAGTGAGATCGACCGCATCCCACTGGATGTTCGCAGTCGATATGCGACTGCATTTGAGGTGGATCCCAGTTGGTTGATTGAAGCGGCTGCACGGCGGCAGAAATGGATTGATCAAGCACAATCACTGAATATTTATATGGCCGGGGTATCGGGTAAGAAGCTGGATGAGACTTATAAGCTGGCTTGGTTGCGTGGTCTAAAAACAACTTACTACTTACGTTCATTGGGTGCCAGTGCCGCAGAGAAATCTACGGTTAAGA
>CAXBGL010000027.1:0-19624 GCA_963975255.1 uncultured Nitrosomonas sp. | reverse complement strand
GGCTGCAAGCACTAGGTCATACCGTTAAACTGATGGCTCCCCAATTTGTAAAGCCCTATGTTAAAACCAATAAGCACGATGCAGCCGATGCCGAAGCGATTTGTGAGGCAGTAACCCGTCCCACCATGCGGTTTGTGCCGATAAAGAACGCAGAGCAACAAGCGGTGTTATCGATCCACCGCGCCCGGCCAAGGGTTTGTTAAAGCGAGAACGGCGCAGGCCAATCAGATACGCGGTCTGCTCTTGGAATACGGCATCACAATTCCGCAAGGTATTAAGAATGTTAGGAAGCGAGTACCAGAAATACTGGATGAGAGTGAGAATGAGCTGCCAGGGATATTTAGTCAGTTACTTGAACGACTGAGTGAGCACTTGAAAGATCTGGATAGTCAAGTGGGTGAACTAGATACTCAGATCCACATTTGGCACCAACAGAATGAAGCCAGCAAGAGAATAGCCCGTGTACCTGGATAGGACCAATAACCGCAAGGGCGCTAATCGCCTCCATTGATGATGCCAGCAGTTTTACAAACGGACGACAATTAGCGGCTTGGTTAGGGTTAGTGCCACGACAACACTCCAGTGGCGGGAAACCGTTACTGTAAGGGATTAGTAAACGGGGCGATACCTACTTAAGAACATTGATTGAAAGCTTGGCAAACTAGGGGCGACCATCTGTGTGTAAAGTCGAAAATTCGCATCGAAATAAAGTTAATCCTCATAGATTGTTAAAATCACCGCAAAGATCTGTTTACATTCTCTACTTCTCAAGAAAGAAAGCGATAAATCGAGGTTGTATTTACCACAAGAAATTTTAACAAAGCGCTTTCACACAATCTGAGCCGTATGCGTGCATTGAATGCACGGCTGCGAAAGTTGATGCTAAACGGGTGTTTATACAAGTTATAAGTGTGACTGAACAGGCAGAGATATCATTCAATATTCTGCACCTGCTCTCGCATTTGCTCGATCAATACTTTTAACTCCATGGATGTTTTCGATATTTCCAAATCAACAGATTTTGAGCCAATGGTATTGGCCTCACGATTCAGTTCTTGCATCATAAAATCTAAGCGTTTCCCGACTGAGCCACCTTTATTCAGAACTCTTTCGACTTCATCCAAATGTGTTTGCAAGCGGGATAATTCTTCATCTAAATCAATTTTTCCGGCAAACAATGATATTTCTTGACGGATTCGGTCATCTTCATGGTTGACAGCCGCTTCTTGTAGTCTGGTTTTGAGTTTTTCCTGGAAAGATATTAACAGTGCGGGAATACGGGGTGATGCAGCAGCTAATAATTGACGCATCTGATTCACACGTTCGAGTAATATTGCTTGTAGTTTTTCACCTTCACGCGCACGTGATGCCTTGAAATCCCCAAGGGCAGTGTGCAACAAAGCTATACCTATTTCACGTAGATCTTCTATTGGCAAGGTGTCGCTACTTAACATACCTGGCCATTGAAGAATATCTGCGACACTTAAGCTTTGTGTACTGGGTAACTTCGATTTGATGGTGTGATCTAATTCCAGTAATTTATCGAGTAGCCCAGTATTCAGTTGTTGCGTGTATTCTGTGCTTGAGCTCGGGGAGCAGCTCAAACGACATTCAACTTTTCCACGATTCAACTGTGTGGTTAGAAGTGCACGCATGGCGGGTTCCAGCATACGGAATTCATCGAATAGGCGAAATTGAATATCCAGATAGCGGTTATTGACAGAGCGTAATTCCAGATTTAGAGATCCGTGTTGTGTTTCTTTTGTGATGGTTGCATAGCCAGTCATACTATAAATCATGATTTGTTTGTACTCTTTGCTAATCGTTTGTGTAAAATGTTTTGTTAACTATAAATGCGATGGAGTTTAGAGAAATATTACCCATCTATATGTGTTTGAAAAACTAATCCTGCATGTTCACGTAATTTATGGAACTGGATCCCCGCCCAGTTCTCTTCAGCTACGCTTATTTCGGCACCGAATGAGGCTAGAAAAGTGGGCGCATCAACGGCATCATATGCAATGCGATGCGCATTGGCATCAATGAAACGTTGTAATTCACGTGGATCATCAGAAGTAACCCAGCGCGCGAGCTGATACTTTGCAGGTGCGATACGAGCAGCGACATTGTATTCGTGTTCGAGTCGATGGGTGACGACTTCAAACTGCAAGACACCTACTGCGCCCAGTAGCAGTGCATTGCCAATATGTGGCCTGAATACTTGAATGGCGCCTTCTTCACCCAATTGAGTTAACCCTAGTTTGAGTTGTTTACTGCGCAATGGATCAGAAATTTCCACAGTTCGAAAGATCTCAGGCGCAAAAAAGGGTAGGCCAGTAAACTGTAAGGTTTCCCCTTCAGTCAGTGTGTCGCCCAGTTGTAGTGTGCCATGATTAGGAATGCCAATAATATCGCCAGGATAGGCAACCTCAAGTATCTCTCTTCGTTGTGAGAGAAAAGAAACCACCGTGCTGGTACGAATATCTTTTCCACTTCGAACCACTCGTATATTCATACCACGTTTAAACTGACCCGAGCAGATGCGTACAAATGCAATACGATCTCGATGCACGGGATTCATATTTGCCTGGATTTTGAATACGACACCTGATAATTTCTTTTCATTAGGGTGTACTTCCCGTTGTATGGCTTTGCGCGAGGTAGGCGACGGTGCTAAATTAATTAGTGCATCCAGCGTTTCACGTACACCAAAGTTATTGATGGCAGAACCAAAGAAAACAGGTGTTTGTTGACCAGCTAAAAAATCTTGGTGGTCAAAGGCTGATGATGCGCCTTTGATTAATTCAATTGCTTGCTGTGCATCACTTAAGCTTGAGCCAAAGCGTTCTTGAATCGCCGGGTCGTCAAAATTGGTAATCATTTCTTCATCATTATTTGCACGGTCTTCACCCGGTTGGAATACGCGCATACAATCATTTTGCAGATCATAGACGCCATGAAAGTGGCGACCCATACCTACTGGCCAAGTAAACGGTGCGGTTGCCATACCCAAGGTGCGTTCTATTTCATCGATGAGGTCAAGGGGGTCACGCACTTCGCGATCCATTTTATTTACAAATGTTATAATCGGTGTATTCCGTGCACGACATACTTCTAGCAGGCGTAGCGTTTGCGCTTCGACGCCATTGGCTGCATCAATGACCATGAGTGCGGCATCAACAGCAGTCAATACGCGATACGTGTCCTCAGAAAAATCCTGATGGCCGGGGGTGTCCAATAAATTGATCACATAATCCCGATATTCCATTTGCATGACTGAACTGGCCACAGATATACCCCGCTGCTTTTCAATTTCCATCCAGTCAGAGGTGGCGTGGCGGCTGGCTTTTCGAGCTTTGACGCTACCTGCGATGTGAATTGCGCCTGCAAACATCAGTAGTTTTTCAGTCAGTGTTGTTTTGCCAGCGTCCGGGTGTGAAATGATTGCAAAGGTTCGGCGGCGCAAGACTTCGTTATTAATGCTCATGATTTGTAGAACGGTACTCCTGTGAATAAAGAAAACATTGCACGGTATGGGTTGTACTCATTGTATGGGTTTGCGGATAAATTTCACGACAAATTGGCATGACATGGGGGCAACGTGGATGAAAATGACAGCCTGAGGGAGGCGATGCGGGTGAAGGCAGATCTCCTTTTAAGTGAATTATTTTATGTTCTGGATTATGTTCAATTTGTGGTATGGCTGAAAGTAGTGCTTGGGTATAGGGATGTTTGGGGTCATCCAATACTTCTTCAATCAAGCCGTGCTCAACAATCCTTCCGAGGTACATAACTGCAATTTCATCAGCGAGATATGCCACAACTGAAATATTGTGTGTGATAAATAAATAGGCAAGTCCCAGGCTATTTTGAAGTGATTTAAGTAAATTTAATATTTGTGCTTGTACGGATACATCCAGTGCGCTTGTTGGCTCATCACAAATGAGTAATTTGGGGTTAACAGCCAAAGCACGGGCAATGGCGATGCGTTGACGTTGTCCGCCTGAAAATTCATGCGGATAGCGCCATTTAGCTTCTGATGGTAACCCGACACGTTGTAATAAGTCATCAACTTCTTTTTCTCTTGAAGAATGAAGGAGATAATTATTGGAATTAGCTTTTGTGCTGTCTTCAACATTCAGTGCGTTCATCCCTTCTTGGATGATTTCAATAATACGCATTCTCGGGTTGAGCGAAGAGTATGGGTCTTGAAAAATAATTTGGAATTCAGACCGCATCTGACGCAATTTTTTGCGTTCCAGCCCTACCAGTTCTGATTCATTGTAGCGTACGCTACCAATAATGGGTTCAATTAACTGCAAAATACTTTTGCCCACGGTTGTCTTGCCACAACCAGATTCACCCACCAATGCGAGTGTTTTGCCGGGCGCGATAGAAAGGGAAACGCCGTCGACCGCTTTGACGTAGCCTACTACGCGTTTTAATAAACCTTTACGTATGGGAAAATGGACTTTAAGGTCGGTAACACATAATAATTCTGGGCAACTTCGTTTTGGTGTGACCGTAGCAATTTTGTTCAGAGTATTCTGATTATTCGTGGTAATGAGGTTGTTTGCAGTGGGGGCCGGTACAGCCTTATTAAAAAGATGGCATCTAACATGGTGGTTCTCGGTGACTGCAAACCATTGCGGTACTTCTTGATGACATTGATCCCACGCATGGTTGCAACGATCTGCAAAGCGGCAACCGATGAATTCTTGTGACAACAGCGGTACGTTGCCACCTATTACGGTCAATTCTTGATTGCGTTTCCGTTTCTCGGGTAATGAAGCAAACAGTTGTTGCGAATAAGGATGTGCAGGATTACGAAAGAAATCTGCACGCGTTGCCGTTTCAATAATTTCACCTGCATACATGACGGCTACGCGTTGTGCCATTTCAGCGACCACGCCAAGATCGTGTGTAATCAGCAGTATGGCCATGCCATTACGTTGTTGCACATCACGCATCAGATCCAGTACTTGTGCTTGAATGGTGACATCAAGTGCCGTAGTGGGTTCATCCGCAATCAGTAATTCAGGTTCTCCAGACAAAGCCATGGCAATCATTGCACGCTGTTTCATGCCACCTGAAAATTGAAATGGATACTCGTGCATGCGCCGGGCTGCATCAGGAATGCCGACTTGGTTCAATATTTCTAGAATACGTTTTTGTGCCGCCATGCCACGCAAATTGAAATGTCTTTTTAGTACTTCATTAATTTGCTCGGCTATGGTCAGTATCGGGTTGAGACTGAGCATGGGTTCTTGGAAAATCATGCTGATACGTTTGCCACGTAGGCTACGCATGTCAACCTCTGGTAACTGAAGCAGATCCTCGCCATTAATCTTAATGCTTCCAGCCACAATTTCGCCTGCTTCGGGTAATAGCCGCATTATGGATAGTGCGGTCATAGATTTGCCGCAGCCTGATTCTCCCAATAGGGCAAA
Source organism: uncultured Nitrosomonas sp. (assembly GCA_963975255.1). Lineage (GTDB taxonomy): Bacteria > Pseudomonadota > Gammaproteobacteria > Burkholderiales > Nitrosomonadaceae > Nitrosomonas. The sequence continues at coordinate 14,174 of CAXBGL010000027.1, read as the reverse complement.
TGTTTCCCCTTTAAAAATTTTTATTGCCAGACCATCTACTGCTCGCACAGGTCTTGCGCCAGTATGGAGGATGGTTTCAAGATGCTCGATTTCCAGTAAGGCATTCATGAAAACGGTGTGTTACTACTTGATTGAGGAGACCTTTTTTTAACGTTGTGATGAAATAATTTTTCTTTTTCTGATAATGTTCTGACACGTGGATCAAATGCATTTTGAACAGCATCTGCAAAAAGATTGGCGCTCAATATTAGGGTAAACATAAACCCAAATGCGGCGAGTAGTGCCCACCATACCATTGGCTCACGTGCCATTTCTAGACGCGCTGCATTGATCATCGTTCCAAAACTAATCATGGAAGGATCAACGCCTACCCCAACATAGGATAAGACGGCTTCAGCCAGAACCAGACCACTAAAATCCATGACGGTAGCGATTAATACAAGATGCATGACATTCGGAAGAATATGGCGACTAATAATGCGCCAGTGGGAGACACCAAAGGCGTGTGCAGCCTGAATATATTCCATTTCTCTTAACTTCAGGGTTTCGCCACGCAGCAAGCGGCAAAGACTGGTCCAGCTGGTCACTCCCAGTATGATACAAAGAAATAATAGGCGTAAATCAGCGCGCGCTGCAGTGGTATCAAATAAGTCAGGATGTGTTTCGATATATACCTGTATCATGAGTATTGTTGCGGCAATCAATAAGACGCTGGGGATTGAACTGAGCGTGGTGTAGGTATATTGGATGACATCATCTATCCAACCCCGAAAATAGCCTGCCATAATGCCAAGAAGTAGTGCAAAGGGCAGCATGATTAACGTGGTCAGTGTGCCAATCACTAAGCCTGTGCGAATACTTTTTAATGCTTGATAGAGTACATCCTGCCCAACCATATCTGTTCCCAAAACATGATAATGTGTTGATAGCATCGATACTGCACCGATCAGCGAAAGCATGAGTGCGAGTGTTATCAGTATCGCATGCCAGGGAGTGTCTGTTGTTCCGCGCCACATGGCAAATAAGGTTTGTAAAAATCTTTTTTGCGTTTTACGTGCTGATCGGAAACTCAGGTAGGCGACTAATAGTCCCCAAATCAACAACCCCAATGCTGTTCCCGCGGCAGCTCGCCAACTGATATCTGTAATAAGTTGTGTTTCAGGGTGTTGCAAATGTGCTCCACCAAATTTCAGTCGTGCAAATGCTTGCGCCTGCTTGCCATCTGGGAGGTCGACGATTTCTTTGGTGTAAAGGTGTGTCGCAAGAGGCGCTGAATAAGTTTTCTCAATTTGTGTTCGAAGTGGGGTGACGATCATATCGAACACGCTGAGTACTTCAACGCTATAAATTGCGTTACCTTGACTGTTTCTGTTCTCAAGTGCGGGGCGGAAATGTACCGTATCCAATAACCCAATCACTATAAAAAACAGTAAAACGGTCAGTGCGGCCATACCACTTGCACTGTGTCCTACCCGCCGCCAAGGGGCGGCTAAGTGTTTGTTAGATCGTACATGCCAAGCAAAAATAATGACGATTATTGACAATAGATAGATAAGAGCATCAGTCCATAGGATGACAAGGCTAAAGGGCATAGTGGTTTGTGTTTCGAGTGTAACTGTAATGAATGAGTTTGTTATTTGTTTAATGGTTCAGCTTACTACAGTTTGTTTCATAACAGCATCAATCATGGTCATTGATACACAGTAAATTGCGCGTGTTTCCTTGTTATAAAACCATGCGGTTGTTAATTACATTATCTTGAGGTAACAGAAAGATATGACGGATCGATAAGTATTGAAATGTTTCTGCGGTTCCTATCTGTATCGACTGCAGCCTGTTTTACCTTCTGCTTAGGGTATCCATTATAAATAGTTTTTATAAAGAGCAGAAAAAAATAGTTTTTTTGTGTTAGATTAATGTATTGAATTTTAATTGTGCGTTGTATCATGTTGTTAATTAATTAAGAAACAGACGCGATGCATTGTTCACAGTTGAGAGTTTGTCAATCATATTTGCCTCATTTTTTACTCTATGATAGAGACATGATGATTTATTTTATGCGATTGTGTAGCTGCATTGGTGTAATGATTGCTCTGTTGTTGTCAATGTCGACTGTCAGTGCAAGCACGGTTGAAGTCAGTACGTTTCGTGACCAACTCTCCAGATACGCAGTTTCAGCGCCTGCTGATATGGGTTTGCCAGAACTACAGCGGTTTTATTCAGCACGGGGATATCAGCCAGTATGGACGCAATCTGATCAATCACTTGCTTCGTTAGATGTAGCCCTTGCATTTATCCAGGCAATTGATGCAGAAGGACTGGATAGTAGTGACTATCAACTACAGGAGTTACGACAACTTCAGTCGCGCACGCAGCATAATTCGGATACTTTGTTTGAGCTAGAACTGCGTACAACGCAAGCACTTTTAAAATTGACGCGCGACTTGCGAAGTGGCCATTTGATTGCATCTAAAGTCGATCCTGACTGGCATCTTCCACACGAACCTTTTGATCCTGTAGCTTTTTTACTGACAGCCGTTGCGTCAGACAAGCTACAAAATTCATTGATTAGCTTATCACCGGAGATCCCTGATTATCAATTAATGAAACAAGCCTTAGCTCGATATCGAGAATTGGTTGCTAAACAGTGGACTCGGACCATAATTCCGCATGCGCCCTCTATACGACCCAATACTGATCACGCAGTGATTCCATTAATCCGTAAGCGAATTTTAGAAGCATATGCGATACATGGTACGTCTGCATATAATGTGCTGCAACAGGGGGTTCATTTTGATGATGTACTGGTTAATGCCATTAAGGTATTTCAAGCACAACATGGATTGAATGCAGATGGGATCATTGGGAAAAATACCCGACGTGCTTTAAATTTGACACCTGAAGGAAAAATCCAACAACTTCGTCTCAATATGGAGCGTCTGCGTTGGTTACCGAGGAACTTAGGTGAACGTTACTTGCTGGTAAATATAGCTGGATTTAGGCTTGTTGCAGTGAAACATGGCAAACAAGTCTTAAATATGCGCATTATAGTAGGGCGTGATTATCGCGCGACGCCCAGTTTCAGTAGTCAGATGACCCGTATGATTTTAAACCCCTTTTGGAATATTCCTGCAAGTATAGCACGCAAGGATTTGCTACCCAAACAACAGAACGAATCGACGTTTTTCACAACTCAGGGAATTAAAGTTTTTCCAGACTATGATGTGAATTCGGAACCATTGGATCCAGATACGATTGACTGGCATGCGATCAAGAAAGGTTTTCCTTATAGACTGCGCCAAGATCCAGGAGTTAAGAATGCATTGGGGACAATCAAGTTCATGTTTCCCAACCCTTTTAGCATTTATTTGCATGACACCCCCTCCAAGTCGTTATTCCAAAAAGATATCCGAACATTTAGCTCAGGTTGTATCCGTCTGGAAAACCCCATGGAGTTGGTTGGTTTTGCCTTAAACGAAACTCAATCAGTAGCCGCTTTAACTGCTCAAATACGCGATGGTAAAACTTCTAGAGTGAACTTGCCCGCGCCTTTGCCGATATATATTGTATACCTGACAACCTGGATAGACGACCAGAACAAAATACATTATTCACCAGATATTTACGGTCGAGATAGGCGAGTATTAAATTTTACACGTTGGTAAACATATTTTTTTATTAATAAGGTATGTGATTGTGCTACAGTAGCGCATTATTTATGAGGATTTTGTATGACTTTACAGAGGCTTATCAATAATAATCGACAGCTGTCTAATAAATTTGAAAACAGTCGTCGTCAATTTTTAAGAGTCGGAATGGGTGCTTGTGCATTAATGGCTCTGCCACCGGCCTTGTCTCATGCCCAAGCAGAAATATTAAATATGCCTGAGAGAAAACTATCTTTTCTTAATTTGCATACTGGTGAACGCATCCAGTCTACTTATTGGATTGAAGGTCAATATGTCTCCGAAGCTTTGCAGGCCATACAAAATGTGCTGCGCGATCATCGTACTGGTGATATACATGCGATTGACCCAGATTTATTAAACCTGTTGCAGCTACTGCGAGGTCAGATGGGTACAAAACAAGAATTCCATGTAATTTCAGCGTATCGTTCACCCAAAACGAATGCAATGCTTTCTGCGCGGAGCAATGGTGTTGCAACAAAAAGCTTGCATATGCAGGGAATGGCAATTGATATCCGTTTACCGGGTCATGACCTAACTGATTTGCAACAAGTAGCTTTGTCTATGGAAGCGGGTGGTGTTGGGTATTATCCAAGATCTGATTTTTTACATATTGATACGGGTCGAGTCCGTTCTTGGGGTGGATAACGTCGTACTTATTAAATTCTAATTGATGAATTAAAATTTATAGTGATTCACCTCGACGACTTGTACGAGTGCGTGATCGGAGGTTTTCATCGTCCTGATTATCATCGTCAAGTTCGTTCTGGTTTTGGTCATCGTCGCCAGTTTCACCACTTTTCTCTTTCACACGTGCTAATCGATCCAGTGTTGCTTCATCGTCATGAAATCCATCACGATTTAAATCATCATCCGGGAATCCGTCATTATCAAAATCTAGAGACTCATCATCGGATAGACCAATAATAAAATTTATACTGCGCAGTCCGCCCAATCCACCAATCCAGTTTCTAAAATCGAGTGGATTTGTGCCAGGTTGTGTGACAACTTTAAAAATCGGGTAGCGTCCTGGTGGTACCCCCTGTCCCATTATATTTAACTTGCGATTCCCCGTGGTCTTGCCACGGGGAGCATTATAGTTTGTGTTTTTGAAGTCAGCGTAGCGCGCCGTTTTTGGTTTTTTGCGCCGTAATACCCCGCGGTCTTGCCGCGGGGATAGGTGCAGGGCGCGCGGAGCAAATTTATTACAACAATATCTTCTGAAAAGAGACTGTTAGCCCGAAATGGAATGGGCGTTGAAGAAAATTCGTTGCCTTCATTAGCAATAAATGTTTACGCGCCATTTACTTGCGTGGCAATATGAAGGTCACCCGAGATGGGTTCCTGAAATCTGGCTATGGCAACAATCCGTTCATTGTCAATGCCGCGGGTGGATTCTCTCGAATTATTGCTGATCACTGATCTATCAGTTTTCAGATCAGCCAATACGAAGGTATTTGATACACTTAAAATTACTAGAAGAATAAATAAGTTAATTTTATTCATAATATGCTCTAATTAAAATATTGTGATAATGCGAATAATATAGTTTATACACCGTTGATACAATAGTTTTCATTTTAAAAATTGTCCCTATATCTTTTATAAAGCTTATTCTGTTCGTAAAGCATCAACAGGATTTAGCTTGGCTGCACGCATGGCGGGTATAACGCCTGCAGCCAGACCAATTAATACCGACAGACCTAATGCTCCCAGAACATAATTCCAAGGTGTGCTGACAGGGAGGCTGCTTACCAAGATTCTCAGTAGCCATGCGGTACTTGTGCCAACAAGTAACCCTGCTAATCCACCTAATGTCGAAAGTACGGTAGATTCCATTAAAAATAAGATTCGAATGCGCGTGCGTGTCGCACCCAGTGCCGTTAGGAGGCCGATTTCAGCGACACGTTCGGAAACAGCAATATGCATCAAGGTAACCATGCCTACTGCACCGACCAGTAAAGAAATTCCACCCAATGCAGCAACTGCAAATTTCAATACGTCTAATACCGTCGTAAGGGTGCTGAGCATTTGTTGTTGCGGTGTAAGGGTAAAATCTTCGCGCCCATGTCGTGCTACAAGAAGACGACGAATATCTTCAATAACAGCCTGCAAGGGTGCATCAGGTTGATAGGCCACATTGATTTCCATCACACCTTCGCGGTTGAAGACTTCCAGTGCGCGTGTGGTGGGAATATATACGGTATCATCCAGATCAAATCCCAGTACTTGTCCTTTAGATGTCATTACCCCAATGACCCGGAAACGGGATGACCCAACCTGCAGAATGGCGCCCAGAGGATTCGTGTTTCCAAACAGCTCAGTGCGTGCCTTAGAACCCAATACAGCGTAGGCACGAGGGTTTCTCGGGTCATCTGCAGGCAAAAATTGACCAATCGCTACTTTCATATTGAACACACGCGCGAAATCAGGACTCTGACCATAAACTGTCACACGTCGACTACGCCCGAGCGCACGAATCTCTGCATTACCCATCACGCTTGCATTGGTGTGTTGGGCATAACGAGAGCTTTGTAACGCCATTGCATCTTCGATAGTCAGGAGTCGTGCACTGCCAATGGCACCCAGTGATCCACCATGCGTGTTAACTTTACCTGGCGTGACATTTAAAATATTGGTGCCAAACTGGGTGAATTCAGACAGTACGAATCGCTGAACACCTTCTCCAATTGAAGTGAGCAGGATGACGGCTGCAATACCAATAGCAATCCCTGATGCAGAAAGTAAAGTACGTAATCGATGCGCAGTCAGTGAGCGGAATGCAAAATACAGCGTGTCAAGCGTGTTCATTTCTTATTCAGTGCCTTGATCGCATCAAGTCGCGCTGCACGGCTGGCAGGTATAAGACTGGCAAGAATGCCTGTTACCAGGGCAACAATTATTCCGGCTAAACTAGCCCAAATGGGTGCCCAAGCAGGGAGTTGGGGATAAGCCAGACGCAATAACAGACTGCCGAATTGGCCCAATAGAAAACCAAAGACAGCACCTGCTAGTGATAACCAGAGTGCCTCGGCAAAAAACAAACGGCGGATATCAGCAGAATCTGCGCCAATCGCTTTGAGCAAGCCGATCTCTGCTGTGCGTTGATTGACGGCCACCAGCATGACATTCATGACCAAGATACCCGCGACAGCTAGGCTGATGGCAGCAATACCTGCAACTGAAAGAGTTAGTGCACGCAGAATACGGTCAAATGTTGCCAGTACAGCATCTTGGGTGATAACTGTGATATCGTCTTCACCATCATGGCTTAGCTTTAAGGTGTCGAGTATGGTTTGTTTGGCAGATTGAATGTCACTGCGACTATTCGCCTCAATCAAGATCCGGAACAATGATGAAGTATTAAATAAAGCCTGAGCATAATCAATCGGAATAATAACAATTTCATCGGTGTTAAAACCCATTGATTCACCTTGTTTAGCCAATACACCTGAAACCAGGAAACGTCTTTCTCCCAGTCTTATGCGCTGACCAATGGCATTGCCATGAGGGAAGAATTCATTAGCTAGTTTAGCGCCCAGAACAATTTGTGCGCTGTGCTCCGACCCCTGTGAAAGGAAACTGCCCTGGGTTAGATTCATATGCCGTATGGGTATCAGTTCAGCGGTGCTGCCCAGCACGGTCACTTCACGTAGACGGGTTGCCGCAGTCAGTTCTGCAACGCCTACATTGAGTGGTGCGTGGCGTCTAACTTGTGGTAAACGCCCCACTAATTGCGCATCCTTTAATGTTAAATCACGGGGTGTTTGCCCTAAAACCGCGCCAGGAAATCCTCCCGAGGTTTCAGCGCGACCGGGTAGGACAATAATCAGGTTGGTTCCAATTGATGAGAACTGATTGACGACATAACGCCGTGCACCGTCACCCAACGCAGTAAGGACAACGACTGCCGCGACACCCAAAGCCATAGCAAGCACAATCAGGAGTGAGCGTGCTCGATAACTTGTAATAGCTTTAAGAGAAAGGGATAGTGTGTCATATAGGGTCATGATTCATCCGCCACGATTGCGCCATCACGCATCCCAATATGACGCTGAGCACGAGCCCCCAGCTCGCGGTCATGGGTAACCACAATTAGCGTGGTACCTGTCTTTTGTAAATTTTCCAACAGCGCCATGACTTCTGCACCAATTTGGTGGTCAAGATTACCGGTGGGTTCATCTGCCAGTAGTGCAGTGGGTCGTAAAATAGTAGCTCGAGCAATCGCCACGCGTTGACGTTGGCCACCTGACAATTCAGATGGACGGTGATGGGCACGGTTTTGTAGATCAAATGCATTTAACGCCTCATCTACTCGTGATTTGCGTTCGACAGGGGGAATACTGCCCAGTATTAATGGTAACTCAATATTTTCAGCTGCGGTTAGTCGTGGGACAAGATGAAATGATTGAAATACAAACCCCATTTTTTCTCGTCGTATGCGGGCTTGCTCCGTTTCGGGTAAATTTGTTACATCTTTGCCATCTAGCTCATAATGACCACTATCAGGTTGGTCGAGCAGTCCGATGATATTGAGTAGCGTGGATTTACCCGAGCCAGATGGCCCCATAATCGAAACATATTCACCTGAAACAATATTTAGGTCGACTTTATCCAGTGCGTATACGGCCTGATCACCCATGTGAAACATGCGTGAAATGGCGGCAAGGTGAATCATGGTTGGCTTGTTTTTTGTTGAACCAATGCACCTACTTTTAGGTCGTCCTGGTCGAATGATATCAATACTTGTTCGCCTTCATCCAAACCACTCAATATCTCTGTAAATCCCCAATTAGCGAGACCTGTTTTAAGACTGCGTTCTTCCAATTTATTGGCTGTGTCCAGAACCAGTGTTGTTTTGTTTTGCCGTATTGCTTGAGTTGGGATACGCAGCACATTATCGCGTTTTTCAATAATGGCTTCGATATCAGCGCTGTATCCAACCAATAATATGTCTTTAGGTGTTTGATCAAAATTCACTTCAATATCAACGGTGCGTGCTTGCTTTTCTATTTCAGTAACATAAGGTGCAATACGTCGCACTGTGCCCTGAAAACTTTTCCCAGACATCGCATCCAGTGAAATGCGTGCCTTTTGTCCAATTTTAATTTTGGGGGCATCCACTTCATCCATGGGTGCGCTGACGTATAGACAACTGTCATCAATCAGGTCAATCGCAGGGGGAGTAGGGACACCAGGAGGGGAAGGTGTGGTGTATTCTCCCAGCTCTCCAGTAATCTGTGCCACAATCCCCGCAAAGGGTGCGATTAATACTGTTCGTTCCAATCCAGCTTGCGTTACGCGGATTTGTGCTTGTGCACGCTTGATGTCTGACCGGGCTGCATCACAACCTGCTTGGCGTGCACGCGCCGTGGCGTCCGCATCTTCAGCACCTTGCGGGCTGATAAAACCTTTGTTAACCAGTTGTTGTGTACGTGTTGATTCACGGTGTGCATTATCAGCAATAATACAGGCTTCCCGGCTACGTTCTTGTGCCATTGAAAGCTGCCGCTGGGCTAATTCATGCTGGGCAACTAGATCAGCGTTCCATAACGCTAACAAAGTCTGACCTTTTTGCACACGATCTCCTTCTTTTACCCAAAGCTGGGTAATTTGTCCACCCGAAGCTGGGGATAAATTAGCCCGGCGGCATGCTTTAATCGTGCCTGCACGAGTGTTGACCACGGTTGCTTCCACTATCCCGCGCGTTATGGTGGCCAACTCAACTTCAATCGGATCAGGGCGAGTTACGTACCAGGTTGCATAAGCCAACACCGTGATCACAAGGATAATCAGTACACTGCGAGATAATATTTTTGTTTTTAACATGGTAATAAGTAAAATCGCGTTTAACTTAAAACGATCAGTTGAACGTGGAATAATAGTGCAAGATATGTTTCTTGTTAGAAAAAGTGCTTCAACTGATTTTTTAGGTAACAGGCAATATAACATTTTGTTGTGCTCAACTCAGGATGTATCGTGTGTATCACCGCAATATTGATACAGGAACATATGGATTCATAATTTAGCTTTTACATTAAGAGAAAACCCATGAAAACACCTAGTTTAGCTACTTCGATATGGCGCGATAGCTTCATTCTGTCTGATAGCGAACAACCTGCAAGCTTACAAGATTTTCGGCCAACAGATACGGATTGTGGTGTATTAGATCCTCAAACATTAAATGCGATTGAGGTCGATGCATTGTTCGATGCGATTAATTATACGCAAACGCATATAGGCAAATTGAATCTCTATCGCACATTGGTGCGCCCCATGTCGGATGCTCAAATTTTGCAACAAAAGCAGGCAGCCGTGCGTGAGCTCGAGTCGAACCCGGATATGCATCAGGTTTTACAACAGTTTATTGAAAACAGAGCACTAGGAGAAGCATCACTTTACCATTTGCTATACGGTGAATTTAAGGGTGGCTTGGCTACTGTTACACCAGCAAGTGGCTCAAAAAAATTGGAGTTCGGTGGTTATGGATATTATCAATACATAGACGGTACGCGTTTTGTGGTAGAACTGGTTGAAGCCACCAACGCGTTACCACGACCGCAAACTGCATATCTGTATGAGCTGCTCAATACTATTTGTGTGTTTGGGCAGTCGCGTACCTACGGGCTGATGCATGGGCCTGTTTACTTGGCAAATGGAAAATTTAAGACAAAGGAGGAGAAGCCTCGCTTTTGGCCTGCTTTTCGTTTTCAGCCTACAATGTTTAAATGGCTTCCCATGCTAATCTTCATAGCCGCAATAAGTGGCATACTTGTTTTCTTCCACACGATGTTGCCCGAACTTGCAGCCTCTTATATTGGCTACGGCATATTAGCGCTGACGGTCCCCCTTGTGCCAATCGTTTTACTCGCAATCAGAGTTTCGGATAGGGATTCGATTATTTACCCCCTACGTGAACAGTTCAGGCAAAGTCCTGAGTTGGCGAAAGCACTTGAAGCACTAGGCATGCTTGATGAACTATTATCATTTCGTCGTTATGCTCAGTCTTACGATAAAGCCATGACATTGCCCGATATTCTGGACCGAACATATCACTCGATGAAAGTGACTCAAGCCAGAAATCCCTTGTTGGACAAAGTTATCCCAGATTTTGTGCCTAATGATATTACACTCGATGGTTTTGACCGTTTACTGATTATCACTGGGCCAAACAGTGGTGGTAAAACGGCGTATTGTAAAACGGTGGTTCAAATCCAATTGTTGGGTCAGATTGGTTGTTATATTCCCGCATTAGAAGCTCAATTGGTACCTGTTGAGCATATTTTCTACCAAGTACCTGATGCAGGCAGTTTGGATGCGGGAATAGGGCGCTTTGGTCATGAACTAAAACGCACACGTGAAATTTTTTTTAGATCTACACCACGCAGCCTTGTCATTCTGGACGAACTTTCAGAAGGGACAACCTTCGAAGAAAAAATGACCCTTTCAGAGTATATACTTAAAGGTTTTCATAAACTGGGTGGCAGTACCTTATTGGTCACCCACAACCATGAATTGTGTGAACGTTTACAAAGTGAAAGTATTGGCAGTTATCTACAAGCCGAATTCGCATCACAAGGCCCAACGCATCGATTGATAGCGGGAATCTCCCGAGTAAGTCACGCAGATCGTGTCGCGACAGAAATTGGGTTTAGTCAAGCGGATGTGGAGAAACATCTGGCTGCGCGTAATCAGTAAACCAACTTGTTTCAAGTAAACTTAACTTAGCTGCTTCATGATCGGGGGTATGACTAACATTGCTTGGGTAACCGACGTGATGCGCAGCGCATCACGCTTTGGACACTAAAAGTGCAAACTGTAAGTTTATGGCCTTTGGGTGCAGCTTGTCAGTGCTCTAAAACATTGCGTAAGGCAGCTTCCAATTCGTGAAATTTGAATTGAAACCCTGTGTCCAGCATGCGCCTGGGAATGGCTTGCTGACCACCGATCAACAGTTCCGACATTTCTCCCAGTATAAGCCTTAAAACCCAAGTAGGTGCAGGTAATAATGCAGGACGATTGAGTAGGCCAGCCAACGTATGCGTGAATGCTTTATTGGTGGCTGGATTGGGTGCTGTCAGATTAAATTTGCCAGCAAGATTAGAATTGTTAAGTAAAGTAAGGCAAATTGAAACATGGTCATCGATGTGAATCCAGGGCATCCACTGCATTCCATTCCCGAGCCGCCCACCAAGACCTAACTTGAAAGCTAATATCATCGGTTGCAAAAAACCCCCATTTTTACCAATGACTAATCCTGTTCGCAATAAGCAAACTCGAACGCCATGTATAGTTGCTCGTTCAGCTTCTTTTTCCCATTCAGCACAGAGTTGGTGACCAAACTCATTATGACTGGATGTAGTCTCATCGACGAGTTTATTCCCTTGGTCGCCATAAAAGCCAACTGCTGAGCCGCTTAGAAAAACTGCAGGTTTCGTATAAGATCTGGCGATAAACGCCACCAATTCTTGCGTGATATCAATGCGGCTGTGGCGGAGAATCAGCTTGCGTTGATGTGTCCATCTTCCACCAAAAATAGGGGCGCCAGCAAGATTGATAATGGCGTCAAAATGATCTGAATCTGCCAGTTCCTGCAAGGTATTAAGTGGCGTGACTTGATTGCCTAGTGTTGTCGTGACTTTTTCTGGGGCTCGGCTCAAGACAGTGAGAGCGTGGCCTGACTCAAGCAATGTTGGGCATAATGTTTGGCCAATAAAGCCAGTTCCACCAGTTATCAGAATTTTCATTGTTTCACCCTGTTAAGTGTTGGCGCATAGCTGGGAAGCCTTAAAACAATTGTACAAAAAAGTGCTAATTAAACAGACTAAAAGTTATATTTCCTTTCTATCCAGTTTTTTTATAACATCATGGTAATGCTATTGAGAATCACTACAAAGAAAAAGTGCTTCATGCTTTACCTCGATAATGAGTACAGTAAACAGGCGTGCTTGTAAATGCATGTATGGTTTTTGCTACGCTCCACTGTTTGTGAGACTGAATACAAGGTGCCAGTTTACCGTATTGCGTTTAATCGAGGAACGATCAGCTGGAAATACTTTGACGACGTACAAAATGCAGACACATGCAAAGATACAAAGGTCAACTTGGATAGTATGGCCAATAGCGTCCACGATCTAATCTCATTGGCATTACTTTGAAAATATTATAAATAAATGAATTCTGATAGGGTTTGTCGACAATACAGATATATTTTTCTCCCTTTATATTAAAAATATGTTAACAGAAAACGTATTTGCATAAATGCCGACATAGACAAAGGGGCAAGAATACGCGGGAAATAGAAGGCTAATACTTAACGCTATCTAATTTGTTTAACTACAGATTAGTCTCACTCGAGAAAAGCTTATATATGTGTTAAAAGTTATAAGAATTACATAAAACTATTCCGCAGCCATTCTTCTAGTCGTCTTGTAGCCATCACATCATCTCGGTTATAGTTGAGAATTTGCGTTTTCAATATGAGTTTTTCATGTGGATTTTTTTCTGTGAGAAAATGATGAAATTGCACGACAGACCATTGTGAGCCTGAGTCAACATTGTCCCATTGAAAATTCACCAAGTTTTTATGTTTGCAGATATCCTTGAGGCCATAACCGTGCAAGGGCAAAACCAGACTATTCAGCACAGGTTTTTGCATATCAAACAGCGGGCTGTCGTCTCCCAGTAACCACAAAACAGTAACATGGTTTTCCATCTCATAACGTTCGGCGTATTTCTTGATAGTGGACTTTTCGTGATTCGAATAATGCGCAAGCACCAGTGACGAATAGTGTGTGCGGTATTGCTCGATTTTTTCCAGGAAGCTGATCCAGCCCTGATAGTCTTGTGTTTCATCATCTGTCCAGATATATTCAAAATTGTCTTTTGAATAAGGGGACACCAGTAATCCCCATAAATAAACATGGCGTTCACGTGATGCGGTTAAGGGGTTGTCTTCAATGTCAAAATGTATTCAGGTGCATTCTGGCAGTACAATTTTGTTTAGCTGAAAAACTTTATCGGTAAGATAGGATTGGGCTTGTATTATGGCACGCTGCTTTCTTTTGGTTCCTTTGAGATAGGCAACATCCGGTATTGTCTCGACATGGCTGTTGGCTAATTGGGTAATGGTTGTAATCCCAGCTTCTGCCAGGCTATTTGCTGTGCGACCATGGATTCCATAGAGCAGCGATATGTCTTCTTTTTTCTCAAAGTCAATGAAGCATTGGGTGTGGTAGGGGCAAAGGCGGCATTTGCTATGACTATAGTGCACACTAGGTTGCTGGTCCAGGGTAAGAAGCCTTCTCATGTCTTCCACAAACGCATCGACCAACGGTTCAATTTCAGCATCTAATGTGGCAGTGCTCCCATCGCCGAGAAACACGATGGCGGGTAGTTGGTTATCCAGTATGCGGCGATATAACCCCAATTGTATTTGAACTTGTGATTCCCCGTGGTCTTGCCACGGGGATCTAATTAGTCTTTAGA
>CAXBGL010000026.1:0-19726 GCA_963975255.1 uncultured Nitrosomonas sp. | reverse complement strand
AGTTGATAAAATAACATCAACTTATCCGTCCATAAAATCGGGCCTAACTCAGTAGATTTGAAAAGAAGTAAAATGGGCAGCTTAGTAAGGTGAATTCACCCGTACTGGTCGCCAAATTAAAATGATTCGATCCATCCCATTGGGCTCGCTACTACAGGAAAAATATTGTGACCTATTTTAAGTATTCAACATTCAGACTCAGCATCACAATCATTGCTCTCATTTTGAGCATGTTATCCATAAATGTCAGTGCTGAGTCAAACTTTCAGAAATGGATATCAGACTTCTACAGCACTGCAGCGCAGAGTGGCATCAAACGTTCAACTTACGATCAAGCATTCAATGACATCACAACACCAGACCCAGAGGTATTGAAGAAAGCCAGGTACCAACCCGAGTTTACCAACAAGATATGGGATTATCTGGATGCAAGAGTAAATCCTTTAAGCATTGCCAATGGCCAACACATGGCTAAACTGCATGCTCACACCCTTGCTGCAGTTGAACAGCAATTTGGCATTGATCGGTTCATCTTGTTAGCAATCTGGTCAATCGAGTCAAATTATGGGGCTGCACTTGAACGTACTGCTCGCTTGCATTACATCCCCCGCGCTCTGGCAACACTCGCCTACGCAGACAAACGGCGTAAAAAGTTTGCGCGCTCCCAACTGATTGCAGCACTGAAAATTTTACAGTCTAACAATATCTCAAGCCATCAACTCATGGGCTCATGGGCTGGCGCAATGGGACATACCCAGTTTATCCCGACCAGTTACCTGGCGTATGCCGTCGACATGGACAAGAATGGCTCAGCTGACATCTGGCATTCAATTCCTGATGCATTGGCCACAGCGGCAAACCTATTAAAAAAGAATGGCTGGCGAACAGGTGAGCGGTGGGGCTATGAAGTCAAATCCCCCGTTAATGGTTTAGTCTATGAAGGTAAAACTAAAATATTATCAGAATGGCACAATTTAGGTTTTTCTCGAGCAGATGGTCAATCATTCACCCGACTCCAAAAAAAGGCAGTACTAAAACTAATGTCTCATACTGATAGGCCATTTTTTTTAATGTCCCGAAACTTCTTTGTTCTTAAACGCTATAATAATTCAGATGCCTACGCACTGGCTGTTGGATTATTGGCTGATCGCTTGGCAGGACATAACGACTTGATTCAATCATGGCCCCGCCCTGTTGGTGCTTTAAATGCAAATGAAAAATTTGAGTTGCAGAAACGCCTGAAAAAACTTGGGTACTATGCGGGTGAAATAGATGGCAACCTTGGAGATGCATCCCGGCAAGCTGTCCAAGTTTTTCAGGAAAAGAATGGATTACCCATAGATGGTAACCCCTCGCAATTAGTACTTGATGCACTGAGAAAATAGATTCAACACCAATTAACCAATCCTCCGCAGTGTCAATAGCGGCGGACTTGAAAGTGTGGCGTGTGTACCGATCAGCCCCGCCATGGTCACACCAATCGCACCTACAAGAAAGCCTGTTAACCATATCCAAGGGTTAAATACGTAGGTCAAATGTAAAACATAGTTTCCAATGACATACCCCAACATGCTGGCACCCGCCGCCGCGAACAATCCCGCCAAACCACCCAAAATGGCAAATTCTGCTGCCCAAGCACGAATCATTTGTTGGCGCTTCGCTCCCAGTGTACGAAAAATTGCTGCCTCGTATAACCGTTCATCCTGCGTGGAAGCAATTGCAGCATATAACACTGCGAATCCAGTCAGCAGTGTAAATAGAAATACAAATTCAATCGCCTTGGATACCTGTGCAATCATTTTATGCACTTGATTAATAACCACAGCTACATCAATCACCAATATATTAGGGAAAGTCCTGACCAGTTCATGCATCATTGTTTCCCGGGATGGTGGCACATAGAAACTGGCAACATAGCTAAGCGGAAATTTTTCCAGTAAACCCGGTGGCGTCACCACAAAGAAATTAACCCGAAAGGTATCCCAATCCACTTGCCGCAAACTGCTTACCTTCGCAGAAAAAATACTGCCTGCAATATCATAAGTCAACTGATCACCCAGTTGCACACCAAGCACCTTTGCAATACCTTCCTCAATGGACAAAACCGCCTCCTCTGTGTTTTCATTTCCCCACCAGGAGCCTTCAATAATCTGATTATCTTGCTGCAAGTCACGGGTCCAGGATAGATTAAACTCACGTCTTATCAGCCTTTCCGCACGGGGATTAGAATAATCTTCTGCGGATACTTTTTTACCGTTAATCTCAATTAGGCGGCCACGCACCATTGGAAACACAGGTGGCTGAGCAATATCATATTGGCTAAAAAATGTTTCTAGTGGTTGTAATTGATCAGCCTGGATATTAACCAGGAAATGATTGGGCGCATTGGGTGGCAAACTGGCGTGCCAGTCTTGCAGCAAATCATCCTGAATTAATGTCAATACAAGTAGTGCCATCAGCCCTAAGCCCAAAGCAACTGCTTGCACCACACTGGAAACTGAACGTCGCCGAATACTTGCCAGGCCATAGCGCCAAGCACCACCCGCTTGATGGCGCAGGCCTGACAAAGCTTTTACCAGTAAGAAGCCCAATAAACCAAAAATAATAAGTGCTGCAATAAATCCACCAATAATATATAGCCCCAAGCGCAAATCATCCGCTTTCCACATAAATAATAGGGACAAAGCAACGACACCCAACGCATAACCAGTCAAACTATCGGTATTTGGCGAACCAATATCTCTACGCAATACACGCAATGCGGGCACGCTCCGTAAATTAAGGATGGGCGGCAAAGCAAAGCCTAATAGCAGTACCATTCCAACCAACAAGCCGTGAATGGCAGGCACCCAACTGGGCCAAGGCAATGCGGTATCTGCCAAACCGGAAAGCCAAGTAGACAGAATCTCTTGTGCAGCAAAACCGAGTAAACAGCCGAATGCACTGGCGGTTATCCCCAATGCAATAAAATAATACAGGTATAAATAGAGCAGTCCAGTTTGGCTCGCACCCAAACTGCGCATGACAGCACAACCATCAAGATGGCGTTGTGTAAAACGACGCACTGCAAGTGAAATGGCAGCAGCAGCCAACACAACACTTGCCAAAGCCGCCAAGCTTAAGAATTTTCCAGCCCGCTCCAATGCCGCCTTGATCTCAGGACGTGCATCACGAATACCCTCTATGCGCTGATCTGCTGTCAATTGTGATTCTGCCCAATCGCGGAACGATTTGACCACTCCAACCTCACCGGCTATCAATAAGTGATAGGCAATACGACTACCCGGCTGAATCAAATCCGTTGCAGGAAGGTCAGCTGCATTGATGAGTACGCGTGGCCCCAAATTAACAAAACCAACGGAATGATCTGGCTCGCGAGCAATCAATTCAGTCACAGTCAGTTGTATCGCACCGATATCAATCATGTCACCCTGTTTGAGTGCAAGACGTAGCATCAGTTTTTCATCAACCCATATTGTTCCAGGTATTGGAATCCTATTTGCAACACGACCACTTTGTAGTGATGATATTGGCACCATTCCATCAGCAAGATATAACTTACCACGTAGCGGATAACCATCGGTTACAGCCTTGATGGCTGCTAATTCGTTGCTTTCTCCATTGGAAATCATGCTGGGAAATTTGGTTACAGTAGCGGCACTCAACCCCCTTCGCTGTGCTTCTTCAGCATAATGCTGTGGCAATGGTCGACTTGAAATAATCAACAAATCTGCGCCGAGTAATTGATTACTTTCACGTGCGAATGCCAGTTCTACACGATCAGCAAAAAATCCTACAGCTGTCATGCCCCCTACTGCGATGACTAATGCCAATCCCAAAATATGTAATTCACCTGTATGCCAGTCACGACGCAACATACGAAAGGAAAGCCAAAAAAAATTCATTAAAAAGAAACCTATTTTTTCAGAAAATAAAAATGACCATGTTACTATTTGCTGATAGTACGCCACTTCATACAAATCAACTCTTTGCGTTACTGCACCAACTTACCATCAGCCAATCTTATCTGGCGAGAGCAGCGCTGAGACAGCGCTTCATCATGGGTTACCAGTACCAGTGTTGTACCCTGTTCACGATTCAGTTCAAACATAAGCTCTATTATTTGCGTACCCGTAGTAGAGTCCAAATTTCCAGTTGGTTCATCAGCAAGTAATAATTTTGGCTGCGTAGCAAAAGCACGCGCTATGGCAACACGCTGTTGTTCACCGCCAGAAAGTTGTTTAGGGTAATGATTTAAACGCATTTCCAATCCAACACGCTTCAATAATCTTTGTGCTGTTGCCAGCACATTGTTTGTCGCAAACAGCTCCAGTGGTAACATGACATTCTCAATGGCAGTCAATGCGGGAAGCAATTGAAATGATTGAAATACAAAACCTAACACCTTGCCACGCAATGCGGCTCGGTTATCTTCGTCCAAAGTAAAGATATCGACACCATCCAAGTGAACTTTTCCTGATGTCGGTATATCCAACCCTGCGAGTAATCCTAACAAGGTTGATTTACCTGAACCAGATGCCCCCACTACCGCAACGGCCTCACCCGCATTTACTTCCAGGTCAATGTTTTGCAAGATGGTCAATTGTTCATCACCAGTATTGACTTGCTTGGTTAGGGCAGTTGCCCATAAAATAGGCTGTTTAACTAAATTATTTACCATGAAAAAATTCCTGATTATTCTATATTTTCTTTTAACTGCGATTCCTGTCGCAATGGCTACACCCCCTCCTATCACCACCATTATGGTGTTTGGTGACAGCTTATCTGCCGGCTATGGTATGCCAATAGAAGCAGGATGGGTCAGCCTGCTGAAACAACGGCTACAATCACCCGCATATAAAGTGATCAATACCAGTATTAGTGGTGAAACAACATTAGGTGGACGTAATCGTATTAAACAGGCGCTCGAAATGCACCGCCCGAATATTGTCATTCTTGAACTTGGAGCCAATGATGGGTTACGTGGCGCCACCATCAAATCTATCTACAAAAACTTGGAAACGATTATCAAAGCTTGCCAGAAAAGTAATGCACAGGTCCTACTCACGGGTATGCGACTACCACCAAACTATGGCATAGCTTACACACAAAAGTTCCAAGATATTTTTCCACGACTTGCAAAAGATCACGAGGTCCACCTGGTGCCATTCTTAATGGCTGGCTTTGGTGATAAACAAGAGTTTTTTCAGGCTGACATGGTACATCCTAATGCAATCGCTCAAGAAAAAATCGTCGAAAATGTCTGGAAAGTATTACACACGATATTCATAATGGATCAAATAGCAGCCATTCCAGATATCGAGTAAACCATTGTATCGTCTCAAACTTTACAAGTTTAGTTAAGATAAACATTACAGATATCAACGTTTATCCAACCCATTTAGGAACACCTGTAAATCTTTTGTCAGTGGCGCTTCCAGTTGCAAACGTTCTCCAGACAAGGGGTGTGTAATCAATATCTTATGCGCATGCAAAAACATACGTGCCAGGCCAGGTTTCTGGTTTTTCTTAGCAAGTTGTTTATTAAGATCAAAATCTCCATATTTATCATCACCGATAATGGGAAAGTCAAGATGAGAAAGGTGTACACGAATTTGATGTGTACGTCCGGTTTTTAATTCTGCTTCCAACAAACTAAACTTTCCCCAGGATTTTTGGAGTCTAAATACCGTATGTGCATGCTGTCCATCACACTCACCAGTAGTAACTGCAACACGGCGCTCACCGGCCGCTGTAACATATTTACTCAGTGGATATTTAACAATTTGTTTGGGGTTGCGCCATTTACCCTTAACCAATACTAGATAATACTTTTGTGTCAACCCTTCACGAATTTGCCTATGTAGATCGACCAGCGCCTGACGTTTCTTTGCAAGTAACAAAACACCTGAAGTGTTTCTATCGAGACGATGTACCAATTCAAGAAATTTCCAGCCTGGATTCTGCGCACGCAATTGCTCAATAACACCAAAACTCACGCCGCTACCACCATGTACCGCCATACCTGCAGGTTTATCAATCACTAGCAGCGCTTCATCCTGAAATAATATGTTAAACGTAAAAAATCGTGATTTAGTAATCTGATGATGACATGAATCACTTCTTTGTTCCTTCCTTATCGGCGGAATCCTTATGTTATCACCGAGTTGCAATCGATACTGTGCATTAATACGTTTACTGTTAACGCGCACCTGACCACTTCGCAAAATC
The DNA here is from genome assembly GCA_963975255.1 of uncultured Nitrosomonas sp. Taxonomy (GTDB): domain Bacteria; phylum Pseudomonadota; class Gammaproteobacteria; order Burkholderiales; family Nitrosomonadaceae; genus Nitrosomonas. The sequence goes on along the minus strand of CAXBGL010000026.1, from coordinate 13,495 downwards.
TGGTAAACATGACTTTTAGGAACACCTCTAAAACGCTTAAATAAGAAGTTATCAATGCGTTGACCATTACTATCTTCCCCGATGCATTCCTGAGTTACCGTATCAGAAGGATTTCTTTTGCCTAAATTCTTTTTCTTACCTATAATTCTCAATCTGAGGCCCAATCTATTTCTTTATCCTGTATTATATTGCTTTAATTGGAAGATCCTATTCGATCAGAAAAAAATCCAACACTAAATTGGTTTAAGTTATACATCAATATACTAGCGATATTAATAGATTTACGCACTCAATGTACACAAAGCACATATAATTTTTTGTTAATGGTTTCCTGATCTCCCGCTTACTTAGAAAATTAATAGATCAACCCTTAAAAAATATAATATTCCTGATTTTGCTTGCAATAACAAAAATCAAAGCAACAAAATTGACAAACTAAACAACAATCATTTACAAGAAGAACTACTAATTGACAAGCAAACACTTTAATAAAATCATTCAAACAACAGCTTATATAGATAAATACGCGTATCGAAAGAAGGGACTCAGCCAATCTGCAGATACACCGCCCGTGAATAAAACGCGGGAGGCATGAAATGAAGCGAATGTTATTTAACGCTACTCAGCCAGAAGAGCTGCGTGTCGCGATTGTCGATGGTCAAAAGCTAATTGATCTTGACATTGAGTCTATTAGCAAAGAACAACGTAAAAGTAATATATACAAAGCAGTCATCACCCGATTGGAACCCAGCCTAGAAGCTGCTTTCGTTGATTATGGTAGCGAACGACATGGTTTTCTACCATTTAAGGAAATATCGCCTGCTTGTTTCAATAAAAACGTAGATGCTACGCGAGGTCGCATTCAAGACTTACTACATGAAGGCCAAGAACTCATTGTCCAAGTAGACAAGGATGAACGTGGAACCAAAGGTGCGGCACTAACTACTTATATTTCACTGGCAGGACGGTATTTAGTTTTAATTCCCAATAATTCGCGCAGTGGCGGGGTATCCCGCCGCATTACAGGTGAAGAACGTGCTGAATTGCGTGAAATCATTTCCAGCCTGGAAATATCAGCGGGCATGAGTATCATTGCTCGAACTGCAGGTATCGGTCGCAGTGAAGAAGAATTACAGTGGGATTTAAACTATTTAACACAGCTATGGCGAGCGATTGAAGAAGCCGCCACGCAGCAGACTGGTGTTTTTCTTATATATCAAGAAAGTAGTTTGGTCATACGCGCTATTCGTGATTACTTTCATTCTGAAATTGGCGAGATTCTGATCGATAGCAGAGAAATCTACGAACAAGCTTGTCAGTTTATGACACATGTCATGCCTGCTAATGTTGACCGCCTTAAGTTCTATCACGACGATGTCCCCTTATTCTCTCGCTTTCAGATTGAACATCAAATTGAAACCGCCTATTCTCGACAAGTCATATTGCCTTCGGGTGGTGCCATCGTCATTGATCACACCGAGGCACTGGTATCCGTTGATGTAAACTCAGCACGTGCCATTCGTGGAACTGATATCGAACATACTGCACTCAGCACCAACTTGGAAGCAGCAGATGAAATAGCACGGCAACTACGTTTACGTGATCTGGGTGGACTGGTTGTGATTGATTTTATCGATATGGACGTTGCGCGCAATCAACGTGAAGTAGAAACCCGGTTGCATGAAGCCATGCGCTATGACCGTGCGCGTATTCAAGTTGGGAAAATCTCCCGTTTTGGCCTGCTAGAGCTATCACGTCAGCGTCTGCGTCCTTCTTTAGGCGAAAGTAATTATATTTCATGTACACGTTGTCACGGCACGGGACATATCCGCGGCACTGATTCTTCAGCATTACATGTGCTGAGAATTATCCAAGAAGAAGCCATGAAAGAAAATACCGGCGCACTGCATGTCCAATTACCGGTGGATGTAGCAACCTATTTGTTAAATGAGAAACGCGCTGAAATTCATGATATTGAGGCGCGATTAAAACTAAACGTAGTTCTAATTCCAAATATTCATTTAGAAACGCCCAATTACAATATTTCTCGCCTACGTCATGAAGATACAAAACCAAGTGAAGCGCTAGCCAGTTATCAAATGGTAGATAAAACAACTGAAGAAGTTGTGCTGCCCTCAACGGAACAAAAAACACCCGTACGTCAGAAAGCTGCGGTGCAAGGTATCACCCCATCCCAACCGGCTCCAATACGTGAAGAGAAATCTCGCGAATCCTCACTTCTGGATAAATTTTTTGGTTGGTTTAAACCAATAAATGGCGCAGACATAAAAACCGAGTCAACACCAGTTAAAGTTAAAGAAAGAGCTCAGTCAGAACGCGGACGTGGGCGCGGACGCGGACGTGGGCGCAATCGAAATGATCATAATAAAGATACTGTAGGTCGACAAAAACAATACAGTAATGAAATTGCAGTTACTGATACAGATGACGCAACGCTTCAAGCGCAGAATTCTGCCCAAGATACACCCAGAAATGAACAAAAGAAACGCGGAGAGCAACCACCGCGTAAGATACAACATCCTGTACAGGATAAAAAAATATCCTCTGAAGCCAAATCATTGACTGAAGGAGAAAGTTTAGCAGGTGAAAGCAATACGCCTCGAACTGAAGAACCTCCCCGTACTCGCCGTCGACGTGGAAGTGCTAGTAGACAACGTGATCGTACAGCACGCGATAAGGATCCAGTAGAAACACAAATCACACCGTCAGATCAGACAACGACACAAATAACGAGTCATGGAAATGGATCATCAGATACGTCTGCTAACATTCAGAACAATGAGAATGCACCTATACCCATACCTATACCCGTACCACTTTCAACAAATGAAACGACACTGCAATCCACTGTCGCTATGGAACCCGCTTTAGATGCGCCAGTACCTGAATCAGTCAATACTAATAAAAGTCCACTGGCACATGAAGCGACACCCGCAGCAAATGAATTAACAAACGACGCACCAGTATTTCCTGAACCAACACCCCCAGTTGTTTCTGAGCCACCACCTATCATTGAACCCGCAAGTTTGTCAGAAATTGTTCCTGATCCGGCACCTGCCAAAGAACCGCCCGATTTATCAAAAAGTGGTCTGGTAATGATTGAAACAATTCCTGATAAGGTAGCCGAGACAAACGAAGTATTGGACTTGCCAAAACGGCAAAGAAGAAAAGCTAAAGAAGTTACCGTAGCAGAAACAGAAAATTTGATGCAGATTGAAACACGTGATTAGTGCTTTCTGTCTGCGGGTATTCTAGTACACCACCAACCAAGATTGATGGCGTACTAGCCTGAGGGTTGCAACCGTACGTTAGACTTTCTCCTGCAGCCTATATAACAATGGCTCTTTAGTATAATCGGCAAAAGGTACAATTTGTACTCAGGGAATGACTTGTTGGTACACTAATGCGCCTGCTCCCAATTCATTCCTACACCCACTTCAACCAACAACGGTACATCGAGTTTCATAACATTACTCATATATTTGGGTAATGTATTTTTTATTAATACAATTTCGTTATCGGGCACTTCTAATACCAATTCATCATGGACTTGCATAATCAGTTTACTCTGCATGTTTTCCTTCTTGAGCCAATTGTGTACAGCAATCATTGCCAGTTTGATAATGTCTGCTGCAGTACCTTGCATGGGCGCATTAATCGCAGCACGCTCTGCACCTTTTCTCCGATTGCCGTTGGAATTATTGATGTCTGGTAGCCATAACCTACGTCCGAGCACCGTTTCAACATAGCCCGATTGCTTGGCATTTTCCCGAGTACATTGCATGTAATCCGCTACGCCAGGATAACGTGCAAAATAACGATCCATATAAGCACGGGCGGCACCGCGTTCAATACCCAATTGTGTTGCCAAACCATATTCTGACATACCATATATGAGCCCAAAATTAATCACCTTGGCATAGCGCCGCTGTTCTTTATCAACCGCTTCCAGCGGCACACCAAACACTTCTGCAGCAGTAGCACAATGAATATCCTCACCTGCTGCAAAAGCTTTAAGCAGACCTGCATCTTGAGAAATATGTGCCATGATACGCAATTCAATTTGTGAATAATCTGCAGAAATAATGCAATGACCCGGTGGTGCAATAAACGCCTCACGAATGCGTCGACCTTCAGCAGTACGCACTGGAATATTTTGCAAATTAGGGTCCGTACTGGAGAGCCGCCCTGTCACCGCAACTGCTTGTGCATAATTAGTATGTACCCGATTCGTAGCCGCATCAATCATGAGCGGCAGTTTATCAGTGTAGGTGGACTTCAACTTGGCAAGACTTCGGTAATCGAGCAAAGTTTTAGGCAAGGGGTAATCCAATGCAAGCTGCTGTAATACGCCCTCATTTGTTGATGGTACACCTTTAGGTGTTTTCTTGATAACTGGAAGCTTAAGCTGATTAAATAAAATTTCCTGTATTTGCTTAGGCGAATTGAGATTAAATGGCTGCCCTGCGATTGAATGTGCCTGTTGTTCCAACAACAATAATTTCTCTCCCAACTCACGACTTTGAATATCCAAAAGTTTACGATCCAATAATACCCCCTTGCGTTCGATTGCAAATAACACTTCCAACACGGGTATCTCAACATCACTATAAATATGATTAAGACGGGCATTATGCACAACACTCGGATACAAATGTTGATGCAATTGCATCGTAATATCCGCATCTTCCGCTGCATATTGTGTTGCCGACTCAATAGCCACCTGATCAAAACCAATACGATTGGCTCCCTTACCAGTCATCTCATCATAACTGATGGTTTTGATATTCAGATGACGCAGCGCCAAGCCATCCATATTATGGGGATGATGCGACTCCAATATGTAGGACTGTAATAACGTATCATGTAAAATCCCTTTTAAGCTAATACCATGATTGGCAAAAACATGCTTATCGTATTTGAGATTTTGGCCCAACTTGGGCTTGGTTGAATCCTCCAGCCAGGGTTTTAGTTTTTCCAATGCGGAATCCATCGCCAGTTGCGGCGGCGCACCCGTGTAATTATGCATCAGTGGTAAATACGCCGCATGGTTGCTTTCGATACAAAATGATATCCCAACAAGTTTTGCTTGCATTGGGTTTAAGCTGGTGGTCTCTGTATCTATAGAAACCAAGGATGCACCTTCAAACCGTTCTATCCAATCATCCAACTCTGATTCAGTGAATAGGGTTTGATAATTGGACAAGGAAGCGGCTACAGGGACAACTTGGGTTTTATCGACCTGACCAAATGCATTATTTTCGTTACCCGCTGAATCCCGGCTTTTTGCAACAGACTGGTCTACGCCTCCAGCATGCTTCAATTCTCGCAGCGCAGTATGCATATCCAATCGCTCATATAACGCTGTAAGTTTCTCAGTATCCTGCGGTTTAAGCTTAAGATCAGAAAATGCCACGGGTAACGTCACATCGCATTTGATAGTGAGCAACGCACGCGCCGTATCAAACCATTCCAGCGCCTGGCGTAAATTATTACCCACCACACCTTTAATTTCATCAGCATGCTCGATAATATTATTTAATGTTCCATATTGCGTGAGCCATTTCACTGCAGTCTTGGGGCCAACCTTGTCAACACCCGGAATATTGTCCGCACTATCACCCACCAAGGTAAAGTAATCCAGCATGCGCTCAGGTGGCACACCAAATTTAGCGTTCACCCTTTCCTCATCCAATACTTCATTATTCATAGTATTGATCAACGTTACTTGTGCATTCACCAATTGCGCAATATCCTTGTCACCTGTTGAAATAATACAGTGCATATTCTCATGCACTGCTTTGCTTGCCAAAGTACCAATGACATCATCCGCTTCAACACCCTCAATGATTAACATTGGCCAGCCCAAAGCACGAATACACGCATATAATGGTTCAATCTGTTTGACCAGATCACTGGGCATCGGTGGGCGATGTGCTTTGTATGCAGGATAGATATCATTACGAAAAGTTTTACCTTTTGCATCAAACACACACGCGCTATAATCAGCATCGTAATCCTTGTGTAAGCGGCGTAACATATTGAGCACACCATGAACTGCACCCGTCGGCTCGTTTTGACGATTACGCAAATCAGGCAAAGCGTGAAATGCGCGATATAAGTAGGATGAACCGTCAACTAACAACAATGTTTTCATTTAAAAAGATTTCCTATGAGCCTACAAGATAAACCAGACACTAATGTGTTCTTGGAAAAACCAAGGTCAGTAAGAGAGTCATGGCGATTATTTGGGATTATGGCAGAATTTGTCGAGGCAACGGAGCGTCTTGATGCAATTCGACCAGCAGTCAGCATTTTTGGCAGCGCACGTACTAATCCAGAAAACCCCCACTATAAGTTAGCTGAGCAAATTGCCAAGCAACTTTCTGATGCAGGGTTTTCAGTAATTTCTGGCGGTGGCCCGGGCATCATGGAAGCCGCCAATAAAGGAGCCTATCTAGGTAAATCACCCAGTATCGGCCTAAATATCCAATTACCCCATGAGCAGCATCGCAATGCTTATCAGGATATCAGTCAGACCTTTCATCATTTCTTTGCACGCAAATACATGTTTGTAAGATTTGCCACTGCTTATGTTGTACTACCAGGTGGATTTGGTACACTGGATGAATTAATGGAAGCACTCACACTGGTGCAAACAGGAAAAACCAGAAAAATGCCGATTATTCTAGTCTATTCAGAATTCTGGCGCGGCCTACTCGACTGGTTTCAACAAACACTAATCACCGAGGGATTTATATCACCTGAGGATACGGATCTTATACAAGTCATTGATGAACCCAGCCAAGTAGTCAATGCAATCTTTCAGTATTATGAAACCTGTGGTTTTGAACCAACTGTAGCGGAACAAGAGCTTCAGCTCAATCTGTGACTTTTCCCTGTATTTTTAGATAGAATGTGTACACATCAATATGATTGATTCGCCGGGAGCAAAATGCACCAAATAATTTTTATATTGTTGTTAAGTTTTACATTGCCGCTTATGGCGCAAACTGATCAACCTGGTGATTTACAACCAATACCCGAGTTGCCAGAACCGCCACCACTTCCACCAGAGATTGAATTTGATCCTGAACTAGAACCAGAGATCACGATTATTAAACGTGCCGAAGCTACAATTGAAGAGCATCGTATCAATGGCGAACTATATATGATCAAGGTCATCCCGGTTATTGGCCTACCTTATTATCTGGTCCAAAACCGTGGTAGAGGTCAATTTACGCATTCAGGAGAACCTGGCAGTAACGTCAGCCCACCCATGTGGCGCATTCTAGAATTCTAACTTTTGACGAAAATTAAAACAGCCAATTAATTTTATTATATTTACTTTTATTCGCCTTTTTCCTTCTCCTAACCCATGTCTGTCTTTACACCTGTTACCCGAAACCAACTTTCTGTCTGGTTAAAGAAATACACACTTGGTCAACTTATTGATTTACAGGGCATATCATCTGGCATTGAGAACACCAATTATTTTATTACCACCTCGCAGGGTAAATATGTACTGACACTGTTTGAAATACTCACCCATGAAGAATTGCCCTTCTATCTCAACTTGATGGCACACTTGTCACACCAAAATATACCCTGCCCCGCACCAATCGCTAACCAGGATCATCAATTTCTCGGTGAACTAAATGGCAAACCAGCAAGTATTGTTACCTGTCTACCAGGTCAATCCTTAGAGTACCCAACTGCCAGTCAATGTACTGAAGTGGGCACCATGTTGGCAAAAATGCACCTATCTGGACAATCCTATCCGGCAAAAATGGAAAACCCACGTGGTTTAAACTGGTGGAAAGAAAAAATACCCGAACTCAAACCTTTTACAACATCTGAAGAGCAGAAACTACTTGATAAAGAACTCGATTTTCAATCTTCGTATCGGCCTGAAGCACTGCCATCTGGCGTCATACATGCGGACCTATTCCGCGACAATATCTTATTCACTAACAATACAATTGGTGGGGTCATTGACTTCTATTTCTCCTGTAACGACGTGTTTTTGTACGACCTCGCAATTGTTGTTAATGATTGGTGCATGATTGAAAACAATACATTGGATGAAACACGTACCCGTTGCCTTGTTAAAGCCTATCACAGTATTCGGCCACTCTTACCTGCAGAACATCAAGCTTGGCCAGTCATGCTCCGCGCTGGCGCATTGCGTTTCTGGATATCACGGTTGTATGACTACCACTTGCCTCGTCCAGGAGAACTCACACATGCCAAGGATCCTGCACACTTCAGAGAAGTCTTAAAGAATCACTCGACAGATCACGCTAGACTCATACAAGTCTGGATCTAAACAATCATTGAACAGAAAGATCAAGAAAATGAACTCACTCACAAGAAAATCATTTGGATTTGGTTATGATCACTGCGGCACAATTCCACACCAAACTGGTTTTTCAGGTTAATCGGAGAGACACAAATGGAAATACAACAAGTTAATGCAAAACAAGGATGGCAGTGGATCATCAGTGGCTTTTATCTATTCCGCAGAGTTCCGGTAGTTTGGCTATTACTGTGCTTTACACTCATTCTGATTGCCATGACACTAGCACTTGTCCCACTTTTAGGAACATTTATTTTCACATTAATTTCCCCAGTCTTTCTTGCTGGCTTAATGATGGGATGTAGAGATTTGGAACAAGGCAAAAAACTCGAAATGTCCCATTTACTGGTAGGGTTTAAAAACAATGCAACCGCTTTAATAACGATTGGTGGGATCTATTTAATTGGACAAGTATTGATTGTTGGTGTCATTATGCTGATCGGTGGTACAGCCATGACAGATATGTTGCTATATGGAACAAGGGTTGATGACAGTGAAATAATGGATATAGCGGACAACATGCTCACTGCGTCATTAGTTGCGCTGACGCTGTCTGTTCCACTTATGATGGCAGCCTGGTTCTCACCATTATTAGTGATATTCCACAATATCCCGCCAGTTATTGCAATGCAAACAAGTTTCTTTGCCTGTCTGAAGAATTTTGTCCCCTTCCAGTTATATGGTATTACCTTAATTATCTTAACCGTACTGGCACTCATACCTTATGGATTAGGACTCATCCTATTGGTTCCCACTGTATTTACTTCAATTTATGTCAGCTATAAGGATATATTTTTGGCTGAGCCACTCATCATGAGAGAAGACACGTCTCAAGAATCTACACCACAAACGAACTGGGCCGATACTATCGATACCACCGGAAAACCAGAAACCGAGTCCAATACTCATGAAAATACGGCCAACACAGATAGCGATACCGTTCAGTGTGCGTACTGCGGCAGTCACGTTCCTAAGTGTGAAGCAATTGAGTCTGAAAACCAACACTTCTGCTCTGACGAACACCGTCGTCAGCATCAGTCAACATCAGATAAATAGTTAGAATAATAGATTTGGGTTAATCTAAAAAACCCTAACTGAGAATTTTTCTTATACTTTACAGTAGGATGGAATCCAACTCTTTTCAATCATGTAATCAGGCAGCTGATTGAAATCAAATAATTCACCATCTTTAATCATCTGTTCGACATCAAATAATTGACCAATTTCAGGAATATCATTAAAGAAGTGCGTATAAAAAGGTCTAACCAACCACTTCGCAATTTTCATCCCGATGGGGCCAATGAAATTTCTACGTTGACCAACATGAGCGACTTCATCAATAGTAATTTCATCGAGTAACTCTTTTAATCGCATCCGAACTTCTGGCTCATCAGCCAACAATTCATCAAACAATTGATGCAAATGGCAATAGTAAGTAACGCCCATTAACTCCGTTACAAAAGCAGGTGTATTGATTAACAACCCAGGAAATTTAGGAAATTGTTCGTAAATCTTTTCTTTAATGGGACTGAGTGGGATCCATTCCACTTTATCTAAACCACAGGTACACAACATTTCATTAAACAAACGTACATGGCAAAATTCTTCTGCCAAATGCACACGACTGATCTTATCTTCTATCGCGTATGAATGAGCCATATCGGGTACCACATCCCAAGCACCTTTAATACCCACCCATTCATGGCGAGCAAATTTATACATGCCCGTTAACATAAGTGTCATACGATTCAAGTCCTTGGGGTCATCCTGCATGTCAACATAATTGCGATAAAATGCATCAGGATTAGCCAATGGCACGCGTAACCGTATGGGATTATCTTGAAAATACTTAAGTTGGACACGCTTCTTTAGCAAATCTTTATCATCTTCCAGTAATTCGCCGCCATGTTGTTGCGTAAATAACCAATAATCTTCAAAATTTTCAATTCGTTGTTGTTTGCTAGCAGGGGTAAAAATAGAGCGGAATTTAGCTATTTCCATAAATAGTTCCTGGTTAATGATTAGTAGTATGATTGTACGAGAAATATGAAAAATACCCATGCTTATAAATATAGTGCACAAGGAGTAATGGTATCTAATCTACCGACTACTTTCATCATTCCCAATTTTTTCCCAATTCGTCTGGCGGGTTGATTTACTGTCATGAGGTGCATCACTATTTTGTTAGGTAATCACCTTCAATAACATTGCATTTTAAATGTTATAAAACATGCCGGGCCTATTACTTCAAATCTAGAATCTTCTGCTGAATCTGCCACCAAGCGCGCCTCACCTTCCTTACAAGGAACCGATGATAGTGATTAAGCGTTGTAATGGCAACAATTATTCAGTAACGTTCTGATTCACATTAACCTCCCAAAGAAGCACTGGAAGATTCTGTCTACTAGATATGTTCGCACTAGAACAATATCTCAGCGCACTCAATATGGAGTTTAAGACTAAACATGAAAGCGGGCGTTTGCTGCCCATTCAGATTGTCCTTGTGCAAGCTGGAATAGGTGAAGCATAATAAACAGTATTGTTTGAAAAATAGGCAGCGCGAAGGCCAATTCAAACTTTCATTCCAACATTCCGCTGCTACGCTTACAACCACTGAGGCTGTGTCGATTACAGCAGTGACAGAAAATGATGTACACGGTATTGGCGAAGGTTGTCCACGCAGCTATGTAACGGGAGAAACACTGGAATCAGCACATGGTTTCTTTACGATATGATTTTTTGAATATCCACACACTGGTACAGCTAGAAGCCTGGGTAAAACAGCATCAACCAGACATAGACAAAAATCCAGCCGCATTTTGAAAGTAGATCAGATATGAGGCGTAGCAGAACAAGCTAAATATCCATTTTTCATTTGAATAATTAATGAGTGCGGTCATTTAAAAGCATATTCTGCAACACGCCAAGTGTCATCTGCTTCCTTTGCCATGGTTAGTGTTTCAAGCGCTAATACTTGACGTTTGAATTTTGTATAAAACTGAACCACAACATATTCTCCGTCGGGCAATCCGGATAACGAATCTGTTGTCCCCGCTGTAGCAATATACCGGGCTTCCATTGATCCAAGTGGTTTCCTGATAGCACCAATAGTTTTAATCCATTCAGATTTAGACGTCCCCTTTTGTAACAGCGATGAAGCCTTTTCCCAACTATCGGTATATTGCCCACTATCCGTCAGTGCAAGCCAAGCACGCGCACTGCTTTCAATTCTTTCAAGAACATTCGTATCATCCGCACATATCGAACCCGTATAGAAAAGTAATACCAACAGCACAACAAATCGTTTGACCATTTTAATATCTCTACTTTATCGTTAAACTTGGACGGGATTTTAACTTGCCAGACGTACGAGTGTAACCAAGAATTATAAGATAATAATTTAAAGTAAAACTATATACATGGAATTAAGTTAGGATTAGTAAATTCAAGACTATTCGGATAGTAAATCTTAGATAATACTTTTTTTACATTATAAAATATAATCTTGTAACATCTGATGCAGTAATTGGCTTGGTCAGTGCGAATTAATCTCCACGCACAACTAGCGGAGATCACCATGAAAAATTGAAAAATGAAAACGCTTTATTTAAGGAAGCATTACTCGCAGGCGTAAAGTATGCGGAAGAACGTGGCGTAGTCGAGTTTGAAGCCACTGATTCGGCGAGTGAAAAACTGTGTTATACATCTATCGACTAATGGTTCACGATAAAGTCATCCAACCCTTACCAGAAGACCAAGTCGCCGAAAAAACTCTGCGACATAAACTTGCTATCTGGTATTCCAAACAACTGCCCAAGGATCATCCCTTGTTGAAGTGAATCCCAAGTTGACTCTGACCAGACACAGGATGCCAAGATGAATAAAGTTGTATAAATGACGTAATCAACCGAAAAGTATGTTGGCACTTACCGTAAGCAACAATTAACGGAGACCGGAATCAGGTTCTAGTCACATCTAGCGTGTAAAAAAACCTCCAAATGGAACTAAGCCATTTAGCGACATGAAGTATGCCAATTTTCATCGAGGAAAGGAAATTGCAGTGACGTGCTTGCCTGCGTTTTATCCTTTCTTCAATGAAGAACGAAGATTATGGAACTGGGTTTAGTTGTGCCGGTACTAAACCTGTTTTCCATTCGTCAGGTAGATTTTGAACCCAACCGTTATAGACATTAGGCACAGCATAAACACCTTGACCACCCGTGCCGGCAAGACTAGTTACCGTATCATCCGTTGAAACACTACTGTCGGCAACCATAGATATCCGCCCTGCTATTGCTGCATCAGAGAAATCGCCATCAACATTAGGGTCAGGATCAACCACAATTAGCTCATTGGAGAATTTACTCGTGACATATGCATAGTAGCCACCACCCAGCTTGGCGCCAAAGTTGGCACCATGACAACCTGGATCGCATGGCAGCATCGCTACAACCTGATCAAGTGCGGTATCAACAATGGCAATGGTTCCACCCGTATTAGCCGTAACCACAACGCGTCCTGTTGGATCAACGGGCGTTTGAATTGGCAATACCCCAGCTGTAACCAGGCCATCCCCATCGCGATCTTTCAGTGTATCCGGTCCAGTTGGACTAATCGGGTCGTAATCAGCTAATAGGTTAATCGTCTTCAGTGGCGTACCATCTATGCTTACAACATTCAAGGAATGATCGAGCAAATTTGCCACATAGAATTTGTCAACTCCCATTCCAATTGCAATGGGATGTGGACCAGCGGGGAAGACACCACCCGAAGTAGGTCTGGCAATAATCTGCCCGGTAGTGGCATCATAGATCCCCGCATCACCGGTATTGATATTTGGAGTAACGATCCGACTACTATCTGAAGTAACCCAGTGACCATGAGGATTAGCGGGAGCCTGCCCCGGTAGCTGGGTTGGCATCATGACATCTGGCACGGTGGATCCTGCCGGAATTCTGACAACACCATTCTCACCGTTAATAGCAACTGTAATATCATCAGAATTCGGTATCGTCACGACATGCGAGGGCGAATTCCCAACCCGAATATTCTTTATTAACTCACTACTGTCCCGTTAACATCTAATAGAGGCGGCCTGATTCAGCTTAAATTGGT
>CAXBGL010000025.1:0-19826 GCA_963975255.1 uncultured Nitrosomonas sp. | reverse complement strand
CATTCTAAAGACTAATTAGATCCCCGTGGCAAGACCACGGGGAATCACAAGTTCATTTTAATAAATAGACCAATTTCTGAATTCAGAAAATTCTACTGGCAAATACCCAATCAATTTATGTCAGTAACCTACTTGTACATGTGATTTCTAACACAGAAAATAGCACTTGAAACCCTTATTCTAGCTAGGCACTTTATTAAAAAGGAGCATACCCATGAAAAAACAGATCCCAATTCCGAAACAACATAAAGTATTATCCGGAACTATTGCTGTTGTGCTGGTTGTAGGGTTCTTGTCGCTTCCGACAATAAGTCATGCTGGGCCTACTATGTATCGATGGCACAATCCATTCTCCGGCACTCAACTAGAATGTGTTAAAAGGTGCGTCATATCGTGCTCTGAAGTCTTTTAGAGTACATAACGTGCTAGATCTTCACTCTGTGATAAATCTTTAAGTCGGGTATCGACATAAGCGGCATCTATCACGACTGTTTCGCCACTATGTTTGCCTGCATCATAAGAAATGTCTTCTAGCAATTTTTCCATAACAGTATGCAGACGTCTGGCACCAATATTTTCAGTTTTACTGTTGACCGAGTATGCAATTTCTGCCAAACGTTTGATTGCACCTGTAGAGAATTCTAATTCAATGCCTTCTGTTTTCATCAAGGCCTCATACTGGCGTGTCAGGCACGCATCGGTATTGGTGAGAATTTGTTCAAAGTCACTGACACTCAGGCTCGACAATTCAACACGGATTGGAAAACGACCTTGTAATTCTGGTATTAGATCCGAAGGTTTTGCAAGGTGAAAGGCGCCACTGGCAACGAACAAAATATGATCCGTTTTGATCATGCCATACTTGGTGGAAACAGTTGTTCCCTCTACCAGAGGCAATAAGTCACGTTGCACTCCTTGGCGCGATACATCTGCACCTGAGTTTCCTGTGCGGCTCGTAATTTTGTCTATTTCGTCTAGAAATACGATGCCATTCTGTTCAACGTTTTGTACTGCATCTAATTTTAACTCGTCATCATTGACAAGTTTGGCAGCCTCTTCCTCGATCAATAATTTTCTGGCTTCCCGAATTGATAATTTACGTGTTTTCTTTTTATCTCCTGACATATTCTGGAACATGCCTTGAATCTGAGAGGTCAGATCTTCCATTCCAGGTGGCGCAAAGATTTCCATATTGGCACGTGGCGCAGCTACTTCAACCTCAATTTCTTTGTCGTCAAGTTCACCTTCACGTAATTTCTTGCGAAATTTTTGTCGCGTATTGTTATCGCCTTCTTCAGTGTCCAGCCTGGTGTCCAAATCTCTGGCGGGTGGCAACAATGTATCCAGAATACGGTCCTCTGCACGATCTTCTGCATGCGGTTGCATTTTTCTGGTTTCTGTTTCGCGAGATTGTTTGATAGCCGTCTCCATCAGATCGCGGATAATAGAATCTACATCACGTCCGACGTAGCCCACTTCTGTAAATTTAGTGGCCTCAATTTTAATGAATGGTGCGTCAGCAAGCTTTGCTAGGCGGCGTGCAATTTCGGTTTTACCCACGCCTGTTGGCCCAATCATTAGAATATTTTTAGGTGTAATTTCCTGTCTCAGTGGCTCATCAACTTGCTGCCTACGCCAACGATTTCTTAGCGCAATGGCTACCGCACGCTTGGCAGTATTTTGCCCAATAATATGTTTATCCAATTCGTGAACAATTTCTTGTGGGGTCATTTGAGACATGGTTTTTTATTCTGATATTTAAGTTATTGGCTGGCAGAAATATATTTCCAGAGACCAGGTTTTGTTTAAGTCTTTTTATCTGTTTGTTAGCAGTGTCTAGAATCTTTTTTACTTTATTGATTTGCCAATATGTGTAATTTAATCAATTGATTCAATTACATGATCCTGATTGGTATAAATGCATAAGTCACCTGCAATAGTCAGTGATTTGCTGACAATTTCCTTGGGTGTAAGCGTCGTGTTTTCCAATAGTGCACGTGCGGCAGAATGCGCATATGCGCCACCACTTCCAATAGCAGCAAGCCCCATTTCGGGTTCGATGACATCGCCAGCACCAGTGATAATTAATGTGGCTTCCTGATTGGCAACCACTAGCATGGCTTCCAACCTGCGTAGAATGCGGTCAGTGCGCCAGTCCTTTGCCAATTCAACAGCAGATCGCATAAGGTGTCCATGATGCGCTTCGAGTTTACCTTCAAAGCGCTCAAATAATGTGAATGCGTCAGCCGTGCCACCTGCAAATCCAGCTAAGATTTTGTCATGGTAAAGTCTGCGTACCTTGCGGGCAGTGGATTTGGCTACAATGGAGCCTAAAGTTACCTGGCCGTCACCACCCAGTGCGATTTGTTCGCCACGTCGTACTGAAACTATTGTGGTCATGGAGTTTGTTCAAGTTCTATTACAAAAAAGGAAGGGGGATTATAACGCCGATTCATCTATAAACCTAGAAATCACAGTTGGCCATTTTATTAGTGTATATCTAAAACAATTGATTCGGTCACACGTTCCTGTGTGGTGGGTTTATCTGATGAGCAAGTATGTTACATAATGGAGGACTCAAAGAGTCAGATTTTTTTCTTTGCCCGAGGATGTGTTGCATCATATATTTTTGTCAGATGTTGAAAATCCAGGTGGGTGTAGACCTGTGTAGAGCTGATATGCGCATGTCCCAGCATTTCCTGCACTGCGCGTAAATCGCCACTGGATTGTAATAAATGGGAAGCAAATGAATGCCGCAGAACATGAGGGTGAACATTGCTGTTGATGCCTTGCCGCTTGGCTTGGATTTTCAGACGATGGCTGATTGTTCTGGCACTGATCGCTGTACCATGGTGTGATAAAAAAAGGGCTGTTTCACCTTTTTTGAGTATATGTTCACGTTGCACAATCCAAGCTTGTAGTGCCTGAGCGGCCTGTTTGCCAACAGGTACAATCCGCGTTTTTCCACCTTTGCCGTTGACGCGTACGGTACCTTCTGGAAAGTTTACATCTTTAGGTTCAAGTTTTGTGAGTTCAGCCAGCCTTAGCCCAGAAGAATAGAATAATTCAAATATGGCGCTATCACGTACCGTGATGAGAGTATTGGTTGGAAATGTGAGTAATTGTGCTGTTTCATCAGGAGAAAGTGCATGAGGGAGTGTTTTGGGTGATTTAGGAACACGCATCCCAGTGCAGGGGTTTTGACTATATTTATGAATACGTATTAAATAATTATAAAAGCTACGCCATGCAGATAGCATTCTGGCTAAACTCCTGCCAGAAAGTCCATTACCATGAAGTTGAGCAATTAAATGGCGGATATGCTGTGGCTGAACTTGCTCAAAAGATGTTTTATTTTGTTGGTTACGTAGCCAATTAATTAGGATATTGATATCGTGGGCATAGCTTTTGCAAGTGAGTGGTGACAGACGTCGTTCGTTGGTTAGATGTGATAGGTAAGCGGTAGCAGGTGAATCTGGATTATTGCTCATCAGGTCAGTCTTTTTTTGGGTTGGCCACCGTTATTCGGTCATAACGAGTGAGTGCAGTGCTAACGAGATCACCGAGTCGTTTTAAATGCAGTGTTCCCATTTCAGGATAAAATCGTTCAGGTTCTGGACTGCCCAATACCAGCAAACCGATGGATTGTGTCATTTTTAATGGAATCATTGAGTATGAATTCATTTGTGTGGCATCTTCACCAAACCAAACTTTGATTTCATCCGCTATGTGCGTACCACAATAAGGTTGTGACAGACTCTCAGCAATAGCGCGGACATCTGTACTGGTGGCCGTAAATTCGATACGTTCCATATCATCGCAGGATATATTCCACAGACGTAATGCAATATGGTCTATTGTAAAATCTTTGCGGAGACTAAAATCAATCACATTGAATAACTCATCAATATTGGAGGTAGTCAATAACGCGATAGATAGGCGGTGTATCTTTTCACTAATGGCATCATTTTCTTCGCCAAAACTGATAAGTTCAAGTAGTTTGTCTTGTAGTAAACGGTTCTTGTCTCTCAATGTAATAACTTGCCGTTCATTAATTGATATGACTTTGTCATTATAGGGGTGAGCGATGCGAATGTCTGCCAAAAGATCAGCATACTCATCAAAAAATTGTGGGTGCTCCTGAAGATATTGCGCTACCTCTTCCGCTCTCATTTGCCTTCCTTATTAGTTACAAATTGATTTCGCCTTCAAATACCGTTACTGCGGGTCCAGTCATCCATACGGGTTGATTCTTACCAGCCCAGCTGACCATTAATTCACCACCATGGGTGCTGACCATGACAGTCGCACCCAGTAAATCGTGACGAATGCCTACCACTACCGCTGCACAGGCACCTGTTCCGCATGCAAGTGTTTCTCCAGCACCACGTTCATATACCCTCAATTTAATGTGATCACGACTTATTACCTGCATATATCCGACATTTACCCGATTGGGAAAACGTGGGTGACATTCAATTAAAGTTCCTTCAGTTAATACAGGTGCTCGTTCGATATCTTGAACAATGCGTACAGCATGCGGGTTACCCATGGAAATGACGCTAATTTGTACTTGTTTATCTTCTATTTTGAGTGGATAGTTTAAGGCGTACTTTTCAGCAACAAAAGGAATTTCTAATGGTTCAAATTTTGGAATACCCATATTAACCGTAACGTTGCCGTTCGTTTCCAATCTGGGTGTAATCAGGCCACTGAGTGTTTCGATACGAATTTCATTTTTTTGTGTTATGCCATGGTCGTGAACGTATCGAACAAAACAGCGCGCACCATTACCACATTGTTCTACTTCACCGCCATCAGCATTAAAAATTCGATAGCGAAAATCGGCATCACCAAGGGCTTTTTCTACCAGTAAAATCTGATCACAGCCAATTCCAAAGTGACGGTTTGCAAGTAAACGTAATTGTTCCAAGTTAAGTGATATGGGTTGATTTATGCTATCAATGACGACAAAATCATTACCAATTCCGTGCATTTTAGTGAATTTTAGCTTCATTTAAGCAGTATTCTAGATATTAAAATCTGGTCATTGAAATGACGCTTATGACAAGGATGGTGAGATAGTGCTTAGATTTTGTTGGTGTCTAATTGCTTCAATTAATGTTGATATTAATGCAGCATCAAGTTGTGTTAGGGACAAAATAGTTGGTATCACTTTGTTGATGATTGGTTTTATTATGATGTGATTAGTACACCTGATGCCATGTTTACGCACTCAGGATACGTAAGGCTCAGTTTGTATGCAGTATACAGACTTTATAACTGTGATGTGAAGGATGATTGTTGTTTTCAACAAGTGAAAGAATCATGCGCAGACAGTTAAACAGAACCTGCTGAGAAAAATGTAATTCAAGGGGCGGTGAAAGTGGGCTGAAATAATCACACAGTGCAGCTATAATCGAGATCTTTTTTTTTTTTTTTGGTTTACAGGCAGATAAAAATCTCGGTACGGTAGAGCATAAGTCAGGTTTCTTAGTGCGGACATAATTTGGTATACTTCTGCGCTTATAAAAAATTTTGATTGGTTAAAAAAATATATATGAGTGATTACCTTTTTACTTCTGAATCTGTTTCTGAAGGACACCCCGATAAGGTATCCGATCAAATTTCGGATGCAATTTTAGACGCAATACTGAGTCAGGATGTTAATGCTCGTGTGGCTTGTGAAACATTATGCAGCACAGGATTGATTGTTTTGTCTGGTGAGATTACGACTCATGCTTCGGTTGATTATAATATTATTGCTCGTGAAACGGTAAGGAATATTGGTTATACCAGCTCTGACATTGGTTTTGATTCGAGTACTTGTGCGGTGCTCACGGCTTTTAATAAACAATCACCCGATATTGCACAGGGTGTCGATCGCACTAAAGAAGAAGAAATGGAGCAGGGTGCAGGTGATCAGGGTCTCATGTTTGGCTATGCCTGTGATGAAACGCCACAATTGATGCCGATGCCAATTTTTTATGCGCATCGTTTGGTTGAACGACAAGCAGAGTTAAGAAAAAATGGGCGCTTGAATTGGTTGCGTCCTGATGCTAAATCACAGGTCTCAGTTCGATATCAAGATGGCAAGCCTCAATATATTGAGACGGTAGTCGTTTCGACGCAACATGATCCCGATGTTTCTCATGAGGTGCTGACTGAAGCAGTAATTGAAGAGGTTATCAAGCCAGTGCTTCCAAAAGAAATGCTTAGTAACCAAACGCAATATTTGGTTAATCCTACGGGACGTTTTGTGGTGGGTGGTCCAATGGGTGACTGTGGATTGACAGGCCGTAAAATTATTGTTGACAGTTATGGTGGTGCCGCACATCACGGTGGTGGTGCTTTTTCTGGTAAAGATCCATCTAAAGTTGATCGTTCGGCAACTTATGCTGGGCGTTATGTGGCTAAAAATATTGTTGCTGCTGGAATCGCAAGCAAATGCGAAGTACAGGTTGCCTATGCTATTGGCGTGGCGCGTCCCGTATCACTCATGGTTAATACTTTTGGTACCGGAAAGATTTCTGATGAAAAGATTGCCAAACTGATTGAACAGCATTTCGATTTGCGTCCACGTGGCATTATTCATGCACTGGATCTATTACGCCCAATTTATGCTAAAACTGCAGCATATGGACATTTCGGACGTGAGGATGTGGACTTTACTTGGGAAGCTACGGATAAGGCTGCACAGCTTCGCGCAGATGCTGGGGTTTAAGGTAAAGCAAAAATTTAACCAAAAACTGGTGATTGTTTGAATTAAGTTTAACTCGCTACGCTGAGGAGCGCTGCAACGGGAGATTCCGTGAGGCTCGGTAAGTGAGGATATTGTAACAACGGCGCTCGTTCATGTTTAAAGAGGAAATACTATGAACGTTGTGCTCAATCCGGCTGGAACTCCTGTTACTGATTATAAAGTTGCTGATATCGCTTTAGCCGAATGGGGGTTCAAAGAACTTGCCATTGCTGAAACTGAAATGCCAGGTTTAATGGCATTGCGTGAAGAGTATGCTGACCAAAAACCTTTGGCAGGGGCGCGTATTGCGGGTTCTTTGCATATGACGATACAAACTGCAGTGCTCATTGAGACATTGGTAGCGTTGGGCGCAGAAGTGCGTTGGGCTTCTTGTAATATTTATTCTACTCAGGATCATGCAGCAGCAGCAATTGCTGCAAAAAATATTCCTGTATTTGCTTATAAAGGTGAGTCTCTAGAAGACTACTGGGAATATGCACATCAAATCTTTGATTGGCCTGTTGAGGGTAAAGCCGGTGCCGCGAATATGATTCTGGATGATGGTGGTGATGCGACGCTATTGCTGATTCTAGGTAGTAAAGCAGAGAATGACCTGTCGGTTATTTCAAACCCTACCAATGAAGAAGAAGAAGCCTTATTTGCTTCAATTAAGAAGAAACTGGCTGTGCAACCTGATTGGTATTCCAAAAATCTTGCCTGTATTAATGGTGTGACAGAAGAAACCACCACAGGCGTCCACCGTTTATATGAAATGCAGAAGAATGGTGAATTGCCCTTTCCGGCGTTTAATGTAAATGACTCGGTTACTAAATCTAAATTTGATAATCTTTACGGTTGTCGGGAATCACTGGTTGATGGCATCAAGCGTGCAACCGATGTCATGATTGCCGGAAAAATTGCACTGGTATGCGGTTATGGTGATGTTGGTAAGGGTTGTGCACAATCTTTACGTGGTTTGGGTGCGACTGTTTGGATTACAGAAATAGATCCAATTTGTGCGTTACAAGCTGCGATGGAAGGGTATCGTGTTGTCACCATGGATGAGGCTTGTGATCAGGCTGATATTTTTGTTACGGCTACAGGTAACTTAAGGGTCATTGCACACGATCACATGCTAAAAATGAAAAACCAGGCCATTGTTTGTAACATCGGTCACTTTGATTCTGAGATAGATATTGCTTCCGTGCAAAAGTATCAATGGGAAAATATTAAACCGCAGGTTGATCATGTGATTTTCCCAACTGGTCGTCGTATTATTGTGTTAGCACAGGGAAGATTAGTGAATTTAGGTTGTGCGACGGGACATCCTTCATTTGTTATGTCGAGTTCATTTACGAACCAAGTGTTGGCACAAATGGAACTTTGGCAGAACGGTGATAATTACCAGAAGAATGTTTATGTATTGCCTAAGCATTTGGATGAAAAAGTTGCGCGTCTGCATATTGGAAAGCTGGGCGTTAATCTGACGGTGTTGTCAGACGAGCAGGCACAGTACCTAAATTTAGACAAAAACGGACCCTATAAACCAGAAATGTATCGATATTAATTATACTGATCTGGTGTGCAAGAACAGGACGAACAACGTAACCAACGTAATGTTTCTCTTGTTCTTGCTTGCTTGAAATGCAAGTGAAGGGCTTGTGTCCATAACGATTAGCCTATAATTGGGGTGCTAGCTAGCTGTGCTAGTCTTCTCTATTTTTTTCTTCATTAGTTTTGGTGATCAGTTTGGCCAGGTAAAATTATAGTCTGGTGTAAGATTGGTTCGCCTTATTTGTCGTAGTCAGTTGCTGTGATTACTCAATTCATAATATCTTGGGCATAATCCCCCTAAGCTCCAGTATTTAGGTAGTTATTAGAGATGGAATCACAAAAAGAATTTATACCAACTTTTAGTTTTGAACTTTTCCCCCCGCAAACTCAGCCAGGTATAGAAAAACTACGTTTAACGCGCAAGCAATTAGCGCAGTTTAATCCCAAGTTTTTTTCTGTAACTTTTGGTGCGGGTGGCTCAACGCGAGATCGTACATTAGAAACGGTATTCGAGATGCAGGCGGAAGGTCATACTGTAGCCCCTCATCTTTCATGTATCGGTTCAACACAAGAGAATATCCACAGTATTTTAGAGAAATATCGCGACTGTGGTATTTGTCATATTGTGGCGCTACGTGGTGACTTACCTTCGGGAATGGCGCAAGCAGGTGAGTTTCGTTATGCTAATGAATTGGTTGCTTTTATTCGTAGAGAATTCGGTGATACTTTTCACATTGAAGTTGCTGCCTATCCTGAATATCATCCACAGGCACGTTCTGCGCAAGAGGACTTAAATAACTTTAAACATAAAGTTGAAGCGGGTGCAAATTCAGCTATAACCCAGTATTTTTATAATGCAGATGCTTATTTTTATTTTGTTGAGTCATGTGAGGCAGCGGGTATAAAAATCCCGATTGTGCCCGGTATCATGCCGATCAATAAATACTCGCAATTGGTGCGGTTTTCAGATATTTGTGGCGCGGAAGTTCCCCGATGGATTCGAAGAAAATTGGAAAGTTATGGAGATGACAGTGCATCTGTGCATGCTTTTGGACTGGACGTTGTAACAGATCTTTGTGAGCGCCTGCTCAAAGGCGGCGCACCAGGTTTACATTTTTATACGCTGAATTCGGCGAATTTAACAACAACTATCTGGCAGCGTTTGGGTATTTAAGGGACTTTGATAGTTCTTAGTAGATGTTTAATGCTTAGATTCTTATTTAAATGAGATCTTTCATATCATTTGATAGTTTAGAATTAATTGCTGTTTCCTCAGTGATTTTTTAGAAATCAATATATTGGCACAGATAAATAACTGTGCGTGATTCAGAGTTGATTCAACTTTTTTACGAATACGTAAGCAGGTATATAATAATCAAACATATAAATTGAGTATCAATAAATAAGTTAGGTGTAAGGTTGTGAAATGGATGAAATAAAAACAGATTTAAGTAATTCAACAATTGATGCTTGTATTCAGCATGCCAGTGATGTCTTAGCTATACAACTCGGACTTGTAGAAGATAAGGGTTATGATTTTGCGCCTGAATTTAAAGACATGACAACTCAACTCTATTTGTTTGGGGTCGTTTGGCGTTTTGCTGAAAGTTTGAAGGTAGGCGGGAATGCACGTGACACGGCTTTCTCAGCGCTGGAAGAGATGCTGATTAGAGATGGCATGCGTAGAAATAGTGCACGAAAACGTGTTACGTTTCTAAAACAGATGTCGCAGGTTGCAGATGGTCGTAATGCACTCGCTGTTGCGATTGGTTACCAGTCTCAGTCAGGTGATAACAGTTTGGTAGAAGTATTTGATCATTACGTTGATGATTTTCAAGTTTCTGGAGATTTTTGGAGACTGTATGATCGTACAAAAAAAACCATGCTCTATGGTGGCTTAATTGTGGCTTTTGTGGTGATTTGGATTATCACACTTTATCTGCCAGGAAATAGTACGATTGCAATATTTGCAGCTTCGCTAATGGCAGCAGCTTTGTTTGTTGTACCTGTATTCTTAATTGGTCTGCTAGTTTATAAGGTAAAAATCAAGAATGCAAAAAATTCAACTTCATCCACAACGTAACGAGAAATAATAGTTTCTATGACTGAGTTGATTAGATTGTATAGACATTATGTTTAATCCGAATATTAAGTATATGATGAATAGTTTTTGTACCTATGGACTCAACTGGATAATTTAATCAGTCTCAACATGTCATGAATGCTACGATTATAGATGGTAAAACAATTGCTCAGCAGGTTCGTGCCGAGTGGAAAATACGTGCCGATAAGCTGGTTAAACGTGGGATACAGCCCGGATTATCTGTAGTTATTGTTGGTGATGATCCTGCTTCCGATATTTACGTTCGTAACAAGGTTAAAGCTTGTAGTGAAGTGGGTATTTATTCGGAAGTGCATTGTTTCCCAGGGAATGCGCCTCAAGATGAAGTACTCAGCTGTATCCATGCGTTAAATAAGAACCCAAAAATTCATGGAATTCTGGTTCAATTGCCGTTGCCTCGTCATTTTGAAAGCAACCAGGTGATTACCGCCATCGCTGTTGAAAAAGACGTCGATGGTTTTCATCTATACAATGTTGGTGCTCTGGTAACAGGGAATACGATATTCTCACCGTGTACACCTTATGGTGTAATGGTGATGTTGAAAAAAAATAATATCCCAGTTGAAAGCCAGCATGCGGTAGTAATTGGACGCAGTAATATTGTTGGTAAACCGATGGCGTTGATGTTGTTGGAAAAGGGCGCTACAGTTACCATCTGTACCTCAAAAACACGTGATTTGGCTACATTTACACGCAGTGCAGATATTTTGGTTGTCGCGACTGGGCGGCCACGCATGATTACTGCTGAAATGGTGAAGCCGGGTGCTACTGTAATTGACGTGGGTATCAACCGATTGCCAGATGGGAAGCTTTGTGGTGATGTGGATTTTGATTCAGTTAAAGATAAAGCGGGTTACATTACACCCGTACCGGGTGGCGTGGGACCAATGACCATTACTATGTTGTTGTGTAATACTATTGCAGCTGCCGAACGCGTTTAAAGGCCTATCTAGGTAGGATTTATTAAATAATCTTTTTAAGTCTAATCTATGGAATCGCAACCCGATATAGATCCACAGGAAACACAAGAATGGCTAGAAGCACTGGAATCTGTATTTGCGACTGGCGGGCCAGAACGCGCCCATTTTCTGTTGCAACAGTTGGTTGAAAAAGCACGTCGTTCGGGTGCTTATCTTCCCTATAGTGCTAAAACTGCTTATATCAATACGATCCCGCCAGGTAGAGAAGAACGTTCACCTGGCGATCATGCTATAGAGCACCGCATCCGTTCTTATGTGCGTTGGAATGCCATGGCAATGGTTTTGCGCGCCAACAGAGATACAAATGTCGGAGGGCATATAGCCAGTTTTGCATCCGCCGCAACACTCTATGACGTCGGTTATAACCATTTCTGGCATGCTCCCAGTAAGCACCATGGTGGTGATTTAGTCTATGTGCAAGGACATTCCTCACCCGGTATTTATGCTTATGCTTTTTTGGCAGGGGAGCTGACGCAGGAACAACTTGATAACTTTCGCCAAGAAGTAGATGGAAAGGGCCTGTCTTCCTACCCACATCCGTGGTTGATGCCCGATTTCTGGCAATTCCCAACCGTGTCAATGGGTCTGGGGCCATTAATGGCCATTTACCAAGCGCGTTTCATGAAGTATCTGGGCATCCGTGGGTTAGTGAATACCGAGGGACGTAAGATATGGGCATTCATGGGTGATGGTGAAATGGACGAGCCTGAGTCACTGGGTGCCATTTCACTTGCATCCCGCGAGAATTTGGATAACCTGATTTTTGTTGTGAATTGTAATCTGCAGCGTCTAGATGGCCCTGTACGGGGTAACGGTAAAATTATTCAAGAATTGGAAGGTGCTTTTCGTGGTGCGGGTTGGAATGTCATCAAAGTCATTTGGGGATCTTATTGGGACCCGTTGTTGGCCAAGGATACACATGGATTACTGCAAAAACGCATGATGGAATGTGTAGATGGAGAATATCAAACGATCAAGTCCAAGGACGGTGCTTATGTACGTAAACATTTTTTTGGTAAGTATCCAGAACTACTAGAAATGGTTGCCAGTATGTCCGATGATGATATCTGGCGCTTAAATCGTGGCGGGCATGATCCACATAAGGTTTATGCAGCTTATGCAGCCGCAATCAAGCATACCGGTCAGCCTACAGTAATACTGGCCAAGACAATTAAAGGTTATGGTATGGGTGAATCAGGGGAAGCACAGAATATTACCCATCAGCAAAAAAAAATGGGGACGACCTCTCTAAAGGCTTTCCGCAATCGTTTCGGTTTAGCCATACCTGATAATGAAATAGACTCAGCGCCCTATCTTACCTTCGACAAGGATTCGCCCGAATATAAGTACATGCATGCACGGCATGAAGCATTGGGCGGTTTTTTACATCGTCGCAAAAAAAAGGCGCAGGCACTTAAAATTCCACCGTTGTCAGCATTTGAATCATTACTGAAACAAACTGATGAAGGACGTGAGTCATCAACTACCATGGCATTTGTACGCATTCTGAGTGTTTTGGTCAAGGACAAACAGATTGGCAAGCATGTGGTGCCAATTGTGGCGGATGAATCACGCACTTTTGGTATGGAAGGTATGTTTCGGCAGTTAGGTATTTGGTCATCTGTCGGTCAGCTATATACACCGCAGGATGCAGATCAGTTAATGTATTACAAGGAAGATAAAAACGGTCAGATTCTGCAAGAGGGGATCAATGAAGCGGGTGCCATGTCATCCTGGATTGCTGCAGCAACCGCGTACAGTACCCATGGCATACAAATGATTCCTTTTTTTATTTTTTACTCCATGTTTGGCTTTCAACGTGTCGGTGACTTAGCATGGGCGGCCGGTGATATGCGTTGTCGTGGTTTTCTGCTGGGCGGGACAGCAGGGCGTACGACACTGAACGGCGAAGGTTTGCAGCATGAGGATGGCCATAGTCATCTGGCTGCGTCAACAATTCCCAATTGTGTGTCCTATGATCCCACGTTTGCTTATGAACTGGCGGTCATTGTTCAGGATGGTTTGCGCCGCATGTATCAAGAGCAAGAGGATATTTATTATTACATCACGGTAATGAATGAGAACTATCCGCAACCCGAACTTCCAAAGGGATCAGAGCCAGGCATCTTAAAAGGGATGTATCTGTTTCGCGAAAGTAGTAAACGTAGCAAGGCGCTGCGTATTCAATTATTGGGCTCGGGGACTATTTTGCGCGAGGTGATCGCGGCAGCAAAAATTCTCAAAGAAGAATACAGCATTAATAGCGATATCTGGAGTGTTACCAGTTTCAATGAATTACGTCGTGAAGCACTAAGTGTGGCGCGCTGGAACATGCTGCATCCAACTAAATCAGCTAAGCTTTCCCATGTAGAAAACTGCTTAAAATCGCGAGAAGGGCCGGTGATCGCAGCAACTGATTATATGAAAATTTATGCAGATCAAATACGTGAATTTGTACCAGGGTGCTATCGTGTATTGGGGACAGACGGATTTGGTCGTTCAGATACCCGAGAGAAACTACGTCAGTTTTTTGAAGTCGATCGTTACTATGTGGTGGTGGCCGTCCTCAACGCCCTGGCAGACGAAGGAAAAATTCCGGTAAAACAAGTCACACAAGCGATAAAGAAATTTGGTATTGATCCGGACAAACCGGACCCGGTAACGCTTTAAATTGATTTTAATAAAATAGTTGTACCTCCTTTATTACTTGATTGTGTTCTACCCTAATCGAAGGTAGGCTGGGCGTTAGTTAGTAAATATGCTGGAATGCTTCCAGTATATTAGAATGTTTCATAATCATTTATTAGCGGGTTGAAAATTCTAATTGATTGGGCCATAAAAAAACAGGGAATTTCCATAATAATATTAATGAGGATTCATTCTTTATTAACATACTGTTAGCGATTAGTTCACAAAGCAATGCCCACTGAACTTTTATTAATCAGATTATTTGGTCTTATTTTCTTAGGGGCATATGCATATTGAGTTACTGGATATGGACGACAGGAGTTCTAGGGAAATTGGCAGTTAGTGCTTTCCTTGGTTTTATTGTCATAGAATTCGGGATTTCTGTCTTTAGTTTTAGTAATGACCCAACTCGAACGGCAAAATATGTTGATCCAACCGGTAAAATTTCCCTTTCTTTAGAGCTTTTCCATATGCATCTACATCTCGCAGACTACGAACGAGAACTGATCTTGTCGCAAAATAATAAAGAAGTGAATAGGCAGCGGTTATTTCCTGATACTGGTGGCTATGCCTCGACCAATTTGTACAAGTGTGAAGCTGATCATATTCTGGTCAAGGATTTTTCTGATTCCTGGATTGTTAACTTAGATGACTCGTCAATCGTTAGTGGCGACTGCCCAACAGAAAAGAAAGCCTTCATTGGTGCATTTCGCGGTGCTGGAAGCGAGTCTTGGGAGTTTTTCCCGGCTTCCGAACGGAAAGAAGAGTTGCTGGAGGCTAAGGGTGGATAAAATCGCTAACAAGCGCATGCAGTCTGGCAGAGTGCCCACTACGTGCGCACTCTGCCGCTGATGCGGAGCGTTATGTGTCCGTTGAAATAATAAGGTAATTATGGACTGGAAAGTATTCTTAACAATATTTGGGACTGTATTTGTCGCTGAGCTAGGCGATAAAACTCAGCTAGCCACTATGTTGTTCGCCACTGATAAAGAGGTGAGCAAATACGCAGTATTTTTTGCGGCATCAGCAGCGCTCATTGTGGCATCAGCGCTTGGTGTATTAGTGGGTACTTTGTTGTCAGAGTACATCAATGAAAAGTATCTTCACTATATTGCAGGCGTAGGGTTTATCGGCATTGGTGTTTTTACTTTATATAATGCGTAAAACACATAACAAGTCAGAGTACTTGGACTTGGACTTGGACTTGGTAAAGCTGTCACCAAATTTATTCGCGCAAGTGAAATCCAAGCATAACCAAGTGCAATAGCTGCTGTATTTTCAAGGGCGCTGTTAAAAGAAACACAGCAGTTATCAACCACCTCGTAGCGATGCCTAACAAGTAACGAAAGGAATGCCTGTTTTCGCAGCGTTAAACATAGGTGCGGTCACCGTATAAATGACACGAAATCAAAGATACTCGGTTGAAACACTCAATTCTGTAATTCTGAGGACACTATATTTATTCTTTGTTGGGTTCAATTTCCCGTCCCTTGGGACGAAGGTTGGTTGAACACCAACGGATTGAAGCGTGCAGGTAATACCCCGCTGCTTACGGCGGGGTGCTTTATTCGGGTTGATAAAGATTAATGCGCCTGTCTCATCGTTAGCAGTTGTTCAGGAATTTGAATAAAATGGTTTCTAAAGAAGATCATTTTGTTTGCAGATAATTTGTATTAGTTCAGATCTATCTGACACATCACTTGCAAAAGTGAGCGTTACCCGCTGTGTGGAGTGGTATACTTTTGTATCAACTTGACAAATGATTTAAGGAAAGTGCGTGCCAGAAGTAAAGCAAATTCTTATTCCAGATATTGGTGATTTTAAAGATGTTCCAATTATTGAATTACTCGTAAAAACCGGTGATAAGGTCGCAACTGAGGATCCATTGGTTTCGCTGGAATCGGATAAAGCAACGATTGAAATACCGGCACCTTTTTCTGGTGTGATTAAAGAAATATATATCAAGCCTGGCGATAAAGTATCCGAAGGTACGCCTATATTGTCTGTTGAATTAATTGATGCCGAAGATAAAGAACCATCGGATGTTACGACTTCTAAAGACCAGGTTGAAACGAATCCTGTAGATGTTGCCACAGTGGCTGAACCGGAACATGCTGCAACACAGCAGCCACAGCAGCCACAGCAGCCACAGCAGCCACAAAAATTAATATCCGATGATAAGTCCTTGGATAATGTTGATTTTGCCAAGGCGCATGCAGGTCCTTCTATCAGGCGTTTTGCGCGTGAACTCGGAGTGGACCTCAATCAGGTTATAGGTAGTGGTCCCAAGCAGCGTATCTTAAAAGAGGATGTGCAAGCGTATGTCAAAGCGGCATTAGCAAAATATCAAGGTAGTGATGATACCGGTGCAGCACTCAATTTATTACCTTGGCCGCAAGTTGATTTTGCTAAATTCGGTCCGGTTGAATTAAGACCACTCTCACGTATTAAACAGATCTCAGGCGCAAATTTACATCGTAACTGGGTGATGATTCCACATGTCACCCAGTTTGATGAGGCCGATATTACTGACTTGGAATTGCTGCGTAAGGAGTCGAACAAGTCGGCTAAGAACAAGAATATTAAGCTGACGTTATTGGCCTTTTTAATGAAAGGGATTATCGCAAGTTTAAAGAAATTTCCGGAATTTAATGCTTCGCTGGATAATAATGGTCAAGAAAGGAGTCTGATTCTCAAGAATTATTATCATTTGGGCTTTGCGGTGGATACGCCGAATGGTTTGATGGTTCCCGTTATGAAAAATGTGGACCAGAAAGGTGTGGTTACCATTGCCGAGGAATTGGGCAATCTTTCCGTACAGGCGCGTGAGGGGAAATTAAAGCCAACTGATATGCAAGGTGCCAGTTTTACCATTTCAAGCCTTGGGGGTATTGGTGGCACGGCTTTCACGCCCATTATTAATGCACCGGAGGTGGCTATCCTTGGCGTTTCCCGGGCTAATTTTAAACCTGTTTATCGAGATAATCAGTTTATTCCGCGATTAATGCTGCCTTTGTCACTATCTTACGATCATCGCGTAATCGATGGTGCTTCTGCAGCACGCTTTACTGCACATTTAGCCGAGGTACTGACTGATATGCGTTTAGCTTTGCTGTAAGCGTATTTCATGATTAATGTGCCAAGTTAAATTTTCTCTAGTCGGTATTTATGGCGGGACATTCGATCCGATTCATTTTGGTCATTTACGGATAGCCGAAGCACTGCTTGATATGGTTGGTTTTAGCCAGATATACTTTGTTCCATCCGGTATGCCGCGTTTACGTAATACACCTGTTGCGTCATCATATCATCGTTTAAACATGGTCCGTCTTGCAATTAGTCATCATCCACTGTTTAGATTGGATGATCGTGAAACCAAGCGTACTGGCGAAAGCATCAGTGTGAACACATTGGGTGAGTACAGAGATGAGTTTAACGCGGATGATGCATTATGTTTTATCATGGGAATAGATACTTTCATGAAACTACCGCAGTGGTATGATTGGCGCGAATTATTCAATCTCTGTCATCTAATTCTTGTTGGGCGTCCAGGTTATATTTCTATAATGAATCATGAGAACTTATCACAAGACTTGAGAGTCGAATGCGCCGCCCGTTGGGTTTCTAATGTAGATGATTTAAAGTATCAATCTAACGGATTAATTTTTACCGCGCCGACAGCATTATTAGATATTTCTGCTACGACGATCCGGGCATTAATTCATTGCAGAAAAAGTGTGCGTTATTTATTGCCTGAAATAGTTTTTGATTACATTAAGGTCAATCACATCTATTCAGGAAAAGGATGAAATCAGATATGCTGGTGAAAACAGTAGTTACTGCTTTAGAAGAAATTAAAGCAAACGATATAGAAGTGTTGAATGTTGCCAAAACAACTTCAATGTTTGATTACATGATTATTGCGAGCGCGAATTCAACACGTCAAACAAGGGCATTGGCAAATAATATTCAGGAAAAAGTGAAGGCCTCTGGTGGTAAAGTTTATAGTGTGGAAGGAGAGCAAACGGGAGAATGGTTGCTGGTTGATTTGGGAGATGTAATTGTACATATTATGCAACCAACCATACGTGAGTACTATAATTTGAGCGCATTGTGGACAGAACACAAACACTGACGGAACATGTATTACTACACAAGTTTCTAAATAAGATGCTGAGGAAGTAAGCAGAATTAGGCTGATATTCAATGATATGATGCTAAGAATTCTTTTTACGAATCCTTTACAGAAAATAGATAGGTAATAAGTTAAAACAGCTTGTTCCAAATCTGCGTTCTTAAAATTATTCCATTTTATGAAACTCTATATTCTGGCAGTTGGAAACAAGATGCCCGGCTGGGTAAATACTGGCTATCTTGAATACATTAAGCGGTTGCCTCATGAAATAACGGTTGATTTGATAGAAGTCAAACCAGAGAAACGGGCGGCTGGTAAACAGGTTGAGCAAATATTACGTACTGAAAGAACGCGCATCAGTTCAGTAATACCCATTGGATGTCGTGTCGTGGTATTGGATGAACGTGGTGAGCACTGGTCGACTGTCAAGCTTTCCGATGTAATTTCTGGATGGATGAGAGATGGCGGCGATACAGTATTTATAATCGGTGGTGCAGATGGGTTACATTCCGAAATCAAGGGGTTAGCAAGTGAGGTGTTGGCGTTGTCTGCACTAACAATGCCACATGGTTTAATACGAGTGCTCTTGGCTGAGCAGTTATATCGTGCGATTTCTATTATTAAAAGGCACCCTTACCATCGCAGGTAACATGATCAGATGAGAAATGTGGGGTAGAATTCTTTTAACTTACCATTATAAGATGTTAAAGTTACAATAGAATTAGTATATTGAGATTGCTCGCTTGTTAGAGGTTATGCGTATCATGAATTTACCAGAAAAATATATATATCTGGCTTCTCGTAGCATCCGTCGACGAGAACTGTTAAAGCAAATCGGGGTGAAATATAAAATATTATTAATGCGTGAGACGTTGACTCGTCCTGCTGACATTGATGAAACACCACTGCCAGATGAGGCGCCAGCAGATTACGTATATCGCATTGTTCATACTAAGGCAGAAAAAAGTTGGAAGCGGTTAACCCAACGTAACATGCAATTACTTCCAGTATTGGTAGCAGACACAATTGTGACGCTTGATGGATGTATTCTTGGTAAACCAAAAGATTCTGCACATGCTGAAGAGATGTTACAAGCACTCTCTGGCCGATCTCACCAGGTTCTAACTGCAATAGCTGTCGTAGTGAGGGGTAAGATGGAAATACGTTTATCAACCACTACAGTACGATTTCGTGAAATTAGTAAACGCGAGATTCGTAGCTGTCTGACAAGTGGTAAGATATATGACAAGGCTGGTGCTTATGCAATTCAAGGTATGGCAGCAGCTTTTATAGTTGAGATTTCTGGTAGCTATAGTAGTGTAATGGGATTGCCGCTGTATGAGACAGCACAATTATTAGCAGAAGCTGGCATCGAAATATTCCCCTAGTCTGAGAATTGCATCAATTGCTGGAGTTTAAAGTATCCAATAGGGGATTGGTAAATCCCACGCCTTTAGGCGTTAATTAAAGGATTGAAGTTGAATTTAGGATTATAGACGTAATTTTCGGCTGAGCTGAGAAATGGGTTAATATAGCTGAATCTTATTGCAAATCGACCGAATGACCGATTAATCCGGCTTTAAGCCGTTACTTGAATTCACCGGC
>CAXBGL010000024.1:0-19905 GCA_963975255.1 uncultured Nitrosomonas sp. | reverse complement strand
TAAAGTACAATTAGAGAGTTAACAAAAACCAATAGTTAATTGCGACATAGCCTTCTTTTATCTATTTATACAGTCTGGGTAATGTCGTTTTGTCAGTAGATTCTTGGTTTTGTTGTGGTAGTTTTGATAGCAGTCTTGCCAGTTTCTGACCATTCCAATTTTCTTTATCACCTTGATACAGCATACGATCCAGTGTTGTCAAGGCGGCACTGATTGCGGGGTCGTTAAGCCGTAAAGCGAGGTCTTCAAGACCTTTGGGTGGTGATTGTGGCCAATGGCTAGCTACCCATTGGAGTAGGTGGTGGCGAGCCTGGTGCGCATCATTAGCTTGACAGGCTGATAAAAAACACTTTCTGGCTTTGCTACTATTTTCTGGCTCAGTATTTAACACATTTTTATTTTTAGTATCTCGAGGTAAAAAATGTCGTCTTCGCCACCACTGAACCAGTGTGATCAGCCATAGCACAGCAAGCACAAGGCTTATCCAGAACCAACTATTATGATTTAGTTCTAAAGTCGTGGTTCCTTTTATTATATTCTCACCCGCAAAGAAAGGATGAGAATCATCCTTTTGTAGAGGTTTCTGCACAGTTGTTTCAATTGGTTCCTCTGTTGCTGAGTCGGGTGTTTGAGGTAATGATTTTGGTGACTGACTGGAAGTAGAGATGACTTCAATGGTGCGCGCTGCAAGGGTGGCGACCCGCTCCTGATTTGTTTGGGTATCCCACCAATGTAACGAAAATGCAGGCAATGTGTATGTCCCAGGTTTTGTGGGCATATAGGCAAGTCGAAAAGTTTTTTCTCCTTGGACATTGTGTTGCAGATTTTGCGTATTGGATTGTGCGCGGTCAGGGTAAAATTTGAAGCCTTCAATATCCGTAAACTGCAAATCAGGCAGTTGTTCACCTGTGACACCCGATGCTTTAATCGTAATGTTTCGGGTTAAAGGATCACCTACGGCTATTTTGTCATCATCGGGTTGCCATGTTTCAAGTAGTTCAACTGATTCTGCAGGTAACCAAAATTGTGATTGGTTCTGAGGCGGTCGGGGGCGTACTTTGAGTGTTATAGTTTCGCCACGTAATCGAATGGGACGGTTATTGGTAAATACACTGCCAAAGAATGGATCACGCTGAGAATTATTTTGTGGAATCTGTGCGTCGAGTACCGGGGCAGGTATTACCAGATTACCGCTAATTTGTGGAAAAATGATGTATTCCCGCTCGATGACGTGATAAGATTTTTCATCTCGCATAGTTGTATATTCACGGTCTTCGCCAAGTCGGTGGACGAGTGCATTCTCAGGTTTAGGTTCACTTAGACTCCCTTGTGCTAAATTCACCGCAAAAAACACACGTAGGGTGTAACGTACTTTTCCTTGCACATAAGGGTCGGTTTTATCTACTTCAGTTTTTATAAAGACTGGAGCGGCCGCATCAGTTCCTGTGTTAGCGGATGCCTCACTGACTTGCAAAGTTAGGATGGGGGTTTGTTCACCATTTATGGTGAGTGATGGAATAGTCAATTTTCCACTGTGTTTCGGCGACAAAGAAAGCGTCCAGGTCGTGCGTGAGTCGATATTGCCATTGATAATATTTACGCGACTGCCGCTCATCATACCCATCACTTCAAAATCTTTATCTAATACTTTTGTACTGGGCATTTCTGAGACCCGACCAGTGGCTTCAATCGTTAACTGAACCGTTTCACCTTCTGTGATTCTGCCTCTATCCAGCTGAGCAGTCAATGCTGCATTAGCTTGTAGGGTGACAAAACAAAGAATCCAGGCTGTAAATGTTAAAACAAAATACTTTTTCATTCTCTTGATTGTTTTCGTTGTAGATGTTCTAGCATGAATTTTCGGCGTAGTAATCCTGATGGATCTTCGGGAATCTGGCGTAGCCATTGTTCCAAAGCAATATCTTCCTCGCTGGGCAAGGTATTGTTCTCATCTGCTATGTCCGCTGCTGATGTATCGGGTGGTTCGCTTTGTGACTGTTGGTCGTTTTGATCTTGCTGTGTATCTTGCATTACGTCACTTTGTTGTGGGTCTGACTGCTCTTCAGATTTTTGCTCTGATGCTTCCTGTTTTGATTGTTCGTGATCAGCGTCTTCTTCATTGGGCTGCGCACTGTCTTTCTGTTGCTCGGAGTTTTCTGAAGTTTTGTCATTGTTTTTATCTGATGCCTCCTCAGAGGATTGCTCAGAATCGTCGTTACTGTCTTCCTGTTGTGAAGATTCATCGTCTTGAGATTGCTGTTGTTGCAATTTCTCCAGCAACTCAAGATTGGCTTTTGCATCTTCATGTGCGGGGTTTTGCTGTAAAACTTCTTGGTAAGCAGCGATGGCCTGTTCTAGCTCACCCGAACGGGCTAAGGCATTGCCCTGGTTATACTTAGCCTCAATGTCATCGGCTTCAGAAAATGCTTGTGCCGCTGCCTGATAGTCTCCTGATTCATGAAGTGCCATGCCACGCCAATTGGGATTACGAAATTTCTGTGCGGCCGTTTGTGGGTCACCCTGTTTTAAACGTTGTTGGGCTTGCTGATCTGGGCGCAGCCATAGATCCTGCCAATCGAAAGCATAAGCGGGTGGTGGTGTGACCAGAATGATCATAAATCCCATCAACCAACCACGCCGAAATGATATGGCAGCAAATAATAAAATGAATGGTAATAGCCAAACACCATGTTCGACCCAACGTTCTACGCCGTTGCTTTCAGTTTTTTCAAATGCACTGGTTGATACGATGTTCGGTAATAAGCGATTTAAGTCACTATCATCGACAGTCATTAAGCTGAATGTGCCACCGCCAGCACGTGCAAGCGCCTGCAAAGGCGCTACATTAAAACGTACAAACTCAGTAACGTCGCCGTGACGCACGGTGCCACCTTCTTCGGTGCCTATGCCCAGCACTGAAAGTCGATTGCCTTGTTTACGTAGTTTCTGCGCTATTGCAAGCGCAGCCGCTGGATCGGCAATACCATCGGAAATGAGTAACAATTCACCTTGTTGGATACCTGTCAGTTTGAGTAAATCACCTGCCATTTGTAATGCGGGTGTGCCGGCATCACCTTTTACAGGCATGATCTCGGTACCTAACGCTGTTAACAGATTCTTAATGGTCTCGTTATCTTCAGTTAGTGGTGTAACAACATGGGACTCACCTGCAAACACCACCAACCCGGTACGGCCTTCACGGGATCTTGCCAAAATATCCATGATCTTAAAGCGTGCGCGTTCCAAACGCGATGGTGACACATCATTGGCATTCATCGATGGAGATAAGTCAAGTATCAGAATGCGTGACATTTGTGCGCGCCAGATGAGGTCGGGTTGACGTTCCCATACGGGGCCGACCAGGATAAGAATGGCTAGCATCCAGCCGGTAGCCAGTATTAACAGCGGGAGGCGTGTTGATTTGCCCGGCGTTTCCAGCCATAAAGGTGCCAGTAACTGTTGATCAAATACCGTTTCCCAGGTCGTTCCAGAAGATTGTTGACGCCATAGTGCAATCAGCATCCAGAGTGCCGGAATTAGTGCCAGAAACCATAATGGTCGTAAGAAATGTAGCTCGCTCATTTTAGATCCTTTCTCCACCTGCCAATAGTAAGCATGAAACTGATTACTAAACAAAGACCCAGTGGCCATGAAAAAAGTTCAGTGCTCGGACGCACGGTTCGATTGCCTTCAATAGTGGGTTCCAATTTGTCCAATTGACGATAGATATCATGCAGTGTCTCACGATCCGTCGCACGAAAATATTGCCCGCCAGTCGTGTCAGCAATTATTCTCAGTGTTTCTTCATCCAGATCAGATGCAGGATCAACCATGCGTGTACCAAAAAAACTTCTGACCTCTCGGGGCTCGCCACCCACGCCAATGGTGTAAATCCGCAAGCCTTTTTGTGCAGCAAGTTCGGCAGCATTGTGGGGTTGTACATGTCCCGCGTTATTAGCGCCGTCCGTCAGTAGCACCAAAACGGTTTCTCCACTGGCATTTTTTAGTCGCTTTAGCGCCATACCAATGGCATCGCCTATGGCGGTTTCTCTGCCGGCAATGCCAATCACAGCATCTTGCAGCAAGCTTGCTACAGTCGTACGATCAAAAGTCAACGGTGTCTGCAAATATGCTTCACTACCAAATAAAATCAGGCCGATACGATCACCCTCACGACGCCGAATAAATTCTCCCGCCACTTGTTTGACCACTTCGAGGCGGTTAGTACGTTCGTCGTCCAAGTCTGCTATTTCCATGCTGCCAGAAACATCTACCGCCAGCAGTAAATTACGACCGGTTTCAGGAAGTTCTGTTTCTTCGCCCAACCATTGCGGTCTAGCGGTAGCCGTAACCAGTAAAAGCCAACAGAACAACGCACCCCATATGCGAAATGAACGCAGGTAGGGGCGATTCACCACGGTCGTTTGTGTTTCCGAGTAGGCGCAAATGAAAGGCGCAAATAAAACACCTTGCTTGACCGAAGTTGCTGGCGGCAGAAAACGCCAGAACAACCAAGGTAACGGTAAGAGTAACAACATCCATGGCCAAGCAAATTCAAACATCAGTGCTTTTTCCCTGGTCGGTTAGCTTTAATCCATCGACGTGCCAATACAATCAGTTCATTCAGGTTTGGCGCGTCATTTCTACTATATGGATCAGCCAGTAAAATAAATCCCGGTCCATCAGAAAATTGCCCGTTTCCACCCTTGGAGTCCAGAAATTTTAGCCAGGCATCACCGGAAAGTGAAGCCACCGTTGTAGCTGGCCAGCAAACGAGGGCATATCGTTTCAGTAACAGATTAAGCGTCGCAACGGGATGATCCGTGGCATCTGTATTTTTTTCCAGAATTTTTAGTTCACGCAGTGCTGCGCGTTGTGGCGCCATGCGTTGCCAGTAGCGATAAATAATGACCAGCAGTATTACAATTACCAATAAACCCAGCCACCATCCCGGTGCAGGTGGCCACCAGCTGATAGGTGGTGGGGTATGTAACGGGCGCAGGGCTGCCAGGGGATCGTTCATCAGACGCGCTTCCCACGACGACGTGTTAAACCCGTGCGCAAGGCATGGACCATCTTATCAGCAGTGGCGATTTCCATAAAATGAATGGCATGACGTGCGCACAAATCGCTTATTTTTGTGCGATGGTTTTGAAACTGTTTTTGCCATTGTTTTTTTACTGACGATTGCCCCGTGTCAAGTGATAGCCGCTGTTGATTAATTCCCAGTCGATAAAGACCAGCGGGAGGGGGTGTGGTTTCCAATGGGTCATAAAGAAATGCGGCAATCACATCATTATGTCGCGCAATGTTTGCTAAATGTTTTTCCGCATTAACACCCAATTCTCTGAAGTCGCTGAAAATAACAACCAGACTTCCAGGATGTACAAGACGCGACATACGTGCCAGAGAACGATCCATACGGCCGATATTAATATTTCCAAAGGCAGTGGGCTGCAAATGAACCATGGCCTGTAACATGGGTAATAAACCTAATTCGCGTGTGGCTGGATAGATTTCTTGATGGGTTTCTGCTGCATGCACAATGCCGCCCACACGATCACTCGCGCGCACAGCAGCCCAACCCAATAAGGCAGTTAAACTACCAGCTAAAACAGATTTATATTGGATACGACTGCCAAAATACATGCCCGGGTGCAGATCAACCAGAAACATGACGGGGCGTTCACGTTCCTCACGGAAAAGCTTGGTATGAGGCTGACCTCGCCGGGCGGTTACCCGCCAATCTATGGTTCGGGCATCGTCGCCTGCCTGATAGGCACGCACTTCATCAAACTCCATGCCGCGGCCATGATAGGCAGAAAGATAACCCCCTGCCTGCGCTGATAAGATGCGTCTGCGTGCACCCAGTTCTAATCCTCTGGCAGCACCGCGTAAACGAATCAATGCGCTCAATTCTAACGCAGTACCGTCACTCATGGGGCAGGTAAGCTGACCAGTATTTTATCAATACATTGTTGGGAAGTGATCCCGTCGGCTTCCGCCTCATAATTCAGTAGTATCCGGTGACGCAGTGCATCGGGTGTTACTTTTTGCACATCTTCTGGTGTCACAAAATCTCGTTCTGCCAGCCATGCAGTGGCACGGGCTGCACGTTCAATTGCGATAGCGCCACGTGGACTTGCACCCCATCGAATCCAGTTAGAAATTTCCTGACCATAATTATCGGGATGACGCGTTGTTTCAACGATTTCTACAATATATTCTTCCACCGCTTCGGCCAAATGTAATTGCATGATCTCGCTTCTGGCTGTGAATACTTGTTCTTGTGTTATCTTTTGAAATGGTTTCTGAGTTTCTTGACCCAGTGAGTCCTGCGCTTCATGTCGAACCAGTTGCAGAATTTTTCGACTGGCATCCTTATCCGGATAATCCACACGCACATGCAATAAAAAACGATCAAGCTGTGCTTCAGGTAATGGGTAGGTGCCTTCCTGCTCAATTGGGTTCTGAGTTGCCATTACTAAAAATAATGGCTGTAATGGATAGCTCGCAGCGCCGACGGTTACTTGCCGTTCTTCCATCGCTTCGAGCAATGCCGATTGCACTTTAGCGGGTGCACGGTTTATTTCATCTGCAAGAATTACATTGTGAAAAATGGGTCCTTTGTTAAATGTAAAACTCCCGGTCTCAGGACGAAAAACGTCACTACCAGTCAGATCGGCAGGTAATAAATCCGGGGTAAATTGAATACGATGAAAATCGGCTTCCAGTCCATTTGCTAATGCTTTAATGGCACGCGTTTTAGCCAATCCAGGCGCCCCTTCCAGCAATAAATGGCCATCACAAAGTAAAGCCAGTAATAGCCTTTGTACCAATGCGGGTTGCCCAACAATTTGTTGTTCGATGTCATGATAGAGTTGAGTGAATGCTTCTCTGCAAGTTTTATTACTTTTCATTTTGACGTATCATTTTAATTTCTAGGGTAAGAGGTTGCTGATTTATGGATGATAATGTTCTTTCTGAATATCCTAAAGTATTGCAGCAAAAACAAACATCATATCAACCACAGTAATCTCGTTGCAACGTTGTTAATGAAATAGGCGTTTAAGTTCCTATAACAGGTGAATCACTCGGATAAGGTGGGTATTCGGTGTATTTTATCAAGGTCTTCATTTAGAGACGAAGGATAAAGTGATTAATGACGTGGTTTTGCAGTTATTTTACAGTACTCAGAGGCGGGGACACATAAAATGGTGAGGTATGCTGAATTTCTTGGTGTTGTAGGGAGATTACGCCAATGCTATTGCCAGTTCTGAAATAGTTGCGCATTCTCTACTTGCTACATTATTTCGCTGTACTTGATTTGTTTTTTTGATCCTGAATGATTTTCAGCAATTGCTGGTAATTTGCCCGGACACTTGTAGTATTTGGGTGATTCACGCCTAAAACTTTCTCAAAACCGGCTAACGCCTGCTCTAAATAACCTTTGGCCTTTTTATATTCCCCCAGTGCATACCAGGCTCCAGCTAGATTATTGCGGTAAGTCTCCACTTGAAGATGATCTTCCCCATAGGTTTTGAGGTCACTGGCCATTGCTTGCTCCAAATAGCCAATTGCTTTTTTATACTCACCCAAAGCATGCCAGGCCATGCCTAGATTGTTACGATCAATCGCTACATCGGGATGATCTTCCCCATAGGTTTTAAGGTCGCTGGTCAGTGCTTGCTCATAATACTCGATGGCCTTTTTATATTCGCCAAGAGAATCCCAGGTCGCACCTAAATTATTACGATTAATTGCCACATCGAGATGATTTTCCCCGTGGGTTTTGAGGTCACTGGTCAGCGCCTGCTCATAATACTCGATAGCCCTTTTATACTCGCCCAGAGTATGAGCCAGATCCGCCAAATCAGACAGGTAGTCCGTCCTGTCGGGCGCTAATTGCACGGCCCGTTGACACAGCGTGAATGCTCGACGATAACGTATTTCATCTTCAGCAATTTGACAGCGTTGATAGTTTGCTTCAGCTGTGACTTTATTATTGTTAGCTGTTTGTGTTTCCATTTGATGCAACAATCGGTCGACCTGCTGGATATTGCCATCGGCCAATGCCTGCTGGGCTTGGTTCAGTAATTCATCAGATACCTGTCCCCGAATTGACTCCAATTGTGCAATGCGTTTTCTTAAGTCCCCGATGTGTTTCTGGTAGCTTTGCTTGGTGTCCTGTAAGTGACTTTGGATAGCATGCAACTGGGTTTCTAGGTGTTGTCGATCATTAGGGTGCGCTTTAACAAAGCGTATTTCTAATTTTTTTTCTCGGCGTTTCAGTTTCGCTTCGTATTGTTGCAGGGTAATCCCAATTCGCACGTTATCAGAACCCGTATGCGCAACGCTGATACTGCCTTTATCGACAGTTTGTTCAATGCTATCGTTTGGCATCGTACTGTGACACAGTGGACTGACGCTCAAGAGAATTAAAACACTATGGCACAGCAGGCTTCGTAATCGTGACACTTCCTTTTCCTGTATGAATTACACGTTTAATTAAGTGCAGTCAGTGTAATATTAATGACACTTCTAATGTTTCTTTGGTCAGTCTTGGTTTTGATCATGCTTCTTAAACCAGCAAGGCTACTTAAGAAATAGAAAGCCAATTCATTTGGATCTTTTTGTTTAGAAATAACACGCTCTGATTGTCCTTTTTCAATAGCGAGCTTAAATATTTTAATAAATAGCAATGAAACATTTGAAATTAATGTGGGAGTTTTTGGATTATGCTCGGAACATTCAAACGCTGCATTCATTGAAAATCCATTATGTGGTAATTCTTTGTCTTTGGGATATGGTATTAGAACAATATCATAAAAAAGTTTCTCAATAAAAATTCGACCATTAACAGCTTGTTGCAGCTCAATCATTGTGTCAGCTATTTGCTGGTCTCTGAGGCGATAAACACATAGTTCAAACAACTGATATTTGTTACCAAAAGCATGTTAGAGACTACCTTTAGAAATTTTCATTGCTTTAAGCAATTCATTTAGTGACGTACCATCGTATCCCTTGCGCCAAAATAATTGCGTGGCAATATCAAGTGCTTCTTCTGAGTCATATTCATGCGGTCGGCCCGTTTCATAGTTTATTTTTCCGTTATTAAATATCCACGGTTTTAAGCGATAGATGTTGATCAATAAAGCAAGTTTTGATTGTTTTGTTTGCATCTATGCAATATAAAATAAACCGAAAAAAATTAAAATGCGACAAATTGTCGCAGTCACGATTGAAACGCTCCGTTGATTGACACCTACCTGACTATTTTTTCGTTAGTAACATCATTGAACAGGTGAAAGATACAAGCAGACCTAACAATGCAGGCGCTAATACTATTCCATCACTGGTTATTACAAAATAGACACTAAGAAGCAAGGAAAGAAATAGTGAAACCAGCAGGATAATTTTTGTCATAGAAACATCCTTTTTTGGAATTTAGCCTGAGTATTGTACCAGCACGTTAGTCATTGTAATTTTAACTCCCTACGAAAAAACTAATAACATTTGTGTTCATCTTCTATTCAGTTTTAAGACCATACAATATTTATAACAAATAAGATTTAAATCGAGACGATTTGGTATTGCGCTACTAGCTAAACATCTCTGACATTATAAAAAGCAACTTGTTCATTTGAAATATTTGATGGAGGTGTCATGAATACAAAAAACTGATTACCTTTTTAGCCGTAATTATAATTCTTTTTCTTAGTGGATGTGTGACCCCTCCATATTATGTAGGAGTGGGGTATTCTGGAGCAACTGGATATTATGGCGGAACCAGAGCTGGTTATGGATATCAATCATCATTTTACGGTGCTCCAGGATTCTTTGGTGGGCATAGATATGTTGGCCATAGACACATTCGTGATGGGCACCGGGCAGGTGGTCATAGAGGGCAGGGTGATGGTCATCGTGGGGGAGGCCATAG
Organism: uncultured Nitrosomonas sp.; assembly: GCA_963975255.1. Taxonomy (GTDB): domain Bacteria; phylum Pseudomonadota; class Gammaproteobacteria; order Burkholderiales; family Nitrosomonadaceae; genus Nitrosomonas. The sequence continues at coordinate 9,965 of CAXBGL010000024.1, read as the reverse complement.
AGGCGGCCATCGTCGTTGATGAAAATGGCTTTAAAATGAAAATCATTAAGCGTGTATCTGTATGAATTCAGGGTGAATTCAGGGGACATAATACATAATTACTGAGAAAAATAATGTGTCCCTTGAACCCGGACTAATAAATTCGATTCGAAATGATACCGATTACTGTTTAGTATTAAAAATTAATGGAAGTTGAAGATTTAGAACAAACTAGCGGTACAATATTATTTCAATAATTGGAAGATCATTGTGGCTAATACATATCAAGATTATTTTGACACACTTGGTTTCAGAGAATCATCCAGCATTCCTGGAAGCGCTCAAAATTATGAAACTGAAAATTCGTTTGGTTTTATTGGAAAGTATCAATTTGGCGAAGCTGCGCTTTTTGACTTAGGATACTATGGCCTCGATAACAGTGATAGCAACTTATTTCAAAACAATTGGGCCGGTAATTGGTCAGGAAAATATGGAATAAATAGTAAGCAAGATTATTTCAATAATGGATCGGTTCAAGAAACCATTATTAATAGCTGGCATGATATTTTATGGGGAAGAATAAAGTTTCTTGGACTTGATAAATATGAAGGGCAAATTCTTAATGGCCATCAAATAACCATATCTGGAATGTTGGCAGCTTCACATCTTATCGGTGCAGGCAGTACATCATCTGATGTGGCTGGTTTAAAAGGTTACCTGTTGTCAGGTGCGGTATTCAGCCCTGCTGATGGGAATGGAACCAGTGCTAATGAATATATGACTCTTTTCGAAGGTTTTCAAACGCCTTTCACTGTTGACCATAACAAAGCGGAGATGATTGAGGGTGGAGGAGGAAAAGATGTTCTGACTGGCTTTGGTGGAGATGACACCCTAAGCGGAAATGAGAATACCGACACCGTATTATATAACAGCAGTTCTGCTGATTACGTTAATCATAAGAATCCTGATGGCACATGGACGATAAATGGAGTGGAAGGTACAGATACACTCAGTAATATTGAACGTGTCAATTTCTCTGATATTTCACTAGCCCTTGACCTTGAAGGAAACGCAGGTATTACAGCAAAGACACTGGGCGTTGTATTCGGAAAAGAATCAGTATCAAACAAGACTTTTACTGGTATTGGGCTAAGTTTGCTCGATGGTGGTATGAGCACCGAAGTATTGATGCAATTAGCAATTGATGCGGCACTTGGCACTAACGCAACAAATCACACGGCTGTTGTCGACCTATTATATGGAAATGTGGTTGGCTTTGCGCCCTCACTTGCTGATGAGGCCCATTTCGTCGAGTTATTGGATTCAGGCGTTCATACAGTCGCCTCAATTGGAATCATGGCTGCGGATACTGTACTAAATGAGGTAAACGTCAACCTTGTAGGGTTATCCAAGACTGGGCTGGAGTATTTGTTTGTTACAACCTAGCCTGACGTCTATTGTTTCTTGGCAAATTAAGAAAAATACAATTTGGACCCAAGTCTTCACTTGCTGGCTTTTAACTTGACAGTCTACCCCTATTTTTATTTTATGGGTAAAGCAAGAAAAGTTCCGCCATTCTGCTTTGTGAGTTCTCGCATTAGAATAGCAAATCGGCCTGTGGTGGCTTGTGAGAGAAAACCAACGGCGTGAATCTTAGCCAGACGCTGTCCATTTTTCTGTTGCCTATTCATTTTTGTGATGCTGGCAATGGCATTATCATAAGAAGCACCAGAATAATCGTCACCAAAAACATAGATCGCTATCGACTGACCCGGTTTTTTATATTGTTTCAGCGCGGTCATTATGCCTTCTACAGGACTGCTGTTAGACGCACTGCGCCACTCATTAAATAATTTCATTACACTTTTGCGCCGAAATGGCGCATCGGGAATCCAACGACCACTATAGCTTGAAATAATGGCTTTACCTTCGTCGTTTAATATCTGAAAACCTTTGACTTGTGGATGAATGGTCAAAACATTAATGATCTCTTGTGAGACACGATTCCAGATAGACAGCATACTACCTGATGTATCAATCACAAAAATGACATAATCGCTGTCCACTGGAATGCCACCCACTTCCTCATCTCGAACGGTGTTGCTGGTCGATGGTGCAATAGTCACCGTTTCCAGGGTTGATTGAACCAGTGAGAGTCCATCAAGATCACTTGTCAGTGCTTTTTCTTCACGTTCTTTTTTACTCAGGTTTTGTGAAAAGGTCTGAGCTGCCCGAGCTAAGTTTCCACTTTCCACTAGCTGGATATCATTCGTTTTCTTTTGTTGGTCAATTTTTTGTGCCAGGTTATCTACTTGACTTTTTAGTGTCATGACTTGCTCGAGTAGACTCTCGACTTGGTCTGTAGTTGATTGTGGTGTATCTCTATCAGTATTAGAAATCAATACCAACAGGACTACTGCGCCAAAACCACAGGAGATGACATCTAGAAAAGAAAGATTAAATATATCAAAATCTTTTTTCCTTATTTTCATGGCCAATTCGCCGCAGGACTAATGATTAATCCACCTGTACTGCCTGTCCAGCTCCAATATTCATTGGCCGCATCGGGATCTCCTTCAATAGGTAGTAAAATAACATTGACTTTTACACCACGAAGACGACTATCTTGAATAGTTTGCCGAAATAGCTTTACACGGCATTCACCTGAAATCGTTCTGGAATTACCCAATAGTGAACTGCAACCAGAAAAAATATTAAGACTCGCGTAACGCGATTCACCGACAGTAGGCAAGCCATCTGTAATGATATAAAGATCAGTGGCGTTAAGCTTGGATACGACTTGTAATCCTTTTTGCAGATTTGTCGCGCCCGTAGGGACAATGGCATCCAGCCCTTGATAGAGTGCCTTAAGCGAAGCAGGATTGTTTGCGGTCATCCACTTTGCTTGACCCAGTGATTGCGCGGAATCATTAAAAGAAATTACACTCAGCTGGCTCGTCTTGGGAACACGAGTCAGCAGCCAACGTACCGTCTTTTTCGTTCGAAGCCATTTAGGCCCCTGTTTCTTGCCATGAACAGAGCCATTTTTCCTTTTAATAATATTGATCAATGTTTCATCCGTCATAGAAGCGCTGCTATCGATTAGTACAGCAATACGACGGCCTTCAACTTTTAGGCCCATCAGGTAATTTTCTTCTCCACCTCGATCATCTTCTACAAGATCTTCTTTGTGGGCCATAGGTCTTGTAGCAATAGCATTCTTTAGGACCGCTAATTGGTTGTTTTTATTAGAAAGATTGGATTCTTTGTTTGAAAGTGCTTGTTTAAGCTGTGCAAGCTTTGCTTTGAGCTTGGCAATTCTTTCAATTTCAGATTGAGATGTGTTGTGTAGTTGTTTAAGTGTCTGTTGCAGCACTTGCTGCTGCGACTCAAGGTGTTTCACCTCTCCAACCAGACGATTCGCTTCAACATTAGAATCACTCACATTGTACTTGACTAGCATAAATACCAGTACAACAGCGCCAAGTCCACATGACATAATATCCAGGAATGCAAGGTTAAAACCTTCTGATCGACGGTGCCTTCTCACAGATTGACTCGTTACTTGATGCGGGCAAGTAGATATTGATCACAATAGGCTTGTATATCAACAATTTGTCCATCTTGTAGGCGTTGCAGTTGATGGAAGAGAAACATGAGAAATATGCTAATCAATAGGGCCACAAGCGTTGAGTTAAAAGCCACGCCGAGACTATTGGTCATACCAGCAATATCTCCTGCAAGTGCTTTATCGGCATAAGACAGCGCTTCACCGATGCCACGTACCGTGCCAATAAAACCGATGGAGGGAACCGCCCAAATTAGATAACGAATCATCGAGTTCTCGGCGTCCTGACGAATAGCAAGTGCTTCGACACAACTTTCTATAGCATCAGACAGATTTTGTACATTCTTGGTTCCGGCATACCGCCACAAGGCGGTGCGCAGTGTCTGAATGAGGGGTGCTGAGCTTTGATCAGCAGAAAGTTCCGTATCAAGTCGTTGAATAACTTGTTCTGGCTCAAAGTCTTCCCCCTCGACTTCTTCAATTATATCAACTGTATAGAGGTATTTACTACGTAAAATTGTACGGCATTTACTTAGAATGAGAAAACTTCCCCAGAGCATCAGAATAAAGCAGATCTCCTGCTCATAATCTTTGAGGACAATTACCAAGTCGCGAGGTATCGATTGACCTGTCTGCCTTGCCGCCTCAAGTATTAGGTCAGCTTCCGGACGTACATAGCCGATATAAGCAAGATGGACAAGAATGACAGAAACAATCAGGACAACAAAACTTTTAACGATATCAGACATATCAAATATCCACCGGAAAAGAAGTTGGGGAATTTAGACTAATGGCAGGTATCACCGCATACACGGTTGCTGCTGTAACAAAAAGAGCAATCAGCACCACAAACCACCGTACAATTCTTTTTTTTAATACCTGCTTCAGCTTACTCATTCTCTCCTCCATAAAGATAACGTGCAATTCGGAAACCTACATCGTCACGCCCAGTAGTCAATCCTTCCCGGAATGCGGGTCGGAGCGTGGTAATCGTACCAGAGCGGTAATTGGCTCCCTTTATTACATGTGAGTGTCCACGCTGTTCACCCATTGGATTACGCACGCTTGTATTTGTCATTGGCGGCATGATCGAATAGACATCATGAACCCATTCGCTGACATTCCCTGCCATATCATAGAGACCGGATATTTCTCTGCTGAAATGACCGACAGGCGCAACGTTAACATAACCATCACTATAATTAGGCACATAAAATGTTACCTGGCCTTTAGTCGTTTCATCTGCGATGTTCGCAGTATTAGGCGGAATGATGGTCTCATTTCCCCAGGAAAAAATAGTTTGTTTGGGTTTTCCTGCCTTGCGTGCTAGCCATTCCCATTCTGCTTCACTAAGTAAACGATAGCCATCAGTGTTTGTATTAAATCCGTTCACTTTACCATTCGTGATTTCATAGAAATGTTGAAGTTTTTCTTTTTTACTTAACCAATTACAGTAGGCTGCCGCTTCTTGCCAACTAATAGAAGTGACCGGGATATTGGCAGCGTCCTGACTTTTTTTTTGGTTAAATTTTGCAAATTGGCTATTGGTTATTTCAAAAATACTGGCATAAAACGGTTTTGTTAAGTCAATTTCTTTCTGAAATTCATTGGCACGCTGGCCTTTTTCAGAACGTGGTGCACCCATAGTCAGGTGGTCTCGCATCACAAATAATTTTAGTTTGATTCCTGCTTGGTTAATTAATTCGCGCGGGGCTTCCTGCAATCGGGCATGATATTCAGTGAGCAATGTGGTCGATATCTTTTGAACAGATTTTCCCGTAGGTTTTACAGTTATTGACACAGACCGATACCCGGTTTTTTTGAAGATGATCTGATGAGGCACTGCTGGAAGGCTAACGTTGACGGGACTGACACCATAGTATTTATTATTAATCCATATTGATGCAGGCGGCGAAGAAGAAATCTCGACCTGACCAATTTCTGGTTTTAGATGAAAGACGATTTTTTTTTCTTGATCTGCTGAAAGTTGTATTGTTTGATTGTCTGTGTAATAACCCGCTTTCATATAAGTCAAACGATGTTCTGCTATGGTATTCAGGAAAAGTGGTTCCGTTACCTGAATGCCATTTACAAGAAGTGTTCCGCCGTTTGGTGTTAGTTCAAGGATCACCTTTGTTTTTTTATGTTCAAGCTGGTAATTGCGGTTCACTTCCGGTTTAGACCGGGTAATTGCAAACTGTTCAATCGTGTCAGCATAGTTTTTGGTTGCAACGCGCAAAGTATAAAGACCACCATTCTGGTTAACCCGCAAAGGTGTTTGCCCAATCATTTTTTCATCAAGAAAAACTGTAGCTCCATCAGGCATCGAAGCAATATTCAGCTTGCCATCGACAGGTTGTAAATCCACCTGCAACTTTGTTTGTTTGCGTCGTTTAATCTCAACCGTCAACGATTTAGGTTGGAAAAAAGGATTGTCGATCGTAACAGTGTAGGTTCCAGCCTCTAGATCAAGATCAAGTTTATCCGAGTGATCAGTGTCACGACCATTGATTTGCCAGACAGTCTTTGATAGATTCTTTTCTTTTCCCAATATCTCGATGACAAGGTGTCCTGGCAATTCGAATAATTCAAGCGGAAAAACTTTACCGAGATACGCCGAATCAATAGTGGCCGTTGCAATCTTAAATCCTGGAGCAGATGCACTAATGACAGGATTTCCAGCAAGTGAGTAAATCGCATCTCCGATGCTAAAGCTAAAGCCTTCTATTACGCTAATTGTTGCCAACTCTTTGGCTTCCACGGGCATGATTTCAACGCGGGTGCCACGCGAAAAAATAAACAGCATTACTACAAGCAGAAGAATACTCATCACCGTTAAACCAGAGAAAAGATATATTCGTTTTTGCCGGTTTTTTGCCTGATCTAATTTTTCATTAAATTGGCTCATCGCAAATTACGTGGATATTAAAGTTGTTCTGGTCATATGGAATTTGCACCTGCAACAACTTTGACTTAAAACCGTTACGTGTTCCTTCAAAGGTATAGTTGCCTGGTTTTAACTGTATTGTTTTTTGAGAAACGGCGCCCACCTTGCCTATGCCACGAACGAGCACATAAGTCTTGTTGTCAGACATGATCGTGACTGGAATCAATCGATTGAAAGTTGCAATTAGCTCGCGCAATTGTTGCGTTTGTTTCTTTATTCCAAAACTATAGTTTGAAGCATGCTGTGCTTGTGATAATGTCTTTTCCGCCTCACTCAGAACATCGCTAGATTTGAGACGATAAGGATTTTTAATATATTGGCCAAGGCTTGACTGAAGCCCAAGAACTTCATTGGCACGCTTTAGTCCGTCGATTGCTGTCTCATTTTCTGGCGTATCTTTTATGACTTGTTCAAAGTTTGCCCTGGCTTGCTGCCAATTATCTTGACGGATTGCTTGTTCCGCTTGTTTGACAGCTTGCCGAATTCGAATCGCTTTTTCTTGTGTCAATACCTGACCTAAAAGTACCTGAAGTTCTTTACGTTTGGGATCAACTTTCTTTGCTTTCTGGTAATGGTGTCTGGCTTTTTTTGTTTGTTTGTTCTCTATTTCAGCGAAGCCCGACGAAATATGTGCGTCAAACTTTTTATTTTTGATCAGTTGTCCCAGCAAATTTAATCGTTCAGTTGCTTCTGTACGCTGTGGGGTAATCTGCACAATCTGCTGTAAGAAATTATATTCCTTTTGCAGATCGTGTTCGGCACGGGCGGCCTTTGCTTCATTTAGAAGCGGGAGGATATGCTGGAGTTTTTCAATATCTTGTTGAATCGCTAGTGCCTCTGGAGACTGAGGTGCAACTACTAAGGCTTTTTCAATGTGCAGTTTTGCCTCATTATAGTGATCTTTTTCTAAGAAATCGGTCGTTTTCTCCATGTTCTCTTTAAAAATCTGTTCTGCTTCTTCCAGAACCGCCAACGTTTTAGCTTTTAATGACTGAGCATTATTCAGTGCATTGGGATAATCGCCACTGCTAAAACTTGACATCGCTTTTTTCTCCAGATCATTGATCTCGAACAAAGCATTTTGATTCCAGCGCTCGATATTAGCCGCTTGGAGACGAGGTTTTAGCTCATTTTTATATTGTTGAAGTATTTCTTTAAATTCGTTTCGAACTTTTTCTATGTCGGCTTCAGTTAGTTTCTTTTTTTCAGGTACCATAACCGACACCGGTACATCCTTGGGTGTGGAAAAGTCAAAAGAGGATAGGCTAACCAATACAAAACTACAAACAACAATGCTTATAAGAAAACCGATTGTTATTTGCTTTCGGAGTTTGGTGCTGTGCAGACGTGCTTCTTCAAGTTTTTCTTCAAGCACGTTATACTTTACAGTTAGAATTGAACATCAGGGGTCTTTTCTTCAGAATATATCTTTTGCAAAAAAGTACGCCATTGCATAAATTGCTGCTTGGCATCACCGCTCAATTCCACACTTTCTTTGTCAAAGGCAATGACCTGTGGTGCGAGTTCCAAATCAACAGATTGACCCAGCTCATTCAGAGAATCACGGTGTACTTTTGCTTCCTCACTGGTTTTGAAACTTTGTGAGATTAAAGCAACACCCCCTATTCCACCAAGAATCATTCCCATAGAACTGGCAGCACGTACGCCACTTGAGCTGGAATTTCCGCCTGCGACTGCTGAGAGAATGCCGAGCCCTATCAGTGCTGCGCCGCCTAAAGCCTGACCCATCATTTTCCGGTCCGCTGTACGCTTTGCCTTAATTTCTAACAGACTTTGTTCCTGCCACATCAAATAACTGTCATTCATTTGCGCAGAGAAAGCGGCGTACTTGTCTTGTAAACCGTCAATAAAAAGCCGGTCTCGTACTCTAATGGCTCTCACACGTTGCAACATTGGGTCGTGGTCGCTGGGTTTGCTCAACAAGTTGAATTGGTTTCCATCGACTTCCATATGTCGCATAAATGTACTATCTGAGAAATTGGCGCCGAACCGAAGATCTGAAAGGTAACGGAGTTCTTCCAGTTCTTTTGGATTATGATCGTTGAGTGCCTCAGCAACTTCTGCTGCTGCTTCCTCAAATAAGGGGTCGTAAGAATCCTTCCCTTTATGTCTGATATTTTTGTGAAAGGCTTCTGAAACCTCATATTCAAAAGATTCATCCAACCATTCCTGACCGCTGATATCAATCACTTCTATAGCTATTTCAACCTCTTCACCGTTTGATTGTTCAATCCGACCAAGAATATATAAGTCACCGGTAGCTGTTTTATCTGGTGTGACTCGAATCGAACCAAATTGTCCAGTCGCTTCTAGTTTCTCCTTAAGCTTATAAGCAAAACGTTTGGCTTCCGCTCTACGCAGCTCGGGCCAGATGTTTTCGTCATCGTAGTCGTCTGGATCCTCAGGTAGACCTGGATCAAAAACAGGAATAATGACATCAAGCTTTGGAAGGGTCTCAACTGGATCGATTGTTTCTGGCTCTGAATAAGAAGATGACACGGAAGGACCAACTGCTGTTGACGGCCTTTGATTATTGTTTGCGCACCCAGAAAGTAGCAGTGCATGAATTATACAGATAGTCACAATAAAGTTGATGGCAATTTTCTTGGAAAACATAATCTCTCACAAATTATTTTTGGGGTAATCCTCGATATTTCCTATACTCATTCCATAACTGCGCTTTTTTAACGGGATCCGTTTCGTTTTCAGCAGCGTGTCGTATTTGTGCCGCAAGTGCACTGTCATTATCAGCTGACGGAATATCACCAGGAAGTTTGCCATTTGCAGCCGAAACGTTGCCCCTGTTCATACTATTTTCATTGTCCGCACTTCGTGACGTCGAACTGGCATTAGAGTCTTCAGTCTCGATATTATCCTCAGCGGCAGAATTCTCTTTGGGTGAGTCGGTTCCAGACATCGTTGAACTGGCAGCAGATCTACTTGCAGATGTTCCCTCCATGTCGCCAGATGAGTCGCCAGAATCACCAGAGCCCCCGCTAACACCACTCGTACGCGCAGCCGCTGCGCCATGGCCATTAGTTTCTGTTCTTTTCATGGCCGACTGACACAGCTCAAATTTGTCCAGCGACTTATAAAAAGCCTTATCCATAAGGTGAATGCGTTCTTCCCGAGTCAGAGTTGGATCGTCCGCATAATCAACCTGCACATCTGTACAGTCAATGGATTCTCCTCGACTTTCCTGCGCATAAACTGCCGACTGAAAGATAAGAAAATTCCATATAAAACTGCTCATCACAGTAAAAAGGATAATTCTCAATTTTTTCAACAAGAAGCCTCCATCTTCATCAAAAATGAAACGTAAAAAACAATCTGAATAAATTTCAACAAACTATTGTTCCTTAGCATATATTGGGCCTGTCGCGTAATTCAATTGTGAATGAGCTGGGTCCGCTTTAGTGGACGGATAAGTCACTAGCATTATGCAGCGAT
>CAXBGL010000023.1:0-20217 GCA_963975255.1 uncultured Nitrosomonas sp. | reverse complement strand
AGCACCCATGTTTTCGTCACCAAGAATGTCAAGGAATTTGACGATCTAGTCAAAGCACTCACCGCCAGTATTTTTTCAAAACTGCTGTTTTCCTGACGCATTGGCGCGTGACTTGGAATCTGATCAAATCGATGAAAAAATTTGCCAATCCGCTTCAAATCCGCTACTTCAGCACAACCCCTTATCTATTGGGTAGCAATGCGGTCAAATATTCTGCCATTCCACACGTAACCGTTCCGGACACCATACCCAAAAACCCTGACGATAATTTCATGCATGCTGCAATGATCCAGCAATTGGAAAATGAAGATGCCACATTTGATTTCTCAGTTCAGTTGCAAACCAACGCCGACACCATGCCAATCGAAGATCCCGGCATAGAATGGAACGAAGCGATATCGCCATTTCAAAAAGTCGCCACGATCAAGATCATGCAGCAAACCTTCGATAATGAAAAACAGAATGAGTTCGGTGAGAATTTGTCGTATTCACCCTGGCACTGTTTACCGGAACATCGTCCACTCGGCGGCATTAACCATGCGCGTAAAATCATCTACTCATTTATTTCAACATTCCGCCATCAAAAAAATAATGTCCCAATGAGAGAACCGACGAGTTGGGAAATTCAATCATAGCTGAGGCGTCTATTTTGACAGACGCACTATTCTGTTAGAGTGGAAATTCTCATATTGCCATTTCCAGCCTTAGTTTCAACAATCTCAAATCAATATTAATCAGAGTTTTTCGTTATATCAGTTAAAATTGGGGCCCCAAGCTTCAACAAACAGTTCCTCTCTGAAACCCACCGTTGCATGTTTTCCATCGGTGATGAGTGGCCGCTTGATCAAGCGCCCGTTACCTGCCATCAGTGCTAATATCTCCAGGTCTGATAGCGTGGGTAGTTTCGCCTTAATTTTTAATTCACGGTATTGTATCCCACTGGTATTAAAAATTTTCTTCAGGGGGATACCAGCGATTTTGGCAACGGCAGCGAGTTCTTTCACCGTTGGCGGATTTTCGGTGATATCGATAAATTCATAAGCAATTTTGGCTTGCTGAAAGAATTTTTCAGCCTTACGACAGGTACTACATTTTTTGTAACCATAAAACTTAAGCATAATTTTCTGGTCTCCATGCTGATGTGACCAAGAACAGTGGGTCGACCATATTGCACGACAATAAATATTAAACAAGGAGATCATCCAACCCAACAGTTGCTTTATACGAACATACAACTTCAATCAATTCAGTATATGCAACCTGAAGGTTCAGTCTACAATCAGCAAAACCACCCTGTTGACCTCAACAGGGCAGCAACGCTAGCCTCCATACGGATCAGACATTACTTAATCAGCCTGTCTTCTCAAGAATGCTGGAATATCCATTGGATCAACGCCTGATTGTCGCATTGCTGCCACTGTGGCATTGCTTCTTCGGCTCGTACGCATGACAGCAGGCTCTTCTGCCGACAAACCTGACACTCGGTCATCTGTTCCCGTACGGGTATGAACGACCGTTAATGGTTTAGTTTGACCTTGATTGGCTATGTTACCCAGACCCGTTGCCACCATGGTGACACGTAAATCATCATTCATGCTTTCATCAATAACTGTACCGATAATAACCGTCGCATCTTCTGCAGTAAGGTCCTTAATGGTACTCATTACCTCATGTACTTCACGCATCTTTAACCCTGAACTGGCAGTAATATTCACCAATATGCCACGCGCACCAGATAAAGTAACATCTTCCAATAAAGGACTTGCTACTGCTTGTTCGGCGGAGACGCGTGCACGATCAACACCAGTGGCTGATGAAGAACCCATCATAGCCATACCCATTTCAGACATAACTGTTTTGACATCAGCAAAATCAACATTGACCAAACCTGGACAGTTAATCACTTCAGCAATACCTGCAACCGCACCATAGAGCACATCATTGGCAGCCTTGAACGCATCTAACATACTGATATCATTACCGAGAACCATCATGAGTTTGTCGTTAGGGATGACAATTAACGAGTCAACATGCTGTGACAATTCCTCCATACCCAATTGAGCTGCCTTAAGCCGCTTACCCTCAAATGCAAATGGTTTGCTGACAACGGCTACTGTCAAGATGCCCATTTCCTTCGCTACCTGTGCTACGATTGGTGCGGCTCCTGTACCTGTACCACCGCCCATTCCAGCAGTAATAAACAACATGTCTGATCCCTGAATCAGCTCGGCAATACGATCACGATCTTCCAGCGCAGCCTCGCGTCCAATTTCAGGATTTGCCCCTGCGCCCAGCCCCTTTGTAATACCTTGGCCAAGTTGCAGCAGTGTTTCCGCCTTATTCCCTTTCAATGCTTGCGCATCCGTGTTCATACAAATAAATTCAACACCTTGCATATCATTATGAATCATATGATCCACGGCATTGCTACCACATCCACCGACACCAATAACTTTGATGACTGCTTCCTGAGATTCTGTACTCATAATTTCAAACATGATATTTCTCCTCGCAAAAATTGAAATAAAAGCTAATCAACTACTAACACAACACTTACAAACTTCTGATTAAAAATTTTTCTGAAACCAACTTTTCATTCTAGTAAAAATCTGTTTTGCTGAGCCCCCCTGCAATCTTGTATTTTGCTGGTGCTGCATCTGTTCTATCCCAGCCATAATCAATCCAATACCCGTGGAATACCGCGGCGTATGTATGACTTCTTTAAGATTACCCTGATAATTTGGAACACCTAACCGTACCGGCATATGGAATATTTCTTCACCCAACTCCACCATTCCCCGTAAGGAAGCACAACCACCCGTAATCACAATTCCTGAAGACAGTAACTCTTCAAAACCACTACGACGCAACTCAGCTTGCACCATGGAGTAGAGTTCTTCAACGCGTGGCTCAATTACTTCTGCCAAGGTTTGCGTGGAAAGCTGACGCGATCCACGATTGCCGACATCTGGTACTTCTATCATCTCGCGCGTATCGGCCATACTGCGTAATGCGCAACCATAACGACACTTCAGGTCTTCTGCATTCTTGGTAGGTGTGCGCAGTGCCATGGCAATATCATTGGTAACCTGATCACCCGCAATGGGCATTACCGCAGTGTGGCGAATTGCACCATGCGTAAATACTGCAATATCTGTCGTGCCACCACCAATGTCTACCAAACACACTCCCAGATCTTTCTCATCCTCTGATAACACAGCCATTGCAGAAGCTAATGGTTGCAGTATCAGATCGCGCACTTCCAATCCACAACGATGCACACACTTGACGATATTTTGTGCTGCTGACACAGCACCCGTTACAATATGTACTTTAACTTCTAGGCGTATTCCGCTCATACCCACTGGCTCACGTACATCTTCCTGGCCATCTATAATAAATTCCTGGTTAAGAATATGTAGAATTTGCTGATCAGCTGGTATATTTACTGCCTTTGCCGTTTCCATTACCCGCTCGACATCTTTTTCTGACACTTCTTTATCTTTGATTGGCACCATACCATGCGAATTAAACCCCTTGATATGACTCCCAGCAATACCTGTGTACACCTCATTAATTTTGCAATCTGCCATCAGTTCGACTTCTTCTAATGCACGCTGGATTGCATTGACTGTTGTTTCTATATTTGCCACCACGCCTTTCCTCAGTCCACGCGAAGGATGACTGCCTAATCCAATAATCTCAAAACCACCTTCGGGTTTTATTTCTGCAACAAAGGCAACAATTTTTGAAGTGCCAATATCCAAACCCACAATCAGATTTCTACTTTCCCTGGCTTTATTCATCTAGTTACACCCCCTTGATTTCACGTTTCTCCCCTTTCGCCAGGTTTATGTAATACTTGCTGCGTAGCTTCTGGCATACGTACAGCAAAACCATTTGGATAGCGTAAATCCATATAAGGCAGCGGTTCTTGTTGGTTTAACTGTGCAATACTATGGTTGTAGACTGAAGCGTAGCGTGCCAATCTTGCTTCCACCTCATTACGCCCTAACTCAAGCACAGTGCCTGTCTCCAAACGAATATGCCAAGCATGTCGAGGCGATACACTTATCTCGGCAATATACTGTTGTAGTGGTGCTAATAATTGATTAAACCGCATATATCGTTGCGTTACTTCCTGTGAATTTTTCTCCATGGACCCCAAAAATAAGGGTAATTTTTCATCAACAACAGCATGAAAAACCTCTCCATGCGTATTAACCAGTGCGTCGTTACCCCAGCGCGCCAGCACAGTATGTTCTTCAAGCATTACTATTAGTCCATGTGGCCACGCTCTTTGTATTTTCATATCACGAACCCAAGGCAGTTTCATAAATGCCTGGCGAACAGCTGCAAGATCAACCGTAAAAAAATTACCTGAAATCTCATTGTGTACAATCAGTTCAATCTGCTCACGTGTAATCTGCTGCAACGTACCACTACCTGAATGAGTCCCATGAATCGCTTTAATACTGATTTGCTTTAATGGAAACACCTGCGGTGTTATAACCTGTAGGCTGACGATATATAGCACAGCAAATGCCACCATCACAAACAGCATATTTGCAAAATAATTCATCACCTTATAATTATTCCACATAAGATAGCGCCAATATTTTAATCACCAAATCCTCAAATGACATTCCCGCTGCTTTGGCTGCCATAGGTACCAAGCTATGGCTTGTCATACCAGGAGAGGTATTTGCCTCAAGAAAACAAAACTTCCCAGTATTACTCAGTATTAAATCTATTCGGCCCCATCCACTACACCCCAAAACCTTATATGCCTCGAGTGCTTGGGACTGTATTGCACAAGCTTGTTCATCAGGTAAACCGCTGGGGCAAAAGTATCTCGTATCATCAGAGAGGTACTTAGCCTGGTAGTCATATAGCTCACCAGCCACCTCAATGCGTACTAGTGGCAGTGGCGTTTCCCCCAAAATGGCAACAGTCAATTCCATACCTTCCACAAATTCCTCTACTAATACTGAAGCATCAAACTTTGCTGCCAATTGATAGGCCGCCAACAAATCCTTCTCATCACTTACTTTGCTTAAACCAATAGTCGAACCTTCGCATGAAGGTTTCACAATCACTGGAAAATCCAGATTCCTGGTGACTTCATCAAAATCGCTCGCTGTATTCAAAACAACACTGCGTGGAGAGTTAACACCGATGGCCTGCCATAACAATTTAGTACGCCATTTATCGATTGCCAATGCACTGGCCATGACACCACTACCCGTATAAGGCAACCCCATCAGTTCGAGCGCACCCTGAACCGTACCGTCTTCTCCATAACGCCCATGCAACGCAATGTATGCCCTGTTGAATCCTTGATGTAACAATGCTTCCATGGATTGCTCCGCCGGATCAAATGGATGTGCATCCACGCCTCTAGTGTGCAATGCTTCCAGCACAGCTTGACCACTTTGCAGTGAAACCTCACGCTCGGCAGAACGACCACCTAGCAGTACAGCCACTTTTCCAAAATTGGAATCAACCACTACCCATTACTCCCGGCGTCACCTATGACTCGAACTTCCTGGATTAACTCAATACCTGTTTGCTGTTTTACCCTGGTTTGTATCAACACCATAAGTGCTTCAATATCTGCTGCTATGGCGTTGCCTGTATTAACTATAAAATTGGCATGTTTAGGGGAAACCATTGCACCACCAATGCAAGAACCCTTTAAACCACATAATTCAATCAACCGTGCCGCATGATCTCCCAGTGGATTACGAAAGACTGAACCCGCATTCGGTAAATTCAAAGGCTGGCTGTTAACACGCAAGGAAAGTAAATTTTTTATTTTCTGACGTGATTCCAATTGATTGCCAGGGTTTAATTTAAAGTACCCACCCACAAACCATTCCTCATTCGAAGAATCAGCTGGATTAGATTGCAGCGCTACTTGTCGATAGCTAATTTTATAATCTTTAGGTTGCCGCACACGTAGTTGACCATCCTGATCTATAATCTGCACACGTTCAATAATTTCCCATGTCTCGGCACCATAACAGCCTGCATTCATAGCCACCGCACCACCCACCGTACCGGGAATACCCGCTAAAAACTCAGCACCAGCTAAATCATGTAAAGCTGCAAATCGCGCCACTTTGGCACAAGCCACCCCTGCACCCGCATAAATTAAACCACCCGACTCATCCTGTCCGATCAGTCTTAACGCACCTAAACGTGCATGTACGGCCACCACTGTTCCGCGCAAACCCCCATCACGTACCAATAAATTACTACCCAACCCCATCAGGTACACAGGCTCATCCTGTGGCAAACTCTGCAATAATTCGGCCAGATCAGCCAAGTCAACGGGCCTGTAGTAGCGTTCAACATGCCCGCCAACACGCCATGAAGTATGTTTGCTCATTCGTTCATTTGTACGCATTACGCCACGTAAAACATGCATACCAGTAGCCCCACACTTAAATTTATCTATTGCAAATCTATGCTGCATCTTGTACTCCACCAATCATAACTGGTCGATGTACTAAGCATCCTGAGATAAACCCAACACTCTGTAATGTAATTAAAAACAACATAAATTACCTACACATTCATCCATTAATAACTGTCAATTTTTTTACTTTTTTTTCGATGCTTGGGGCCACACCAGATACGGAACCAGCACCCATTACTAACACGACATCTTCAGCTTGAACCACATCGTATATAGCAGCAGAAAAGTCCTCTACACTGTCTACATAAATGGGCTCTACTTTGCCCTGTACCCGCACTGCACGTGCCAATGATTTACTGTCAGCGGCAATGATAGGATCTTCCCCTGCAGGATAAACTTCTGTTATGAGCAACACATCAACATTGGACAAAACCTTCACAAAGTCTTCAAATACATCACGGGTACGTGTATAACGATGCGGCTGAAATGCCAATACCAATCGACGATTGGGGAAAGCACCGCGTACCGCCTTAATTGTCGCATCCATTTCTGTTGGATGATGACCATAATCATCAATTAACATAAAGCTGCCTTTGCCAGACAAACTAATTTCACCATATTGCTGAAAACGCCTTTCCACACCTCTAAATTCAGACAATGCCTTGATAATGGCTTCATCGGGCACGCCAATTTCGTTTGCTACCGTTATGGCTGCCAATGCATTCTGTATGTTATGTAGTCCTGGCAAATTGAGCGTGATATCAAGTTTTCGCGCCGTACCATTCACACCAACCACTGCAATAAAATTCATCTTACTTCCGCTATGATGAATATCAATAGCACGAACTTGTGCATTTTCAGATAATCCATAGGTTGTGATTGGCTTGGTAATACTCGGCAAAACATCGCACACATTAGCGTCATCAATGCATAACACAGCCATCCCGTAAAAAGGCAAATGTTGCACAAACTCCACAAATGTTTGCTTCAATCTATTGAAATCATGATCATAAGTTTCCAAATGATCCGCATCAATATTGGTTACAACTGTCAGTACAGGCTGTAAATAAAGAAATGACGCATCCGACTCATCTGCCTCAACTACAATAAATTCACCACTACCTAGCTTGGCATGACACCCCGCAGCCGCTAATCTGCCGCCTATAACAAAGGTTGGATCCATGCCCGCTTCTGCCAAAATACTTGCAATTAAGCTGGTAGTGGTTGTTTTCCCATGCGTACCGGCTACTGCGATTCCCTGACGCAACCTGAGTAATTCCGCCAACATTAGAGCGCGTGGCACCACAGGTACATTATTGCTGCGTGCGGCTATCACCTCCGGGTTATCAGATTTCACTGCCGTAGATATTACTACTGCATTTGCAGAGGCTATATGGTTACCTTCATGTCCTAGATACACTTTTGCACCCATAGTTCTTAAGCGCCTTGTCGACAGATTGTCAGACAAATCTGAACCACTGACCTGATAGCCTAAATTTAGCAGCACTTCTGCAATACCACTCATGCCCGAACCACCAATACCTACAAAATGAACGTGTTTGACTTTATGTTTCATTTTTATGCCCCACTCATTTCTATGCATGCCTCTGCCACCAATCTGGTTGCATCTGGTTTTGCCAATCTGCGTGCCGCGACAGCCATATTTAACAATTTCTCTCGTGTCATACCCAATATCAGCTCCATCAAGATTTGTGGACTCAGCTTGTTCTGTGGCAATAGAATCGCTGCATTATTGTCACTCAAAAATTTTGCATTCGAAGTCTGGTGATCATCCACAGCATAAGGATAAGGAATAAGAATACTTGCTACACCCGATGCGGTCAGCTCAGAAATAGTTAACGCACCCGCACGACACAATACCAAGTCACATTCTGCATAATACTTAGCCATATCTTCAATAAAAGCCACTAGCTCCCCTTTTACACCCAGTTCCAGATAACTTTCCTGCAAAGTATCCAAATGGTTCGAACCTGCCTGGTGTGTCACAAGTGGCCGCATATTTTCTGGCATTAACTTTAAAGTCTGCGGCACAGTCGTGTTTAGAATTTGTGCGCCTAAGCTGCCACCCATCACAAGCAATTTTAATTTTCCATCTCGCCCACTAAAACGCTTTTCGGGTATTTCCAAGCGGCCAATTGCTTCACGTACTGGATTACCTAAAAATACTGTTTTGTTTTTATTGCCACGAATTGTATTGGGAAAGCCCAATAAGATTTTATCTGCAAGTTTTGCCAGCACCTTATTGGTTAATCCCGGTATTGAATTCTGCTCATGTATCAACATCGGTTTGTTTAGTAGTACAGCCATCATGCCACCCGGGAAGGCTGGATACCCCCCCAGACCCAATACCACGTTTGGACGTATTCGGCGTATGGCTTGAGCACTTTGCCAAAATGCCCGCAACAATCGCAAAGGCAACGTTAACCATGCAATTGCCTGCTTTCCTCTCAAACCTGAGAAATTAATCACTTCTATGTCATACCCATGTTGTGGTACTAAACTTGCTTCCATTCCCGATTGAGTACCCAGCCACACCACATGCCATCCCATTCTTTTAAGGTAATCGGCCACTGCTAGACCCGGAAACACATGTCCACCCGTTCCTCCCGCCATGATTAAAATGGTATACGCCATCATGCAGACCCTATGATTCTACGATAAGCAACGACTCGATTCATATGGAACGCCCTTGCAATTGTTGCCGGTTTTCCCAATCTATTCGCAGCAATACTGCCAATGCAATACAGTTAGCAGTTATGCTACTACCCCCAAAGCTCATCAATGGCAGCGTCAAACCCTTGGTCGGCAATACACCCATATTCACACCCATATTAATCAGCGCCTGCATCCCTATCCATACACCAATACCCTGTGCAACCAATGCAGAGAAATGACATTCCAGCTTAGCCGCTTGGCGACCGATTACAAACGCACGCATCACCAGCCATATAAAAAGCATAATCACGGTTGCGACCCCAACAAACCCAAGCTCCTCTGCAAGTACTGCGAGTAAAAAATCAGTATGTGCTTCAGGTAAATAAAACAATTTTTCAATACTACCGCCCAGACCAACACCCAACCATTCACCCCGTCCAAAAGCAATCAATGCATGGCTCAACTGATACCCCTTCCCCAACGGATCAGCCCAAGGGTCCATAAATCCCACAATCCGATCTAAACGATAAGGTTCATACAAAATGAGCAAGAAAAAACCCACGACTGCCAGTCCAATTAAACCTGAAAATATTTTTAGACTCATGCCGCCTAAAAACAAAATGGTCATAGCCAATGCAGTAATCACGACAAACGCACCAAAGTCTGGTTCAAGCAATAACAAAAGCCCCACCATAGACATGATGCTCAAGATGGGAAAAAAGCCTTTACGAAAATGATTCAAATATTCAGCTTTACGTATGACATAGTCCGCGGTATAGATCACCATAAAAAACTTCATAAATTCTGATGGCTGTATATTCACGATTAATAATGAGATCCAGCGCTGACTTCCATTAACTTCACGACCCACACCCGGCACCAGAACCAACACCAATAACAAGGCACTCATTAACAACAGATAGGTTGCATACTTTTGCCATAATTGCATGGGTGCCTGGAATGCAATAAAACCGAACAACAAACCTACAACCAGATAAAACCCATGCCGTATCAAATAATGATCGGAGCCATCTACACCATACTTTGCTTCTGCAATAGCTATAGATGCCGAGTAAACCATCACCAACCCCAAACCCAATAAAAGCAACACTGACCAGACTAGTGCCTGATCAAAGTCTGGCATGATTTTTTGATTTGGTATGTGAACTTGAAGCGTCATCCGTTAGTGCCTCTCATGACCAAAACTAAAAAACTTTACTTCCATATCTCTTACTGCCGCGACGAATGCTTCAGCACGATGAATATAATTTGTAAACATATCGAAGCTGGCACAAGCAGGTGACAGCAATACCGAATCATCCTCTTGTGCTAACAAAAAGCTTTTCTGTGTGGCCTCTTCCATCGTGTCAGCAAAATACAATGGCACTCCACTATCTTCTATTTCATCAGCTATTATTTCTGCATCACGACCAATTAATACCACTGCACAGGCACAATCAGCCACTGCTTGTTTTAAAGGTGAAAAATCCTGTTTCTTGCCTTCTCCACCGGCAATTAATATTACGTTTTGTTGCATACCATTGAGTGCTGCAACCGTCGCACCCACATTCGTACTTTTTGAATCATCATAAAAGGTCACGCCGTTAAATGTTGTGATCTTTTCCATCCTGTGTGGCAATCCTCGAAATTCACGCAAAGAAGACAATAATGGCTCGATTGGTAAGCCCATGGCACGACATATGGCCAATGCAGCCAACGCATTGAGTGCATTATGCAGACCATTGATCATCAACTCAGAGAGTTTCATTAATTGCATCTTTCCTTGCACCAACCAAATGTCATCTCCATCCTGTAACAACCCGAAATCAGCATCCGTACTGGGCACACCCAATCCAAAAGTTAATTGCTTTCTATCAATCAACGCCAAGGCACATACACGTTGATCATCCCGATTTAAAATCTGTATTCCTACGTCATGCGTTTTATGTGTAAAAATTCTTGCCTTGGCCGCAATATAATCTTGCATACCTATATAACGATCCAGGTGATCTTCACTTAGATTCAATACGGTCGCCACATCAGCATCCAAATTTTGTGTGGTTTCCAATTGAAAACTAGATACCTCCAGCACCCATGACTGCGGTAATTTTCCTGCATCCATTCGTTGCATCAACACATCCAGTACTGCTGGACCAATATTCCCCGCTACTTCAACATCCCACCCTGCTCGCTTCAACATAGCCCCGACCATAGCTGTAACGGTGGTTTTACCATTGGAACCCGTAATCGCCAGAATTTTGGGTCTGGATGTGTCATTTTGCTCAAGCGCCAAGCTAAACAGTTCTATATCCCCCACTATCGGAATTCCCTGCTCCTGTGCCTGCTGCACATAAGGTTCTGTTAACGGCACACCCGGACTAATCGCAATCACCTCTATACCTACAAACATTTCTTCTTCAAACTTGCCTTTATACACCTGTACGGTAGGACAAACTTGTGCCAATACACCCCAATTTGGGGCATCCATTCGACTATCAGCCACACGCACGTTTGCACCAACACGTGTTAGCCACTTGACCATGGATAATCCTGTCTCTCCCATTCCCAAGACCAATACTGTTTTACCTCGCAAATTCATCTCAATTTCAATGTTGACAATCCAAGCAGCACCAATATGATCGTAATAATCCAAAACCGCACCACTACCTGGTTTTCTTCCCAACCTTTTAATTCAAAGTGGTGATGCAAAGGCGCCATTCTAAAAACACGTTTACCCGTAAGCTTGAATGATGCCACTTGCAACATGACAGACAGCGCTTCAATGACAAACACTCCCCCCATAACAACCAGCACAATTTCCTGACGGATAATCACGGTCACCACCCCCAGTGCCGCGCCCAGTGCCAATGCACCAACATCCCCCATAAAAACTTCTGCTGGATAAGTGTTAAACCATAGAAAAGCAAGCCCCGCACCCGCCAGCGCACCACAGAATACGGATAGTTCACCTGCCTGGGGAATATGGGGAATTCCCAGGTAATTCGCAAAAACCACATGACCCGCCAAATAGGCGAATACTGCCAGTGCCCCGCTAATCATAACCGTTGGCATAATAGCCAAGCCATCCAGGCCATCTGTCAGATTCACTGCGTTACTCGTTCCAACAATGACAAAATAAGTCAGTATCACAAAACCAACAACACCCAAGGGAATCGCTATTTCTTTGAAAAAAGGCACAATCATATCTGTCTGTGCGGGTAATTCAGCCGTTAAAACCAGGTATACGGCTACCGCCATCGCAATAATCGATTGCCAAAATATTTTAGCGCCTGCTGAAAGTCCCTTAGGGTTCTGATAGACCACTTTACGATAGTCATCGACCCAACCAATCACACCAAAACCCAATGTTGTGAATAGCGCCACCCAAATGTAACGATTACTTAAGTCCGCCCAAAGTAAAGTTGTAATGACAATCGATACCAATATTAACGCCCCGCCCATCGTTGGCGTACCTGCTTTTACGAGATGCGTCTGCGGTCCATCATCACGCACTGATTGTCCGATTTTATAAGCTGTCAACATACGTATCATCACTGGGCCAACAATGAACGAAATTGCCAATGCTGTGAGTGCAGCCAACATTGTACGTAAAGTAATGTAGGCAAATACATTAAAAGCGCGAATATCTTCAGCCAACCATTGTGCGAGCTCTAATAGCATAAGAATCCCAATAACAGAAATTTGCCATACAGACTCCTAACCATCAATTGCGTCAAACTATGCACTTTGTTTTCATTTAACTATTTAAATTTCAAATTGTTTGACCACTCGCTCCATTTGCATAAAGCGTGACCCTTTAACCAATAAGGTAACATCAGCGGCCAGTAGCTTCTCGGCTACAATCAGCAGCTCATCGATATGCTTAAAATGTAGCGCACCCTCACCAAATTCTGTAGCGGCATAAGCACTCAACTCCCCTAATGTCAGCAATCTATCCAACCCTGCAAGACGCGCTGCTTTGCCAATTGAGCGATGCAACTCAATTGAACACTTGCCTAACTCACCCATATCACCCAGCACCAGTATCTTTTTACCTGTGGCAGCTGACAACACAGCCAATGCAGCACGTACTGATTCTGGATTAGCGTTATAACTGTCATCTATCAGTGTGGCGGAATGCAAACCATTTTTTCTCTGCATACGTCCGGGCACACCCTTAAAACTTTCTAATCCCGCAGCGATATCTTGCTTATTGATACCTATGCCTATGGCAACTGCTGCTGCTGCCAATGCATTCAGCACGTTATGCTCACCAGACACCTGCAATGCCACATCTTCATTGCCATCAGGCAGTTTCAATGTAATTATGCTGCCAGTGGGACTGGCTTGAAAAACTGCACTCACTTGCGCATATTTACCCAGCCCAAAGTCCACCAGTCTTCTATTACCTGCAAACTGTCGCCATAACGGTGCATAAGCATCATCTGCATTAATCACTGCCGTTCCCTGCTGATCCAAGCCTTCAAAAATTTCACCCTTGGCGCGTGCGACGGCTTCGACTGACCCCAATCCTTCTATATGTGCGGCACCCGCATTGGTTATTACCGCCACATTTGGCTTCGCCATCTGCGTCAGATAAGAGATTTCACCCGTATGATTCATACCCATTTCAATAACTGCGTAACGATGTGTTTCACGTAATCGCAGCAACATTTGTGGCACACCAATTTCATTATTGAGATTACCCTCCGTAGCCAGAACCTGTGACAAAACTCCTGTTTCATCCATTCGATTACACGCTGCTGCCCGCCGACAAATTGACGCAACCATTTCTTTTACTGTCGTCTTACCATTACTACCTGTTATCCCAACCAGTGGCATTGAAAAACGTTCTCGCCAATAGGCTGCTAATTGACCCAATCCTAACCGCGTATCCTTAACCTTTACCAGGGGAATTCTAGACACCAGATCGAGATTACCCGCCTCCTGCTTAACCATCGCTGCTACGGCACCTTTTTTCTCAGCATTGGCAATAAATTTACACCCATCAAATTTTTCTCCCGATAATGCAATAAATAAGTCACCTTGTTTTAGCGTACGACTATCTGTGCTCACACCCGTAAACAACACATCGCTCCCACACCAGTCTGTATGTAGCGCATGGGCTGCCTCCTGTATGCGCATCACCGATGTGCCCGTACTTCCAATGCCAAATCCTTAAGTACCTGTTGCACGATCTGACTATCACTAAATGGAATTTTTTGCCCATCGATTTCCTGATACATTTCGTGTCCTTTACCCGCAATGAGCACAATATCACCTTGACAAGCGCTATAAATCGCCTGGTAAATTGCCAAAGCACGGTTTTCTTCAATCTGGTAACTCGTGTCGGTATGTGCACCAACAACAATCTGATCTATAATCGCGAGAGGATCTTCACTACGTGGATTGTCGCTCGTAACGATCACTTCATCGGCAAAACGTGTGACCACTTCACCTGCAAGTTTACGCTTGCCCTGATCACGTTCGCCACCACAGCCAAACACACAGAACAATTTTGCTTTTTCGGTTACAGGATCTGGTTTCTGTCCTAAAGTAAGAAGCATCTCACGCAATGTTGTCAGCACTTTCTCTAAGGCATCCGGTGTATGCGCATAATCGACAATAACAATCGGTTGATTGCCACCGCCAAACTTTTCCATCCGACCGGGTATCCCGCGCACTTGCTGAAGAGACCGGACTGCATCAGATAACTTGACATCGCTTGCCAGCATAGTGGCCAATACTGCCAGCAAATTTGATGCATTAAATTTTCCGACTAAATCAACTTCTAATTTCTCACAACTCCCTTCAAATGCAACATCAAATGCCAAACCATGAAGATTTGCTTTGAGATTCGAGCCACGCACCATTCTGAATTGATCCAAATTGCTGCTTTCCGATTGCCTAAATCCATAACCAATCACTTGTGTGGATTGACTTACTAGTTGCCGCGACAGCTCAACACCGAAAACATCATCGAGATTAAGCACTGCACATTTCAGGCCTGGCCAGAAGAATAGTTTTGCTTTAGCTGCTGCATAAGCATCCATACTGCCATGATAATCCAGATGATCCCGGGACAAATTGGTCAAAACTGCCACTGTGAATGTGACGCCATTAATACGCCCCTGCACTGCGCCATGGGATGAAACTTCCATCGCCACATTCTCAGCACCTTGCTGTAAAAACTTTGCAATTTTTTGTTGCAACAAAATCGCATCGGGTGTTGTATTTTTGCTGTATTCCAATTCACCGAAAAAACCATTACCTAATGTCCCAATCACTGCAGTTTTCTTATTCAGAATAGTCATAGCCTGTGCAAACCAATGACTGCATGAGGTCTTACCATTGGTACCCGTAATCCCAACAAGCCGTAATTTCTGTGACGGGTAACCATAGACATGATTCGCAATGAAACCAGCTTTACGCTGCAGTCCGGCTATCGGCAAAGCAGGCAATTGCCATGCTGGATTCCATGAAAAATTCTGACGCTCCCATAATACGGCGTTGGCGCCCGCCGCAATCGCCTGCGGAATAAATTCACGCGCATCAAATTTTTCTCCTGCATATGCCAGAAATGTATCACCTGGTTTCACCATACGACTGTCAGCAACAAGATTTTGAATGGGTACACCCAGATTATCTAGCAAATGAGAATCAAATAACTTATTTGCTTTGCCTGTCATCATTGAGCTCATCCCTCAGCATCCAACTCGGGGATTGCTGGAAACAACATAACATTATTTGCGGGCGCATCATGGGGCACATTCATGATGCGCAAAGCACCCGTCATAACCTGACTGAAAACAGGCGCTGCAACTGCGCCACCAAAATATTTTCCAGCAGAGGGCTCATCCAACATGATTGCCATAATCAAGCGCGGATCAGATACTGGCGCATAGCCAACAAACGTCGATATATAACTATTTTTAGCATATTGCCCATCTATCAGTTTATGGGCTGTACCTGTTTTACCCGCGACACGATAACCATTTACTTGCGCCAATGGCGCTGTTCCACCAGGCTTGGTCACCATCTCCAGCATATTACTCACGGCAAGCGCAGTTTCGCGTGAAATGACCCGCTGCCCAATTACTGGATTATTCTGTTTCTCCAACGAAATAGGTTTTAATTCACCGCCTGTCGAAAACAATGTATACGCACGTGCAAGTTGCATTAAACTGGCCGAAATACCGTGACCAAATGACATGGTGGCCTGCTCAATCGGACGCCAAGTATTGTACGGCCGCAACCGACCACTTACTTCTCCAGGAAAACCAGATCCCGTAGACATCCCAAAACCAGAATTATTCAACATTTTCCACAATGTGTGCGGCGGTAGCGACAAAGCAATTTTTGCAGCGCCGACGTTACTGGACTCTTGAATCACCTGTTCAACTGTCAATGCTCCCTTATCACGTACATCACGTATGGTTGCCCTACCCACCTTTAATGTGCCCGGCGCTGTTTGCAAAACAGTCTCTGGATTAACTTTCCCTATTTCAAGTGCGACGGCTATCGTAAAAGGTTTTAGCGTTGAACCCGGCTCAAATGCATCAATTAATGCCCGATTCCGGAAGTTCTCATTACTAAAACTAGATCTTTTGTTTGGGTTGTAAACAGGAAAATTAGCCATTGCCAAAACTTCACCTGTTTGCGCATCCAATACAACAATACTGCCTGCTTTAGCTTTGTTGATACTGACTGCTCGTTCTAATTCACGGTGCGCAAGATACTGAATTCTACTGTCTATGGATAAAACAAGATTCTGCCCCTGTTTAGGCGGACGAATTTTTTCCACATCTTCAATAATCCGCCCCTTGTTATCCTTGATGACTCGGCGACTACCCAGCTCTCCAGCAAGTGTCTGCTGCCATCCACGCTCAACACCCTCCTGCCCTTTGTCATTGATGTCTGTAATACCAAGTACATGCGCAGCCACTGCACCTTCTGGGTAATAACGTTTAAATTCATTTCTTAGAAAGACACCCGGAATCTTTAAATTCATAATTCTTTCCGTGGCTTCTGGAAACAAACGACGTTTTAGAAAAACAAACTTGCTATTCTTTCTATTCAGCCTTTCTTCAATCTTTGCAACATCCATTTCGAGCAAATTGG
This sequence comes from uncultured Nitrosomonas sp., assembly GCA_963975255.1. Lineage (GTDB taxonomy): Bacteria > Pseudomonadota > Gammaproteobacteria > Burkholderiales > Nitrosomonadaceae > Nitrosomonas. The sequence continues at coordinate 2,996 of CAXBGL010000023.1, read as the reverse complement.
CCAATTTCTCCAATTGTCCTGATGTGATTTCTACTATTTGTGGATCTGCACAAACTGAAGCCACCGGTGTACTAATAGCCAGCACATCACCATGCCTATCTGTAATCTTTCCACGGTGCGCACTTATTTCAACGACGCGGCTATAACGCGCCTTACCCTTTTGCTGCAAAAAATCGTGATGCATTCCCTGCAAATAAACAGCGCGTCCTGCCAATCCGATCAAACCTAACAACAACAACCCACATAACAAACGGGAACGCCCAGCAGGCAAAGTTATTTTTGGAGCCGGATGATACATCATTGCTTGGCTACCCCATCAGATTCAGTTAAATCAATCATGCTACTTGGTGAAATAATTTGTACACGTGAAGCTGCTGGCACTTCCATATTTAGCGTTTGCTTGGCAATATGTTCAATCCGCCTATGTGTGGCCAATGTACCGAGCTCAAGCTGTAGCTTTCCCCACTCTACATTCAATTTTCGTGCTCTTTCCTTTTCTTTTTCCAACATTACAAAAAGCTTGCGCGCCTCATGCTGCGCAGTCACCACACCCAGCGCACACATGACCAGTATTAATGTCAGAAAAATATTCAATTTGAGCATGTAATCACCCAGTTATTTAGATTCTTTCTGCCACACGCATGACAGCACTCCTGGCCCGTATATTTTCTGTCACTTCGGCTTCACCAGGATGCACTGCTTTACCCACCAACCTCAATTCTTGATTACTTAAACTCCTCACTTCCCTTTCGCGTAAGGGCAATCCTCGTGGCATCAAGTCTTGTTTTGCAGCCGTACGCATAAAACGTTTGACAATTCGGTCTTCCAGCGAATGAAAACTGATCACTACCAATCTGCCACTCGAGTTTAATACCTCTACACATTGCGGCAGTATCAACGACAATTCCTCAAGCTCCTGATTGAGATAAATCCGTATCGCCTGAAAAGTGCGCGTCGCCGGATTTTGCTTATTTTTCCGCTGGCGCTGACGTGAGCATATGACCGCTGAAACGATCTCGGCAAGTTGAAATGTGGTAACAATAGGTTGCCGCGTTCTTGCCACAACAATCGCTCTTGCAATCTGCCTAGCAAACCGTTCTTCGCCATAATCTTTAATCACCTTACTTAATTGACTTTCTGTAACACAGGCAAGCCACTCTGCTGCGGTTTGCCCCTGACTTGTGTCCATTCGCATGTCGAGTGCGCCCACGGAACGAAAACTAAAACCCCGTGCCGCTTCCTCCAATTGAGGCGAAGACACACCCAAATCCAACAACACACCATCAACCCATTCCACACCCATTTCTTGCAACATCTGTTGCATCTTCGAAAAACCACCATGTTTTATATGGAACCGTCCATCATCAATCGTATTACCAACCGCAACAGCCGCAGGATCTTTATCGAAAGCAATCAACCTGCCATGCTCTCCCAGCCGAGACAGTATCAGACGACTGTGCCCACCACGACCGAAGGTGCCATCCACATAAATACCATCTGATTTAATCGCCAGCGCATCCACTGCCTCATGCAATAAAACTGTACTGTGCATCTGCGCGCCATCTCACCACTTCATTACAATGAAAATCCTTCCAATTCTGGCGGCATACCACCATCCTTGAAAGCCAATGCTTCCTCAATCTGCTCATTCCATTTCCCCTCATCCCACAACTCAAATTTTTTTCCCTGCCCGACTAACACGACCTCTTTGGTTAAACCAGCAAACTGACGCAATGGTGGCGACACCAAAATGCGCCCGGCGTTGTCCATATTTACGTCATTGGCGTTACCAACAAGTAATCGTTGTAAGATACGAATTTGAGGATTGAAACTGGAAAAACTATTGAGTTCTTGCTCTATGGGCTCCCATTCTGGCTGGGGATAAATCAACAAACACTTAGAAGGATCTGCTGTTACAATTATTTGTCCAGCACAAGAGGACATCAGTCCATCACGATACTTTGCAGGTATCGCGAGTCTTCCTTTACTATCCAGACTGAGTTGCGTGACACCACGAAACATGTAGTCCCCTTACTGGTACTGGAAAATTATTTTTGAGTGGCATCCCACTTCCCCCCACTCCACCCCACTTTAACCAAAAGAAAGCGCTTAGTCAAGTAGAAACAACGATGTTTTTATTTATATGACAAAGACTTAAAGCTAAAATCGACAAACTCTTTATTTCAAAATAAATATCGCCAATAAATAAAGAGGATAGATGAAAGACTGAATGTGATTTATTGAATTGAACACACACTCCATACCCTGCAATCTTGTTCTGCATGGCAAAAGAATGCACACTCAGCTTTTTACAATTAGCAGAAAAACATGGTCCCCAGATACTGGAAACAGGCAACACAGGAATTGGCATCATGCGATGAAGTCATGCGCCAACTTATTCAACGTTTTGATCAAGCAGCGCTTAATTCACGCGGCAACGCTTTTATCACCCTGGCACGCTCTATTGTCGGTCAACAAATTTCTGTGAAAGCAGCCGAAAGTGTATGGCAGAAATTAATCACAACCATACCTGAAATAGCGCCACACACTATTCAAGTCTGTGAAGACAATTTACTACGCACCTGCGGACTATCGCAGAGAAAAGTTAGTTACCTGAAAGACTGTTCGCACCACTTTATAAATGGCACACTCAATGAATCCACTTGGGGAGAAATGAATGACGAGGCATTAATTACGCAACTAATACAAGTTAAAGGTATTGGACGCTGGACTGCAGAAATGTTTTTAATTTTTTATATGCTGCGCCCGAATGTTTTACCACTGGACGACATTGGATTGCAGCGCGCTATAAGCATGCACTACAATGAAAACCAACCGGTTGACAAACTCGCCATGCGCGCACTGGCAAAAACATGGCAACCTTGGTGCTCTGTGGCGACCTGGTATCTATGGCGCAGTCTTGATCCACTGCCCGTGGAATATTAAAGGCTATGTCGCAATTAACTATTGGTTTTTGTTAACTCTCTAATTGTACT
>CAXBGL010000022.1:0-20228 GCA_963975255.1 uncultured Nitrosomonas sp. | reverse complement strand
CCCATAACGTATCGAAGATTTCACCGTTGAGCAATTCATCTCTCAGTTTTCCGTTAAAGGATTCGATGTAACCATTTTCCCAGGGACTGCCTGGTTCAATGAACAAGGTCTTCACTTCCATCCTGCGGAGCCAGTCTCGAACTGCAGAACATGAAAAGCACAAACAGTATTTCCCTAAACTGCTAATGTAGCTGGGATAACGGCTGTTATTTCTGAGCGATTATTTCATGACAGATTTGAAGTTATGGTTCTAAGATCAGAACCGTACTGCGGACCAATGACATGTCAGATAAAAAAGGGACTGTCAGAAAAAATCTATAATAATCGCTCTGAGCTGATCTGAAATCGATTTATTTTGCGGTATTCAATTGGTGGAAGTATCGTTCCCGAGTCGAGATTGGATTTTCAGAATTAAACCTGCAGTCACCAAGAATCTGAGGTAGTGCTCTCACAGTTAAATTTTCAGAGAAGTACTTGTTATTCGAATCCAAACACCACATAATACTCATGGGGTGAATAAGCGTACAACTGTAAGGGCATTGGTAATGATAAGCACACCTGATCAAAGACGTGGATTTTCACTAATCGAACTGCTTGTAGCGATCTTTATCATCGCAATCTTAATTGCCTTGCTAATTCCGGCGATTCAGCAGGCACGCGAGGCTGCCAGGCGTGCCCAATGCAAAAATAATCTCAGACAAGTTGGTCTGGCACTTCAGAACTATCACAGCGCCTTTCAGAATTTTCCACTGGGAGTCAGAAATCAGAATTTGGGATTCGGTTCCAGTTGGTGGGTTGGCTTGCTCCCTTATCTTGAATATGGAGCACTCTATAGTCTGTACAACCATGATATCGCCAACTGTGGATTCACCCCCCTGAATCCGGCTCTCACAGCGGACGTCAATATGACGGTCATGCTGTGCCCGTCCAGCCCACTGGATGAGAGGATCAACGGTGTTCTATTGCCGGGAGTTAATATGACGATGCCGCATTATGCAGGCATCTCTGGCGCGACAAATACCGGCACTGTTTCAGGGAGTAAGATTTCATTTTCAGACGATCTCTTTCCCGCCTCATCAAATTCCATGTGTTGCTTGCCTTACCTGGATGGCAGAGTTTCAGCCACGGGCGTACTCGTTCCTAATCGTACTGTCGCGATTCGAGATATCACAGATGGTACATCTAATTCAATTGTGGTGGGGGAGATTTCCAGTACTGTATTAAAATCTGGGGTGCATATCCGCGTGGATGCGGGTAATCCCAGTGGCTGGGCTGCTGGGACTGTGAATGTCGGGACGCCTCCGCTGTTGCTGGGACCCGGTGGTTTCACGCCAGCCTTCCCTGTATTTAATCTGACAACAGTTCGCTACCCCATCGGCACGAAGGATGGGGGATTGCCAGGGATTCATACTGACGGGGGGCCTAACAACCCCTTGATTTCTGCTCACGGTGGAGGGACGCAATGTCTGCTCACTGACGGCTCAGTACGTTTTCTAAGCGAAAATATGAATCTGGAGACTTTAAAGCTTCTATGTACCCGTAACGACGGGAAAGTGCTCGGAGAATTTTAACCAGTTAAGGAGTGAATCAGAAATCAAAACTGAAACCGGAATTGTCATTGAAGAGTACTCACTTATTTGTACAAACAATCTTGTGCATTCGCAAAATTCATGATGAAAAGGGCCAACTATGATGAATCGTTTTAAACTCACTTTTTCTATGGGAATCTGTTTCTTGTTCTTTTGCCTGGCAGGTGATGCAAACCAGAGTGTTGCCAAAGATAAGACAGAAGAACCCAAGTTGATAACCTGCGTGTGTAATCAGGTTCCCTTGGGACCTGCAGGAGAAAATCTCTTGGTTTGGATGGCTTATCGGTATCAATACGAATCAGACTGCTCTGCTGCCACTGCCGTTTCTGTAATTGAATTTGATGAAGCCGGGATTTATCCGGAGATTTTATGTGGGGGACCTGGTCCTTGTGGTGGTTGCGCACCTAAACGAAAAAATGATCAGAAAAAAAAGACCACAGAGCCTGTTATCAGCCACTATATGCACCCCTTGCCTGCCCCAAAAGATGCAAGGCCCGATCTATTTCCTCCTCAAAGCGATATGAAATATGAAATTATTCGAACCCGATATATAATATTTGGAGATTCAAATGCACATATAGAAAAATACGCAAAGGTTTTTTTGCTTTGTGTCTCGAAGTCTGAGAATCCAACGGAACAGCCGGACGCGTTATATTTCTGGTATGGTTTTGAAGTTGACGGAAATAATGAGATGAACCCAATAAGACTGCCCTCTGATTCCTTCAAGAAAAGGGCTGACTATTATATGAATGATGGAGCTGGTGGCTGGAGTCAAGGAACATGCCGCGAATTTACATTTATCAACTACGGCGGAATGCAATTCCTGATTCGTTTTAAAGATGAAGGTGATCCAGAAGAAGGTGGTTCGGATCGCAAGGGACAGAAAGAAACAAAATAGTCAGTTTAGAATACCTGTCATCCTGAACAGCCCACAATACTTGACTGTTTAGTCATTTTTCTGTGGGTTGTTCTATTTGAGTTGTTAAGGAAGCCGGGCGTACAAGTCGAAATCCAATCTTAGCACTTCCCCCATATCGTATTGCAGTTTTGACTTTGTAAGAATCAGATTGATTTTTATTTAATTTATCACTTCCCTGATTGGGATGATCATCCCGGAATACAGCAAGCCCGATTAGATCGGATGTACGAAATTCTGGGTTCAACTCCAAAGCTGTACTGGAATTTTCAATTTGTTCCGGAGTTGCCAGCGAAGAGGTCCATTCTTTACCTGTATGGAGAAAATTCTGCAGTTCAGGATACAAGGGTAGCGAAGCGATAACATACTCATATTCATTGGCGGTCATTAAACGGGCGCCGGCTTCTTCAGCAAAATGAATGGCTACGTCCTGTCCCTTTGGATAATAAGGTTCGTCTGGAGGTGATTGAATCATCCCTGGTCGGATTTTCAGAAAGTCCCGATTTGTGAAGACTCTGGTTGAGACATAAAGATCTGGAATGGTAATCTGGTTCCCTTTGACCAAAACCATATCATCCAGAACGGTTTGTGATGGAATAATAATTTCAGGCCAATCGATCGTATCTGGGCCTGTATTTTGCCAGAACCGGTTTTTCGTACTCCCGATGGGAATTTCGGCTCCCCGGGGAGGCACCTTGCGAAACACGTGGTGAAAACGAGGCGTTCCTTCGAGAATCGCCACTACATAGTATTCTCCGGGAGCCAGGCGCAGTGTATTGGGGGTGGTGCCTTCCGCTTCATATTTGATGTTTGTATCAGGGACCCCGGTGATGGGATCGCGAGGGTAGACCAGGATACGTGCATCCGGAGGATCCGTATGGACGTTGACCTGCCATTTTCCGTCATCATGCATCACCAGCATGGCAGTCATACCACTCAGGAGAAGCAGGCAGATCGTAGTGCAGGCGGCGCTCAATAATCGATTTCGTTTAACCCAGCGCCATAATTTTTCCTGCGGTGAAAGTCGACGTGCAGTGATTGGTTTGTCTTCGATGAATCGCTGCAAGTCGGCAGCAAGCTCACTGGCAGTGTTGTAGCGATCACCGACGAATTTGCTCATGGCTATCAGACAAATCGTCTCTAGATCACGGGGGACACTTGCATTCCATTTATGGGGGGGAACCGGTTCGGTATGCAGGATCTGCGATATCATCTGCTGGCTGGTGCTTCCCTTAAAGGGAACCCGATTTGCCAGGAATTCATATAAAATGATCCCCAGGGCATAGATATCACACCGACCATCGACCGAGGATGCTTTGCCGTCAGCCTGTTCCGGGCTCATATATGAGAAGGTCCCTATGATGGCGCCGTCCACGGCAATCGTTGATTCGACATCGGAGCGTTTGGCAAGTCCAAAATCAGTTATACGAACCTGACCGTCCTCAGTTATCAGAACATTATTCGGTTTCAGGTCCCGATGAATGACTGATTCCTGATGCGCGGCATGCAGCGCACTGGCCAGATCGCGACAGATGGTGGCCGCTTTGATAAAATCGACTTCATGATGCCGCGTCCAGTCGCGCAAGGTCGAGCCCTGGATATACTCAGTTACCAGTATGGGAGACCCGTCTATCTCTTCAAAGTCATATATCGATACAATTCCCGGATGAGAAAGTCGGGCCGCAGCGCGGGCTTCCCGGAAAAACCGGTTTCTTTCAACTTCTGAGAGTGATTGATTTCGCGGGATTTTGACAGCTACGACCCGTTGTAGTTCTTCATCCCAGGCCTTCCAGACCACGCCAAAGGCGCCTCTGCCGACTATTTTCTCCAGACGATACCTGCCGATTCTGCGAATCTGCTGATGTGAGTCGGCCAACTGCGAGGAAAAATCCTGCAGGATCTCACTGTACTGGGGAAATCGAGACTGGTATTCATCCAGAGAGGTCAGGTTGCCGTTTAGACTTCGATAATGAATATCCAACCTGATTAATTCGGCAAAGATGATCGACTGAGTTTTTCCGGCGGTTTCGTTGAGGTAACTCTCAATCTCGGGGGGGCGGCCCTGTTTCCAGGATGACTCAAAACTGTCACAGATACGGTCTACAGTAATGGCGACTGCTATAAGATCATCATCTGACGGATCATATGGGAAATTATTCATGACTCCATACTTTTCTTATCAGTCGTACTTTTCGAGTAACTGTTGCAGGGGAAATATCCAATAATTCACAGATTTCTTCATGAGTGTAACCCTGTATCTTATAAACCGCAATTTTTTTCAAATTATCATCAGAAAGTTTTTTTAATGCACGCTGATATTCTTCCTCCATGATCACGAAGTATTCCGGAGAACGGTCTGTTGACACAAACGCTTGAAAATTTTCGATTGAATTCATCGAAACTGGAAACTTACCGTGTAGAGAGGTTCGTTTCTGGGCCGTTTCTCGACGGATATGAGTCACTGCCTTTCTGTGGGTCATGGCAATTAATAACCACCATAATTCGTCTCGATTCTGTACTGAATCGAAACGTCCCTGTTGTGAGGCAGCCCATACACTTTCGAAAACAGAAAGCACGATATCTTCGGCATCTAGTGTGGAGGTTGGAAAAGTTTTGACACGTGTCTCCGCATAGCGAATCAATTTTTCATAGAACTCATCCCAGATTCCCTGGACAACTTCTTTCTGATCCTTACCCAGGGTAGCCAGCCAGTTTGAAACCGGAGTCTCTTCGTTTTTATCCATGTTTGATTTCTGATTTGAAATTGGAACAGAAAAAATGGCCCCTTCAATATTTAGCATACACAATTTCACCAGTATACCGGTTTGCTAGAGAGTAATCTCCCTTGTTCTGTAAGAATTTAAGACGATTACCCTCAACTGTTTTTCCTGTTCTATACATGGAATATCTACACTTCAGGTTCGCGCGGCGGAGGTATGAATGACTCTCAAACTTGCAGAGAAAATATTGGTGAATCATGAAATGATTCGCACTGAAGCAAGCTGGCTCCCTGCTGAACTCATTCTAATCAGCAGGAATTTTCAAATTAAATGATCTCTCCTGGAATTACTTTGCGATTTGATATTGGAGAGATCATCTGGAAATGTCCATTGGTTTCCCTCTGGCTTCATAAGAAATTCTTAGCGTTGGCAAAGTAAGCCCTTAACGTTTTAGAGATAAATGAGCTGGATTACACATCATGTTACGCTTAATAGGGAGTAACTCTTATGTCCGCTGATTCGGGAGCATGTACTTCAGTTGCCAGAGGTGGTGTGGGAGAGTCAGGAGCATCCGCGTTGCTGATACATTCGATTAAGGGCCCCCATTCGAAAATGATTGTCCTGCGAAATGTTGAAAGCAGTTTATGCCCCAATACCTGGGCACTTGCGAGTTTGTTTGTTAACGGCACGCCTATGGCCTCAGGCAATATCTCGACCGAGGGCAGTTCGATTCAAGTTGAGGTATCCGCTGGAGGAAGTGTTGCCGCTCTGATTCAGGCTGTACCAAATTTCAATCGTGTTTCCTGCGTTCGTCTGGGAGAAGCTTCTATTAATCTTGAAGAATGCGATCTGGTTAGTCTGAGCCGAACGAACGAAACTCAAGCAGGCGTCATTTCGACAAGCAATATTGTGACTCGTGACTGGTATGCATGGAATAACACGATGCCACCCAAACCCGACCAGTTCCATCTTGTTGGTGAAGTGCAGGTTCCTAACCCTGGAGTCGATGTTGTGCTGCTTCCAAGAATACCGCAGGGGTTTAACCCGAGGATCCTGCTGATGGAAATTCATCTTCATCAACGTCCTGGCATTTGGCCACAGTTCGTGGTTTGGAAACCGGTCAGTTACAGCAAAGTCAATGGTGACTACGATTCCGTTCAGGTTTTTCATGGTAATGATCTTGTTGTGGACATTCCGGTGGAGGTAGTGCAGTAGACGAGTACGGTGATGCATGTAAACGATTCCAGTCTGAAGAGGCTGGTTCACGAATTGCGTTGTTTTCATCTGAGTGAGGATGCAAATGAAGCTGGAACACTTAATTATGCACAAGAAACTCTACGCTATGGCATTTGCTGTATCAGCTTGCCTGGCGACTTCAGTTGCAATCGAAAAGATACAATACGATGTACCGGAACTTTCGCCAACATCTGTTGCCGGCGATCCCACGACAATCGCGTCGGCGACGAAAACAGCTGCCGGTAAAGAGTCACGTTTGGCTGACGGGCTAACGCAGACTGAACTAATTCGTGTGTGGAACGAAGGGGCTCAAGAGTGGACCGCCAACTCAAACATTAAGCCGAAGCGTGACCGGGAAACCGCAGAGCAATTCATGCTCATGATGCAGGGTATGGCTGGAATCGGGCCAGAAGATTCGAAATGGGTTCGTGACAAACTGTTCGAAGGCTTTATACCAGCACCAATGCCGTGCTGCGGTGTCCCTGGAAGCAAGAATCCTGAGGACGAACATCAGTGCTGCGAGAAACAGAAAAACGCGATCGATATGGCCGCATTGTCAGGAGATTTCGCAGAGAAAGCGCGAACGCGATTCAATGAACAGTTTGGGCCGATGATGGGTAGACCAATCAAATCGTCTGCTAAAACCAGTTTTGTTTCACGACAGTTCGCGAGCGAGGACCTGCAACCAGACACTGAAGGACCATCTGACAATGCATTTGAAGGTCTGCGTATTTCGGTAGTCAAGCCATCGCCAGGTGACCCGCCTGCCAACTTTAGTATATCCGCGATCAGCACGCCTATTGTCTATAATCGATTTGGTAAGGATTTCCGTAGGATAGAGGTGAATGGAGTCACCAAACCGTTTGGTGCGAGAGACAATGACGGAATGATCTTCGTATTGGATGAGGACATTGATAAGGTTCGTGCTGGAAGCGAATACTTCAACGCAGGACACGATCCGATTTTCTACGGAGTTGGTCACGGCACGCCTTTGTTTCTCAAGGACCCTGGTACCGGCAGATACCTCGATGCAAACAAACAACTGACTGATGAGCCTAAAGTTCCCGTACTCACTGTGGAACCGTTGATCATTCGGGCAAACTGTGGTGATACAATCGTCATTGACTTTACTAATCGATTGGATGTAAATCGTTCATCTGGTGCCTCGAAGGCAAACCTGATCGTGGAAGGAGCGACCTACAACACTGGTGATGTAGGTCATGTGGGAGAAAACTGTGTTGAGCCTGTTGCTGCAGGAAATAACAATCCACAACTGCGCTACGTCATCAAAATCGGCAACGAGCGTGCGACTGAAGGAACTTACTATTTTCACAGTAAGCCGATCGATTCGAAGGATCTCAACGGAAGCCTCCATCGCATGAAAACACAGACATCACATGGGCTGTTTGGTGCTCTGATTGTCGAACCGAAAGGTTCAAAGTATCTGGACTCATACACGTTTGAGATCAAAGATGGAAGCGAGAACGGTTTTGGTGATTATGAAGTGGATGAAGATTCTTATGCCGAAGTCAAGAGTGGCTGGGCAGCGATCATCGTAAACGAAGACGAGTCGATTCCAGCGTTTCGCGAACACGTTGTCATGTTCCACGATGAGTTGGGGGACAAGTTAATGAGGGACGCGGAAACGGGAAGCCCAAGAGCTCTAAGCTACCGATATGCAGGATTTCTTGAGATTTTCGGTAGCCGAACTTTCTCGGGCAAGAAATCACCATTTGTGATCAATGATCATTCAATGGCGTATAGTGCTTACACGTATGGTGATGCTTCGACACCGCACCCGCGATTTTATGTCGGAGACCCCATGCGATACCGCATTGTACATGGTGGTGCAGGCAACGAATTCCACGTCTTCCATCACCATGCACACCGCTGGCGCTTTCAACCCGGGATTAGTGAAGCGGGAGCGAAAGACGATGCGGCGAACTTGACGAGTCCATCAAAACGAGGACGTCCCGAAGACCCGAACCAGCCTGATTTAACGGTATCTGCTTCAACACGTATCGACTCGCAAACATTAGGTCCGGGAGAGACTTTTGACGTCTTGATGGAGGGTGGCGCAGGGGGAACACAAAGGACTGTGGGGGATTCGTTACTGCACTGTCACATTATTGACCATGTGATCCAGGGAATGTGGACCTATGCACGTGTCTATAACACGTTGCAGGAACCAGGAGTGTCTTATTATCCGCCACTCGCCCCACTTCCAGATCGACTGAACGAAGCAATTCGTCCGCCCATTGCTGTAGACTCGCTTACCTTGCAAGCGATGGTTGCTCAACAAGGAGCTCCGAAGCCAACACCCGTCGCCGGGCCGTTGGCGGGTGTTCCGATCACCGATATTCAGAATCAGCTGATTCCCTACATCGAAAATCAACTTCCTCCTCAAGGGGTTCCTGAACTTGATAAAAAAGCCGAAGTTAATGATGAGCATCGCGCGGAAATCAATCGTGCCAATCAATGGGATTGGGAAACCATAGATGTCCCTGGTCAGGGAATTCTTTATCTTGGTGAGAGATATGATCTTGGTGATTTTCATACTGGTAAAGAGCGTCCGCAAAGCTATGTGAGATTCGGCGTCGGATACCCAACAGCCGGAGAAGGAATCGGTGTACACCGGAATGAACCCAACCCATTGGGTGATGATCTCCCAATCGATCGGCCACGATTGCGATTCAATCCTAAAGATGGTCGTCTGGCCTATCCTCATTTACTGCCGCACGCTGGTAGACGCCCTCCGTTTGCACCAAGGACGCGATTAAAGTCAGAGCAGGCTGGTGGTGTCGCGGTTGTGCGCGACGAATGGCGGCAGGGAACCGCATATTTGAACAAAACGGTGAAGGCTACTGACCCAGACAGCACGCGCGGCGGTAATAGCGGGAGCGGACTGGCACCCGAAGATGCGCCCATTCGCCGTTACGATTTGGTCGCATTGGAATTACCAATCAATTATCACGCTGCCAACGGCAAGCCCCTGTCAAGTGAAGAAGACGAATATCGGGATTTCTTATTTGGAAGAAAAAAACGGGTTCCGCCCCCGCAAACGATTACGATTACCGCGGGCAAAGGCACTACAAGCTGGGTACCTGGTACGCAGAAAATCAGAACAGGCGACACAATCGAGTGGATTATAGATAATGAAAATTCGACTGGTAAGCATGGGATTAAATTCACAAATTGGACGCACGACAAGGAGTATTTCCAAGTTGAGCAGACTGCGGATAGCCTTGATTTCAATGAGACCATTGGCCAAAACGTGGATCCGGCTGATCCAAAAAGATTAAGAAAGGGGTCATCGAATGTTAAGGGCCAGCTTTTGCTAAGAGTGAAAGTTCTCAAGGAATTAGCCGTGGGTTCTCGTATCGCGTATGTATGCACAGTACATGGCGACACCATGTCCGGCGCGCTTACGGCATCCGATGTAGCACCAGGTGTCGACGAGAAAGGTCAGATCTTTGTCTTAGCCGAAGACTTCGCAGATATTGCCGCTGGGCGCAAGCCGGCCGAACCATTGGTACTTCGTGCCAACGTTGGTGAAGTTGTCGAGGTCACACTGCGGAGTGCTCTAAGAGACGATGACGCTGACAACGCCGGTTACAGCAAAGTGGGCATTCACACTCACCTGGTGCAATATGATGTGCAGTCATCTGATGGCGCAGTAGGCGGGCTAAACTACGAAACTTCCATCCGGCCCTCCTTAGAGCTGGTTGACGGGAAACTCGTGCCTCTAGAACCCGATCGTAGACTTGAAGAAGCAGTGCATTACCGTTGGTGGTGCGATACTGAGTTAGGAACCGTGTATTTTCACGACCATTCGCTTCTGAAAACAAGCTTGCCACATGGATTATTTGGCGCGACAATCGTCGAGCCCAGTGGATCCAGCTATCACGATCCGATCTCCGGAAAGCCAATTTATGAAGAGGAAACTGATCCTGCAGAACCTAATCTGACCACCATCAGCAAGTCAAACGCAACAGTGATGAGAGACGGTACTGATTCCTGGGGGCGAGGGGTTTCGATCGCCAGTATTCATAACGCGAAAAAAACCTCCACGTTTCGTGAATACGTACCACTGTTCCAAGACCGGTCAACGGGTATCGGTGCATCTATCAATCTTCGAAGCACACCGATCCGGACGTTTAATCACGATTTTGATGGGAAATTTGTCCCGGGACTGACGCCTCCCTTTTCCAATCTGAAAGTCATTTATGATAATGGTCACTCAGTCTTGCGGGGGGGCAAAGCGACGCGGTTTAGCTCCCATGTCAGTGCTGATCCCGTCACTCCCGTTTGGCGAGCATTTCCGAATGACCCTGCACGGATTCGCGTTGAGGGAGGTGCGACGAATTTATTGCATTCGCTGACGGTTCATGGTCATCGTTGGCAAACAGAACAGAATAATCCCAAGTCTACTATCCGTGACTTCGCAATCGCTGGTGTGTCTGAAGCCTTTACTTATGGCAGCATTGCGAATGCGTCGCCTGGCGACTATCTATATGGTAGCACTGGTGTCAATGACCTGGTGGATCAAGGCAAGTGGGGCATCTGGCGAGTTCATGATCCGGCAGACTCTAATAATCTCGTTCAAGCCAGCGGTTCTGCGCGAGTGTTCTTTTTGTTTGTCAACAATAATCCCGCACTTCCTTTCTCGATCCCCAAGGGGACACGGTTTGTCAGCCGCGCTGGAATTGAATACGAGGCAACTCATAACTCTCAGGAATTGAATCAGGAAAAGATAGATAAAGGGGATTCATTTATCGATGTCAGTCTGAGAGCCGTGTTCCCCGGTGATTCTGGAAATCTGCCGATTCTGAGCCGACTTGGTTTCTCAAAGGCGTTTAATAATTCTGTGCCTGAATCGTTGATAATCGATAGAGTGGTTAGTCTGGGTATCAGTGGAGGTGCAACAAAATTGCAACCACTACCTGGTTTCACTTCTAATGTCGCACCAGCAGTTGCTGCACCACTTGTGGAGTCTTTGGGTATCACGGAAGCTCCAGAACCCATTGTCGACAAACCGGAATTTTATGTGGCCGCGTTACGAGTTTCGCTCCCAGTCTCTACAGGCACCACTCCCAATGCAACTACCCCCATACTTGCTTACGTACCACTTGAAACGGATCAGGAACGGTTGCTTGCTGATCAGATTGCTAGCTTAACTCGTTCAATTAAACCACGGTGTGATTCAGAGAAACAATCAGACCGCGATAAGAACGACTTGAAGGTCTTTAAGCTTCGTCAACAACTTCTAACACGATTTCTGGCTCACCCGCATCCGCTGGTTTTGCGAGTTGCAGCACCTGAAGAAAGCAATACCCGTCAAGTCTCTGTTCGTTTAATCAACCTTTTGCCGACGCCGCAGGAGATGATGCAGGAATTCCCTGATACTGCTGCAAGACCGTTTGGCAGACCTTACAGTCCGCTTACGTCACTGCACGCCAGCCTGGTGAGGCATGATGCATCGAGTGACGGAACCGCATTGGGACGAAATAAGCATTCGATTGTTCCCTATGCAGACGCAAGGACTTACGTCTGGTCGATTGACCAGGAACTAGGCATCTGTTATCTCCGCGATACAGCGGATCCCGAGCACCAAACCAGCGGGCTATTCGGCGCATTGATTGTCGAACCACCTGGAACACGCTTCCTGTCAGGGACCGATGGGATGGAAAAAAGAGGTGTTTCTGATCCGCACGCTATCATCATCGACCGAAGTGAACGTATCGCGTTTCGTGAGTATGTGCTTTTCTTCCAAGACGCGTTTCACGCACAAGACGATCAGTTTGCAATTAACTATATGGTGGCAGGCGATTCAGGGACTCCACGAACCCCGCATCTCAAAGGGCACGTTGGAGATCAAATTCGGGTTCGCCAAGTTCATGCAGCTGGATCTGGGGCTCAAGCTGGCAACCATTCGTTCTATATCGGTGGACGTCGATGGCGGATGGACAATGCAGACCAGGCAAGCAACCGAATTGCTGCTATTTCGCAAGCACCGGCTGCTTGCGTTAATGCAGAGTTTCTGATTGATGACTCATTCTCTGATGAGGCGAAAGTAAAAACTCGCAGTTACTTCTATGGATCACATGTTGGAGATCAATACGAGGGAGGGGAATGGGGTTTGTTTACTATTCTGCCACGAACTGAAAGCAACTTTTCGATTCTGCAGCCATTGCCTGTCTGGGCTAGCAATACTCATCCACCTGTCTCTTTGGAGTGACTTTCGATGTATCGTTATGCGATCTCATTATTACATGTCCTGGTGATCTCGCAGTCGCTCGCCGGTGAAACAGTTCACGTGGTTACGGCAACGACATCCCAATGGATTTATCGCGACACTCGCTCAGGTCTGGGTGAGTCTAATCCTGTTCGGATCTTCGCATCTCCAGGGGATACGATTAAGTTTCAACAGATCATGTCAGGACATGGAGTCATTTTTTATCGCAACCCGTCTAATGTGACCGAAATCGGACGTGTAGTGAATCCTAAGGAAGAATTCAAAATACTCAATGGCGAAAAGTTATCACCTGTTTCAAAAAGTCGAGTCTTTGGTCGAGAAAATCTCGCCACAAGAGTCATAAAAGATGAGACGGAGATGATTACGATTCGACTGGTGCACAACTTTCGAGGACCGTTATACTTTGCCGAACGAGTCAGCGCCTCCGAAGGTCGTAATATCATGTTCGGTATAATCGAACTAGCTTCGGCATCACGAATGAAGTCAATCTCGGAACTGGAACTTCCAGAGAACTTTAAGATGTCAAGCGCGATTGATATCACTTCGGTACGTGATGAAGAATGGGATCGCTCACTGGGAAACCTGAGTCAATTACCCAATCAAGAATTTATCGTACCCAGGAAGGGCGAAGACCCGGTCTGGTTCAATTGGGAGAAATGGTTCGGAAACTTGACATCCCACCTGTCACCCTATCTGGCAGATGTGACCTGGTATTATGCCGTTGCAGTCGATCTCGATGACGATGATGACGATGATGTTGTCGCACTGATTGAGACCGCGAATGCAGAACCTGCCTGGTATGCGATTATCAACGGAGTGAAATCGCATGTCCAGGATCCAGGCAATCCCAGTGATTTGTTGGGGCAAATAAAAAAATTCACGGCAGCTGTAAAAATCGTCATTCCCGAACAAGTTGATGAAAAGCGAGCGTTTATTAAATCTGCCGACTTAAATCTCGATGGTCGCGTTGATTTGGTGCTTTGCGGTGGAGGAGACGCACGCATCACCATCGCTTACCAGGGGTTTATAGCTGAACCTCCCGGATACGCTTATGCCAATCAGCAAACACTGGATAGCGAAATCGTTTTCGGAATCGAGAAACCAAGGGTGGTCGATGTGGAAAACCGGAACGATGACTCCATGCCAGACTTGGTGATCTGTGGTAATTCAAATTGGGCAGTTTTCCTGAACCGGATCGGTCGAGGCTTCTCGAGTACGGATGCGCAAGTGCTCGACGCAAAACCACCGTTTGCCGATGCGTCGGTCAGACGATTTGGAAAAGCAGATTTGAATGGTGATCATTCACTTGAGTTGATCATTGAGAATAAAGCAGGTGAATTGCGTGCCTATTCAAAGTCTGCGGATGGTAAATATTTCCAGGTAAAGAAAGGTGCAACGCGATGACAATGCAAGTCAACTTCCTAAGCACGATTGATGTCAACCTGGGAGCCTTTCAACAGGCCCGGTTCAATTTTCCAAAGCAGGGAACCTTCAAGTTCGAGGTATTCGACGGGAATTTCGTCGAATACGGAGCGGTCAAGGTCACGAATAGTCAACCGCCATCAGGTGACACGGTAATCGTTATTCTCGAAGAAGCAGTACAGCCCGGCAAGGTGGTGATGCCGACTGACGAAATGCTTGGATGGCTAAATCTACGAGATCACACCATAAGACTTGTTGTTTCTCAATCCAGAATCGGCTGAATATTTATTTAGGAAACGTTTTTGAAACGACTGTAATACCCCCAACAGAACTTTACAAAGAGGGCAGAAAATGCGGTACAACCAAAACGTGTCGACCTTGATTCTTTTAATCTTTCTTTTAATTACTGTTTTGCAGAAGGAATCAAATGGCCAGGAACCTAAAGTGATCGAAGGAACCGGCGGAAATGCATGGTCTCCAGCCACATTGAAGTTGAAGACCGGTGACGTGGTAGAGTTCAAGGTTACCGGCAGCACGCATGGAGTTGCCTTCAATAACGGCGATCATGCGATACAGGTGTTTGAATTCCTCGATGGATTCGAATTGAAGCAGCATGACTTCCCTGGAACTATTCGCTCAACTCACGCAAACGGTGCAGGAATCAACAAAGATGACAACGGCGGACTACTGATTCGAGCCAAAGTGAAGGCAATTCCTGATGGTGTATCGGAGCTTGAATACTTCTGCTCACTTCACGGTAATAACATGTCGGGGAAGATTGAACTGGAAAAGGGCGCTGTACCCGTACCTAAAGTGATCGAGGGAACCGGCGGAAATGCATGGTCTCCAGCCACATTGAAGTTGAAGACCGGTGACGTGGTAGAGTTCAAGGTTACCGGCAGCACGCATGGAGTTGCCTTCAATAACGGCGATCATGCGATACAGGTGTTTGAATTCCTCGATGGATTCGAATTGAAGCAGCATGACTTCTCCGGGACTATTCGCTCAACTCACGCAAACGGTACAGGAATCAACAAAGATAACAACGGCGGACTACTGATTCGAGCCAAAGTGAAGGCAATTCCTGATGGTGTCTCCGAGCTTAATTACTTCTGCTCACTTCATGGTAATGACATGTCGGGGAAGATTGTGCTGGAGAAGGACACAGCACACGCTGACCACACTATTCATGGTGTTAGTGATGATGGAAAGCAATCCTGGATAGTGAACGGGATTCCTGCCGCAAATCTTGATGTTAAAGCCGGCCAGATCATTGAATGGCGTGTCAGGGAGGGATTTCATGGATTACGTTTCACATCATGGGCAAGAGACAGGAAGCACATTGCAGTGATCAAGGATGGTGACATCGGGTTCATGCATTTGCTGGGACGTAACCCGACAGCATCCAAGGTGGAGAATGATGTCATGCTGCGAGTTCGGATTGACGATGCGGATGTGGGAACAGAGATTCCTTTTTCCAGTCTTGTGCATCCGAGCATGAAAGGCAAGTTAACGGTCATTGCTGATAGCAACTGAATACTAATCAGATTTCAAGAAAGATATAAGCATGTCATTGCTCTTAACGCTCAACGGTTCGTCCACCTTGGATGCATTTCTGATTGCACCTCACAACAATCAGGTGTTTCCCTCGATTCTTGGTCTAGCCACCGATGATGGCACCACGGTCGATGTTGAGATTCAGGTGTCGGCGCAGGGTGCTGGCATAGTATTGTCTCAAACCAACATCACGGTCGGATCAGGTGGGTCGACCGTTTCTGTCCACGCCATTTCTCCAAGCCTCGTTCGTAACGACACAACTCTGAATATTTTGGTAGGCGGAGTGCTCGAAGGTTCGATCAGCTTGACTGCGATCTCAAACCCGAGAGTATGGTTCGATGGTCGGTTTGAGGTGCGGTTTGCGACTGGCCAGGGTTTTTACAACGATCCACGGGGCAATCCCGATGGAACAGGGCGTGGTTGGATGTGGGCATTGGAGGGGGAGCCTGATTTCGTGCCCGCAGACAGTGTTCCGGACCGCATTGAAAAACCGGTCGGGCGGGTAATTAGGTTTCACAATCCTGTTGCACCACGTTCACATGTTCCGCCGATCGGAGTGTTTGTAAAAGCTGTCGAAGGTGAAGTCGGAGGTACGAAAGAACGTTTCACAGGCGGAGATCCAATGGTCGGCGCAGCGGTTAATCTTGGGCCGAACACGTACTTCGCTTCCAATCAACCAGTAAACCCAGCTGACCGCACTGCAGGGAGACTTCCTGAGGAACGTCATGGCGATGGAGAACAGCCGCTGGCGTTATTCGAGTGCCGCTTGGGCGATCAATTTATTGGGGGTTCTAAAATTGGAGCGTTCGTTCCGGGTACGACCGAAAGTCAGTCACCTCGCAATCCAGATTTCCGACCATACGCGCAGGGGCTTACGGTTATGAGTCCAGGCGAACGCGCAGCGTTTCCGTTCTTATCTCTCAGGGATTTTTCGAGTCAACGGGTCAATCAACTGCTTTCCGATTTTGTTGCGCTAAAAGCAGCTGGTCAGACGAATTCGGTCGAATTTCGTAACTTGCGACTCCGGATCGGCCATTTGTTACCTCTGCTCGAGCAATCTCTGCAGAATCAAATCATTGCAGATCATGGCCCTGACGGTGTAACACGGTTAGTACCAAGCCAGTCGTTTGGATGGGGACAGCGGGAGGTCTATCGCGGAATGATCAATGAGTCGATCAATATTCAACCCAACGATTCATCCATCCTGTCGTATTTTTCGCAATTTCCATCCTTTCACTTTCTGTGCGTGTTTTTCAACTTTCACACCGATGAAGCGTGTGGACACTGCTACGGTGCAGTGGATCCGTCGCAGCAACCGCCCACACTTTAACCGCAGATCAATACTAGATATCCAGAGATGTCACTATGAAGAGAACCATAAAACGAGTATGTACAAAAACGTTTTGGATTATGGGACTTATTGCCGTTACACAAGTCATGCTTACACCAGGATTCGTTAGTGCTGCTTCCTGTGAAATCACGGCAACGAGCGGATTCCAATGGGATCCTAGTGAGGTGAAGTTGAGCTTGGGTGATGACGTTACTTTCAAGCTAAGCGGTGATCCTCAGGGCATACCACATGGACTTCAGTTCAACGACTGGGATTCTATCAAACAAGTATTTGAGATTGAAGCCGTCCAAGGTCAACAGTTATTCAATGCCACAACGGGACAGAACAACACTTCAACTAATATGGCGAACAAGGTGTTGTTCAAGGCCAAAATCAAGAGCATTCCGGACGGACTCAGCGAAATCTCGTATGTATGTATTGAGCATGGTGGGATGAGAGGCAATCTCGTTCTCGGGGCCACGGACGGCGATATGGGCGTTGAAAAGATGGTTAGGCGACTGTCTCCTTCAATGCAGCGACGCATGTTGAAATTTATCAACCAAGCGCGAAGTCCCAGGGAGTTAACTAAGTCGCCCCAGGAACGTCGTGTCAAATTTGAACATGGTCCATCGGCAGCCAGGCCAAAATACGACCGGCGGCACGAAGGGGTGGTTGCATATGACTTGGCTACTGCGAAAATGATGTTGGAGAATCGTCCGCTGGACGGGTATACGGATGTTAGAGATTGCCTCAAGCTCTACAAGGAATCTGAGACCGAAAGGTTTGAAGATCTATTAAACTCACTCGGTCCACCCCAGTTTGGCGAATGGCGGGAAGTTGCAACCGTTGCGGAAGGTGACGAAGAAGAGCCTGTCATGCATGCGGCGATGTTGCATACGGGAAAAGTTCTGCTCATTCCAAGCAATAACAGAACAGTTCTTTGGGATCCCGACCCAGCGGTCGCAACGCCCATCGAAATCATCAACGGAGAACAGGCGGGAACGGGGTTAACTGCAAATCTCTTTTGTAGTGGTCATTCATTTCTTTCTGATGGTCGCTTGCTTGTAGTTGGAGGAGGAGGTGGCAATCCGGGAGCCGCATCTTCGATTCAGGGATGGAAATTTGATCCCAAAACAATCAAATGGACTCGAACCAGTAACGATATGTCGTTCCAACGCTGGTATCCCACACTGGTTACCTTGGCAGACGAGCCTGGCAAGGTACTGGTTGCTGCGGGTGCTACCGGAATGGGCGTCGCGGATTTCATGGAGATATATTCCGAAGTTACCGACAAATTTGAACCTGTCACGGCCACAGGGCCAGTGGGAGAATTGCTCTTTCCACCGACCTATCCAGGTCTGCATTTGCTGCCTGGCGGGGAAGTATTCCATACTCCCGTTGGATTTGGTGATTGCAATCAGAGCCCAAGTGGCGCGTCAGCGGACCCCACAGCAATCTTCGCTTTCTCAAACCCGGCGAGAACTATGGGGGCGTGGTCGACACTTGAAAACAATCATCGGCGGAAGGGAATGTCAGTTTTGTTGCTTGAGCCCACAAGTCCATTTGTGCGAGTACTTGCAATTGGTGGTGGAGATGCTGGTACCAGTGGGACTGGTCAAACAATCGACTTGAGTACATTCTCGCCCACTTGGGAACCAGCGTTTCCCCTACTAGAGGGACGGGTGCACCCCAATGCCGTGATCTTGCCCGATGGTACAGTATTTATTTGTGGTGGCATGGAAGCAGGAACTAAGCCTCCCCCAAACGGCGGAAGATGCGAATTGTATGATCCCAAGACGGGTTCAATTGCCGAGATGGACGAGTTGGCCCGGCCAAGACATTACCACTCTGTGGCAATACTCCTGCCAACGGGTGAAGTCATGGCAGCAGGAGGTGCCGGTAGAGGTGGCTGTGATGTCAGCAGGCATAACACCATTGAAGTATTTAAACCGCCGTATCTTTTTCGAGGCGATCGTCCTGTAATTAATTCAATGAGATCGGAAGTGGAACACGGTGCAGCGTTTGAAATCGATACCCCGAATCCTTCGGCTATCTCGAAGATCGTACTTGCGAGACCTATGGCTGTTACGCATCAGACTGACAGCGAGCAGCGGATGATCACATTGACTTACACTGTAACTGGTCCTGGGACGATTGAGGCAATAGCACCCGCAGGCTCACCGAACTCAATCGCGCCACCTGGTTACTATATGCTCTTCATCCTCAATCAGGATAGAGTACCATCGGTAGCCAAGTGGATCCTTCTCAAATAAACAACAAGGAGAGCAAATGTATTACCGATTTGTTTTCTCTTTTGCATCTGTTTTGTTTATGTCACCGGTGGATTTGCTGTTGACGGCATTGCATCTGATGGGTTTCAAAGAACGTCTTTTGATTCGCCGAAGCAAGTCGCAGAGCATTGGGATGCCAGAAATCAGGAGGGCAAAAAGATCGTGCACAGCAAACTGAAGGGATCCCCCTGCGTGATTGTACTTTTTCGGGGACATGGGTGTTACCATTGCGTCAAACAGCTAGGCGAAATCGTCGAAATAGAATCTCGCTTTCGGAGTCGCGGCGTACGTTTGATTGCCGTATCGGATGAATCTGTAGAAGAGATGGGCAAAGCACTTCGCAATCGACCTCTTCCCTTTCCAGTTCTCTCTGACGTCAGGTCAAAATTAGCCAGGTTCCTGGGAAGTGACAAGATTGAAAATTGGCATGGAATTCTTATTTTGGACTCGAATGGCGAAGCAAGGTGGCTTCTATGCGGATCAAAGCCGCTAATGGATTTCCGAGAAGTGCTTTCTCAAATTGATAGCTTGCAACTTTCAACTACTCCTCTTGAGACCCACGGTCTTGAATCGCGGGTTGACTAGAGCGCGTCACATTTTAGTCTAGCGCGAATGCGGTAAGTTGGGTAGACTGGTGAGACCTCATTTTATGGAAGATTTCATATGTTGATTTATTCCAATGAACGCCGCCTCGAAGTTTTGAAAGCGTATGCAGCCGGTTTAACAACCCGGGAGATAGCATTGCAATTTCAATGCAGCGAATCGTGGGTTAGACAGGTCAAACCAGAATTACGAGATCAGGAAAAACCAGCCGAAACGCCGTCGTCTGTGGTTCAACGACGGCTCCTGTGTCCGATTACGTCCCCGGCATCGGGATCATGTCTGGAGCTACGATTTTGTGCATTGCCGGA
>CAXBGL010000021.1:0-22797 GCA_963975255.1 uncultured Nitrosomonas sp. | reverse complement strand
TCGCCACCATTGCGAGGCAGCGATTGCATTCAAGTGGGTATGCCTTGCTCAAATTAGTTCAGTGCGAGCAAAAAAACGGCGTTATTGTAATTCGAGGGACTGTTTCGAGCTATTTTCTGAAGCAAATCGCTCAGGAACAGCTTCGTTCGATACAGGGTATGACTCATATTGTCAACGAGCTTGTAGTGCAGAAGGAGTTATAGCAACAGTCTGCATTCATGATAGTACGGTAAAACAGTCTTTCTACCGGGTGAATTGATAGATGAATAAGATAAATCGACCAGCTGTTGCTTACTTTTCGATGGAGATTGCGCTTCACCCAGACATACCGACATACAGTGGCGGTCTTGGAATGCTGGCAGGCGATACGCTCCGAGCCGCTGCTGATCTCGGCATCTCAATGATCGCCGTTACGCTGTTGCATCGCCAGGGGTACTTTTCACAGAGCTTAGATGCGTCCGGATGGCAGCATGAAGGTCCAATTCCATGGAATATTGAGCGATATTGTCACGAGCTACCAATACGAACCGACGTGACCATCGAAGGTCGTCACGTGCAACTGCGCGCCTGGAAACACGAGGTGACCGGGTGCGGCAGACATGTGATTCCGGTTCTCTTGCTGGATACTGATTTGGAAGAAAACTCGGACTGGGATCGTACCTTGACTAACAATCTTTATGGTGGCGACAGTCATTACCGACTTTGCCAAGAAGTCGTGCTGGGAGTAGGTGGCGTACGTGTGTTACGTGCGCTCGGCTACAATGATGTCGCACGTTTTCATATGAACGAAGGGCACGCGGCCCTGCTGGGGCTTGAATTACTCGATGAAAGCGCAAAATCGTCTGGTCGTAGCACCTTTTACACCGAAGATGTGCAAACGGTTCGCCGTAGCTGCATTTTCACGACTCATACTCCGGTTCCTGCGGGGCATGACAGGTTCCCAATAGATCAAGTCCAGCGTACGCTTTCTCGATCCGATCTCTTTGATAATCACGAAGTGTTTTGCTGTGCCGGTGAATTGAACATGACCTATCTTGCACTCAATCTCAGCCATTATGTCAACGGCGTCGCGAAGAAGCACGGCGAGGTTTCAAGAAAAATGCTTGTGCCACGTGACACTGACCATCACTACACGATCGACCATATCACTAATGGAGTTCATTTAAAAACGTGGGCCGCACCTTCATTCGCAAATCTTTTTGATCGCTTCCTACCCGGCTGGCGCGAAGACAACGCCAGCCTTCGTGGTGTGTTGTCAATTCCGGCTGCTGAAGTTTGGAAGGCGCATCAAGCAGCCAAGCAGAATCTCATTGATGAGATCAATGTGCGTACGCAAGCCTCTTTCGATATCAAAACTTTCACACTCGGTTTTGCGCGTCGTGCTACGGCCTACAAAAGAGCGAATCTGTTGCTGCACGATACGATTCGACTGAGGAATTTGGCGGAGCAGACAGGGAGAGTACAGATTGTATTTGCTGGAAAAGCTCATCCACACGACAAGCAAGGTAAGCAATTGATTCAGGAGATAATGCGGCTGAAGGACACGATACTTCCCGAGGTAAAAATTGTTTATCTCGAAAATTACGATTGGGATTTGGCACGGTTCATCACCTCTGGCGTCGACGTCTGGCTCAATACGCCACAGCCACCATTGGAAGCTTCAGGTACCAGTGGTATGAAAGCAGCCCTGAATGGTGTCCCAAGCCTAAGTATACTTGACGGATGGTGGATTGAGGGTTGTATAGAAGACGTAACTGGTTGGGCAATTGGTGATGCCAAATCCTCAGATATGGGAGAGGCTGATTGCTCCGCTCGAGATGGGAATTTACTTTACGAAAAGCTCCAAAATGTCGTGATACCGCTGTATTATGAACAAAGAGATGCTTGGTTGAGAATTATGTCTCATACGATTGCATTGAATGCACCCTACTTCAACACACAGCGAATGATACAACAATACGTATTGAAGGCTTACTACGAGTAGAAATCGCCTGGGCTCTCCATGGTTGATCGCCAGCCTAACCTTATGGTGTATCAAATTTTATTAGTTGAGTTGTGAGGTGATGGGTGAAACTGATCAAAAAATTAGAGTTCAAAGAAGAATCGGTGTCAGAGAAGCATCAAATCTGGAAACAGACATTGTTACTACCACGAAACTGAAAGGAAATAGCCATGACAAAAATTAATACATTGGTCCAAGCGCTTCTGGATATTAGCAAGTCTCGTCGAAGTATCCTAGTCCCCATTTTGTTGTTAGCTTTCATACTCGCGATAACACCAGTTCCATTTGCCATGTCACTGGATGCAGCACCTGCCAATGAGGGAGTCGATATTCGTTTCTTCCAAAAGAAATTGGAACTTGCCAAACATGACTTGAAGACGGCGGTGAAAGCCAATCAACGAGTTCCTAATCTGACTTCAAAGCTGATGATGATTCGGTTGCAGAATCAGGTCGACTATACGGAAACGCTGCTCAAACGCGCAACGGCAAAAACAGACCATGACTTGCATACTACCCATCTTCAAAACGTGGAGAATGATGTGACACTTGCAGAGCAGCAATTGGTGTGGGCCAAAGATGTCAACCAACATCAAGAAGGACTCGTCAGTGATGACGAGGTAAAACGTTTGCAACTTTCGGTAGACCTCGCTCGGTTGGCTTTGGAGCGAGCAAAGCAACCTAAGATTAAAGCGGATCCTCTACATCACCTGCAGTGGCAAATTGATCGTTTGCGATCAGAACTGCTTAATCTTCAAGTTGAATTCGAGCGAGTTCGGTAGGGACACTAAAAAAGGATTGCCAATGTTACACAGCACTATTCAAGCAATCTGCCGACATTGCGGAACTTCAGTCGTGAATGTTGTTGACTCAAGTGCCTCAATTAGGGGGCCGGAGTGGGAAACGTCCGAAGGAACACCCTCTCCCCTTGGCGTTACATGGTTAGAGTCAGAGCAGGGATATAACTTTGCAATTGATACTGTTAACGCCTCAAAAGTTACTCTGCTGTTGTACCTAGGAAATGAATTACGTGTTCCATGTTACTCACTTCAGCTTGATCCATTCAAAAACAAGTCTGGACCAGTCTGGCATTGTCGCGTGCCCATCTCAGAAGCTGGCGATGCGGTATACTATGCATACCAAATTGACGGACCGGCGGCCAAAGTGACCGACACATGGCATGCGTTTGATCCCGAGAAGGTATTGCTCGATCCCTACGCACGAAGCGTCTTCTTCCCGGCGAAATTCAAGCGTGATGCGGCCAGGCTTCCCGGACCCAATGGAGGTTCTGCACCGCTGGGCCGTCTTGACGTTTGCCGATGTCCGTTTGATTGGGGAAATGAACAACGGCTACGTCATGGAACCGATTTAGTGATCTATGAAATGCATGTTCGTGGCTTCACACAACATCCAAGCTCCGGCATAACTGATGACGCTCGGGGAACCTTTGCAGGAGTCATCGAGAAAATTCCCTATCTTAAAGAGCTTGGGATAACCGCCATCGAATTGATGCCGGTTTTTCAATTCGACCCATCAGATGAAAACTATTGGGGCTACATGCCCCTGAATTTCTTCTCACCTCACCATGAATATTCAACGAACCAATCTTCATGCGAGCAGCACAGCCAGTTTCGTGAGATGGTCCGTGAGTTACATAAGGCTGGAATTGAAGTGATTCTGGATGTGGTCTATAACCATACTTGCGAGGGAGACGATCAAGGACCAACTTACAGTTATCGCGGAATTGACAACGCAACTTACTATATTGCATCGGCTAACTTGAAATCACCCTATGCAAATTTTAGTGGCACAGGCAATACTTTAAACACATCATCTCCTACGGTCCGTCGTTTGATCGTGGATAGCTTGCGCTATTGGGCAAAGGAGATGCATGTCGATGGTTTTCGATTTGATCTGGCCTCAGTATTTTCACGAACATCGGATGGAAGTATCGATTTAAGTCAACCACCTCTTTTTGACCAGATCGCCGGCGATCCGGATTTAGCCAACGTTCGCTTAATCGCTGAACCATGGGATGCTTCGGGTTTGTATCAACTTGGCGCATCCTTTCCAGGGCGTACCTGGATGCAGTGGAATGCTCGGTTTCGTGATACAGCGCAGCAGTTTATACGAGGAGATTGTGGACTGGTTCCCGATCTGATGACGCGTTTATATGGAAGTAGCGACTTATTTCCTGATGATACAGTCCATGCATTTCGTCCCTTTCAAAGTGTGAACTATGTTGCATCGCATGATGGTTTTACGATGTATGACCTCGTTTCGTATAATCATAAACACAACCATGTAAACAGCCAAAACAATCACGATGGGCCGAATGAGTTTAGCTGGAATAGCGGCTGGGAAGGCGTTGAACAAGTGCCTCAAGAGGTCGTCAACTTACGCAAACGACAGACCAAAAACTTTTGCTGTTTGCTCATGCTGGCGAATGGCAGCCCCATGTTTCGTATGGGTGATGAGTTTATGCAAACGCAAAGTGGTAACAACAATCCTTACAATCAAGATAACGAAATAAGTTGGCTCGATTGGCGGCGATTTGAAGAAAACCAAGAGGTGTTCTGCTTTTTCAAACGAATGATTGCGTTCCGTAAATCGCATTCTTTGCTTGGACACTCCACCTTTTGGCGTGACGACATTCAATGGTTTGGCGCAGAACAACCAGAAGTCAATATGTCAGCTGATTCTCAAGTCCTGGCTTATTGCTTACGTGGCACGTCCACTAATGACCGTGATCTTTATGTGATGATCAACGGCTCAACTAAGCCACGTTTATTTTCTATTCACGCAGAAACAGAGAGTGTCTGGAACCGTGTTATTGACACTTCACTCCCCAGTCCGATTGATATTGTGGATCCCGAGGCAGAAATCCCTTTTGAAAAGGACTCTTATCGGGTCAATCAGCGTAGCATTGTTGTGTTAGCACAATCGACTGTGGCGATATCATCAAACTCCGTGCAAATTTTGTAACAACATTTAACTGAGAGAAATACCATGTCGAGTTCCCTCTCTACACAAGAATTGAATTGCATCGATGCCTATTGGCGAGCGGCAAATTATTTATCGATCGGCCAGATTTATCTATTTAACAATCCGCTACTAAAAAAAACGTTATGCAAAGAACATATCAAACCGCGCTTGCTTGGACATTGGGGAACGACGCCGGGGTTAAATTTTATCTACGTGCATCTAAACCGGATCATCAAACAGCACAATCTCAACATGATGTTCATCACAGGGCCAGGACATGGGGGGCCAGGGCTGGTAGCGAATACCTATTTGGAAGGAACTTATACCGAACATTATCCGAATATCACGCAAGATGAAGCGGGAATGGAGCGACTGTTTAAACAGTTTAGTTTTCCCGGTGGTATCCCCAGCCACGTAGCCCCCGAGACGCCCGGCAGTATCCACGAAGGTGGTGAATTGGGTTATGCATTATCGCACGCTTATGGGGCAGCATTCGATAATCCAGACCTGATCGTGGCCTGTGTGATTGGTGATGGCGAGGCAGAAACAGGTCCACTCGCCACAAGCTGGCATTCCAACAAGTTCCTGAATCCAGAGCGTGACGGAGTTGTTTTGCCGATCCTGCATTTGAACGGTTACAAAATCGCGAATCCAACTGTTTTGGCCCGTATCAGTCATGAGGAACTGGATCATCTTATGCGAGGTTACGGATACAATCCGTATTATGTCGAAGGTCACGATCCCCAAGAGATGCACCAGCTTATGGCTGCGACAATGGATCAAGTCACTCAAGAGATTCAACATATTCAATCCAATGCGCGACAGGACCAGGATTCCACTCGTCCCCTCTGGCCGATGATTGTACTGCGAACGCCCAAAGGTTGGACCTGCCCCAAGGAAGTCGATGGTCTACCGGTTGAAGACAGTTGGCGTAGCCACCAGGTACCTTTAGGACAGATGCACGAGAATCCGGATCACTTGAAGTTACTAGAACAGTGGATGCAGAGTTACAAGCCTGAGCAATTGTTTGATGAGAGTGGTTGTCTCAGAACGGAGATCGCAGATCTTGCGCCGAGAGGCGAGCGGCGGATGGGAGCAAACCTACATGCAAATGGCGGGGTACTGTTGAAGAGCTTGCGACTTCCTGACTTTAGAGACTATGCCGTTGAGGTCTCGTATCCGGGAAGTGTCACAGCCGAAGCAACGCGCGTGCAAGGCAAGTTTATCCGTGATGTGATGAATCTCAATCTTGAGTCACAAAACTTTCGCATCTTCAGTCCAGATGAGAACGCCTCAAATCGCTGGGCAGACGTATTTGATGTCGCGGAACGTAGTTTTATGGGCGAGATATTGCCCACTGATGATCACCTTTCACCAAACGGCCGTGTGATGGAAATGCTTTCCGAGCACCAGTGCCAGGGTTGGTTGGAAGGCTATCTGCTGACTGGGCGGCATGGTTTTTTCAATTGCTACGAGGCGTTCATCCACATTATCGATTCGATGTTTAACCAGCACGCGAAGTGGCTCAAGGTCTCCAAGGAAATTCCCTGGCGGCGACCTATCGCATCCCTTAACTATTTGTTGTCATCACACGTCTGGCGGCAGGATCACAACGGATTTAGTCATCAAGATCCCGGTTTCATCGACCATGTTGTTAACAAAAAAGCTGAGATCATTCGTGTCTATCTGCCACCAGATGCAAACTGTCTGCTCTCCGTCACAGACCATTGCCTGCGTAGTCGTGATTATGTAAACGTGATTGTAGCTGGTAAACAACCCTCGCCACAGTGGCTCTCGATGGATCAAGCTATCAAGCATACGACGGCGGGAATCAGTATTTGGGATTGGGCGAGTAGTGACCAGGGAAGCGAACCCGATGTTGTTTTAGGGTGTTGTGGCGATGTACCCACACTCGAAACGTTGGCCGCCGTCGATATCCTTCGTCAAGAATTACCTGTGTTGAAGGTACGCGTGATTAACGTCGTCAATTTGATGAAGCTCCAATCTCCCCGGGAACATCCACATGCACTCTCTGATAAGGACTTCGATAGTCTGTTTACGACCGACAAACCTATCATCTTTGCGTTCCATGGCTATCCCTGGTTGATCCATCGATTAACGTATCGCAGAACGAATCACAAAAATCTTCATGTTCGCGGTTACAAAGAAGAAGGGACAACAACCACACCGTTTGACATGGTTGTTCTGAATGATCTCGACCGCTTTCATCTTGTTCAAGATGTAATCGACCGTGTGCCGAATCTCGGCGCTAAAGCAGCCTACTTAAAACAAGCCGTTCGAGACAAACTAATCGAACACAAACATTACATCTCCGAATATGGTGAAGATATGCCGGAAGTTCAAAACTGGACTTGGCCGGGAGGGGAACAGTGAGGTTGATTCAATGTCGATTCTCGTGCTGAAT
Organism: uncultured Nitrosomonas sp.; assembly: GCA_963975255.1. Lineage (GTDB taxonomy): Bacteria > Pseudomonadota > Gammaproteobacteria > Burkholderiales > Nitrosomonadaceae > Nitrosomonas. The sequence goes on along the minus strand of CAXBGL010000021.1, from coordinate 15,388 downwards.
GCCGGATCTAGTACGCTCAAATTCGCTCTGTTCGATGAACTGGCTCACGAACAACTTGCCAGAGGTGTGATAGATTGGCAAACTCAATCTGAAAAAGTCATATTAGAATTACAAACTCAAGCAGCGAGTCAAACGCAATCTCATTCGGATATTTCGAATAATCATGAGGCCGTTAAATGGATTCTGCATGTGTTGGCAGACATCAACCTGGGCGAATCGATTCGAGCTGTCGGTCATCGCATCGTTCACGGCGGTACATATTTCTGCCAGCCAACGCTCATTAACGAACAGGTTCTTCAATCGTTAGAACAAGTCTCCAAACTCGCCCCGCTACACAATCCACCAGCATTGATGACGATTAAAGCAGCACAAAAATATCTTCCAGAAGCTATGCATGTCGCTGTGTTTGATACTGCTTTTTTTGCTGATTTGCCGCCGAGTGCTTATGTTTATCCAATCCCTTACGAATGGTATGAACAATACGGTATTCGTCGATTTGGCTTTCACGGGATCAGCCATCAATACTGTTCGACACGTGCCGCAGAAGTGCTTGGTCGGCAATACGACAATTCTCTTCGATTGGTAATATGTCATCTAGGCAACGGCTGCTCTGCGACTGCCGTGCATGGCGGACGCCCTTTGGCTACAACGATGGGGTTCACACCGCTGGAAGGGTTAATGATGGGTACCCGCAGCGGCTCGATCGATCCTGGAATCTTGATTTACTTGATGAAACAAAAAGACTTCGATCCTGAGCAGCTCGATCAAAGTTTGAATCATCAATCTGGTTTGCTTGGAGTGTCGGGAATTTCCTCTGACTTTCGCCAAATTGAACAGGCATCCCAAGCCAAAAACGAACGCGCTCAACTGGCGATGAAAATGTTTACAGAGCGAATCCAGTCAACCATTGGTTCTCTTGCGGTTTTGCTGGGAGGCATCGATGGCTTAGTCTTTACTGCCGGTATCGGTGAACATTCTCCGCTGTTGCGAAGCTGCGTATGTGACAAACTACCATTTCTTGGGCTGAAACTTGACGAGGTCAAAAATCAAAGTGCTCATGCGGATTGTGATCTCGCAACAATCCAGTCAGCAGGTCGCATTTTACTCATTCAAACTCGCGAAGAACACATGATCGCACGCGAAACAGAACGACTCTTAGAATTATCTCAGTCCAGATAGGCAGATGAACATGATCGTATTAAAGGGTTCTAATATAAATGAACATTTTGAGGTAGTTTGTCACTGGATATAGCGAGTTATGAAACGACAGCAAACGATTCCCGATGATTCATTACATCGGGAATCGCTTTTGCCGACGATCTTTCCTCACTCAATTGAGTGGACAACACTTGGGGCAAGGAAGTTCCTCACCCGTGATTGGGCAGACAAAATCGGCACTGTTGCTTTGAGTGTCAGCGTTGGCGCGCACATCAGTATAGACTAAACCACCAACCCCCAAAGGTAATGCAATTAACGCCGCCCACAACCATTTATTTCTCATGACAACCTCCATTTTACAAAGCGTTCGACCATCTGGCAGGCTACATACCTGCAAACAGACGAACAGAGTTAATTGTTTTCAACTGCTTTTGGAATTTTGCCGGTATAACCGGCGGTTTGTATTGCATTCAGGATGTCTTCATTTGGAAAACTACAGCATGATTCTGTAGCGATGTTTGCATATTTCCCGGTATAGTCCACTTTTACTGCTAACACTCCCGGCACATCCATAATCGACTTCTCAGCAATCGCAGCACAACCTTCGCAGTGCATTCCTTCGATGGCTACGAAGGTCGTTTTGATGAGTGGGTTACTTGATGTGATTACCTCGTCGCTTTCTCTCCTGGCCAAGATGAAACCCACGTAATTCGGGAACAACATAAACACAACGGCAACAACCGTCACGGCCCACAACATGATTTTGTTCATGGACATCATATTAAATCGATTACGTTTCGAGGTGCCGGAGTTAGAGCAACAATCGGTGATACAATAGGCGCCACCCATGACCGTCTGCTTGGGCCAGTAAGTAAAATAAAATGCTGCCGTCAAAAAAACGATTGTCAAAGTGCTGAATACTGGCCGGTATGATTCTAAAACGCCAGCAATCCCCGCACCTGAAAAACCGAACAAAATCAATAGCAAAGGCAACCAACAACAACTGGATGCCATAATCGCAGATAGGATCGTTCCTACTTTTGTTATGGTATCCGCTCTATTCGACTTGCTGGATGATTTGTCTAATTCTGATGTGGCAATGGCGATACCTTTAGTAACACTGCCAAGACAGCATGCGCCCGCTGGATTCTCGGTTTTACATCGGCAACCAGGATTATTCATCTTCTTCCGAATGTCGTCTAGAGCATCCGACCGGCCTTTTGTTTCAAGTTCCTTTTTGATCGTGGCTATAGAATATCCAAAGCAGTAGCACAAAGGCCGTGCGCCGCGCGTCTCTTTCACTCCCACTGGTACTTTGAGCTGATCTTTTGTGAAAGTCTGGCTGTCGGCGAAATAAACGACACTGCACCCAGTGGCATTACAAAATTTGTATTCCACGTCATCAACGTTGCTCACGAATTCATTCTTGAGCAACGCCCTAAGTGTGAGTGGTTTTACTCCTTTGCTTTTGCCGCCACATTCTGGGCAAGTGGCTGTCCTGGACATAGTGAGTTCCATAGTCATTCTTTTCGAGTTAGTGTTGACTTTCTACCGTCAAGTGCTTCTAAAATGGCGCATTCGGCTGTCTGCTTTCTCTTTCCACACGCCGTGGAAAGTCGAACCAGGGCTTTCTTGATCTTGTGGAGAGTAGCAACTTTGCTTTCGATGTCGGCTATCTTCACGTCAACTTTGGCCTTTACATCCTCACAACAGATTTCTGAATCCACTCGCAACGATAGGAGTTCCTTGATTTCTTTCAACGTAAATCCAAGTTCCTTGGCCCGGCTAATAAACGTGAGTCGTTTGACAACATCAACATTGAACTGTCGGTAACCCGATGCAGAGCGGGTTGGTTTCTCTAACAAGCCTTCGCGCTCGTAGAATCTAACGGTTTCAATACCGACTCCAGCCTGCTCGGCTACCTTTCCGATTGTTAGTAGTTTCATGGTTGTTTCCTTCATCTATAGATATTATCGAGCCTGTACCATACTACAGGGTCAAGGCTAAATCGAATAATTTGCTATATTCACACTTCGAAAAAAGAGAGTGCTATTCAAATATCGACGAAAAACAAAGGGGACATTCCACGAGAAGTGGGATTACAACTCGATAAATATTAGAATTTCATCTGAGTATAAACCGCGTAATAGAAAAGCATTGATAAGCAATTGCTGTTTTAAACAGCTTCGTCGAAGGTTACGCTTTTGCATCTTCCTCAAAACGCGGGTCTTCGATTCCCAGCTTAAGTTTCCATTCCATCACACTGCAATAGAGCACGGGCACGACCAGCATCGTCATGACTTCGATCAGCATGCCACCAAAGCTGGGTATCGCCATCGGAACCATAATGTCAGAGCCACGGCCCGTGGATGTAAGCACAGGGATCAAGGCCAGGATCGTTGTCGCGGTTGTCATCAAGCATGGTCGGACGCGACGCACGCCAGCTGCGAGAGTTGCATCACGCGCTTCTTTGACGGAGCTGATGCGTCGTTTTCGAAAACTTTGATCGAGATAGGATGTGATTACCACGCCATCGTCGGACGCAATCCCAAATAATGCCAAGAAGCCGACCCAGACTGCGACGCTTAGATTGATTTGGTGAACTTGGAACAGAGTCCGCATATTGGTGTCGAATAGATTGAAATCTAAAAACCATGATTGGCCATACAGCCAAAGCATGATAAATCCGCCAGACCAGGCAATCATGATACCGCTGAATACAAGTGAAGTGGTGATGACCGAGCGAAATTGAAAATACAAGATCAAAAAGATGACAAACAGAGCTAAAGGCAAAACGACCATCAGTGTTTTTTGCGAGCGAATTTGATTTTCATAGCTACCCGCAAAAGCGTAACTGACTCCCGGCGGAAGAACCAATGTACCATCATCAATCTTTTGTTTTAAGTAGCGTTGGCATTCTTCAACTACATCGACCTCGGCATTACCAGGCTTCATGTCGAACAACACATAGCCTAACAAAAACGTGTCTTCGCTCTTGATGGTCTGCGGACCGCGCGTGTAACGAATTTTGGCGAGTTGTTCGAGTGGAATTTGCTGTCCTGCCGGTGTAGGTACGAGTATACGGTCAAGTGTCTCGATCTCGTCGCGTAGCTCACGTGCGTAACGTACTCTCACTGGGTAACGTTCGCGGCCCTCCACTGTCGTCGTGATTTTCTGCCCACCGATGGCAACTTCAATCACATCCTGTACAGTGCGGATGTGCAAACCATATCGTTTTATAGCATCGCGGTCGATATCGATTTCCAGGTATGGTTTGCCAACAATTCGATCTGCAATTACAGCTGATGCCTCTACAGAGGGTACTTTTTTCAGAAGTTGTTCGATATCAAGCGCTACTCGCTCGATCGTTTCTAAATCAGGGCCTTTCACCTTGAGACCCATCGGCGCTCTCATACCACTCTGCAGCATCACAATTCGCGCAGCTATCGGCTGCAACTTCGGTGCAGATGTTGTGCCTGGCAAATCTGCCGCAGCGGTGATCTCCTTCCAGATATCGTTGGGAGAGCGAATGTGGTCACGCCATTGACGGAATGCTCGTCCGTTGGGGTCTTCAATAAGATTCCCTTTTTCGTCCCGAATGAAATCGCTCTTGGTATCATCATAACGGAACTTAAGACGATGCCCTTCCTTATTCGTTACATATTCAGACTTGTATGTGATGACTGTTTCGATCATCGAGATGGGGGCGGGATCAAGCGGACTGTCCACACGGCCTACCTTGCCGACAACAGATTCTACTTCCGGGATCGAAATCAACAGGCGGTCTTGAAGTTGAAGCACGTCCATTGCCTCGCCGATTGATGCATGCGGCATCGTGGTTGGCATGTAAAGGAACGATCCTTCGTCTAGAGGGGGCATAAATTCTTTGCCTAGCCCTGGCAATGTATTGGCGACCGCTTTCCAAGGAGTCGAGTTACGAATCGGCGCGGGGAAAAACCCGAAAACACGATCAAATCCCAACCAGACGCAGCTTCCAAGCATCAGTATCACAATGGGGATCATTAGAAAGAGTGCCTTGTTTCTTAGACACCAGCGCAGCAGCGGTTCGTAGATGAATCGCTGAAAGATTTGGAAGAACGCCAGCAAACCACCAATCAACAGGACAACGAATATCAGGTTCCGAACAAAACCCTTGTCCGGTCCTAACGGAAGCCAGTGATCGGTCAAAATCAGCCCCACCACTACCACAGCAACGCCATTCGCGGACCAGGGACCAAACTGATGCAGACTTTTAGGTATCCGGGATTCCAGCAGTTTGTACGTGCCTAATGCCATTACAATAGCTCCGACCCACCACGGAATAGAAAAGTAAGTTATCGAGCTGTCTGAACTCATAGGCATAGCGGCTAGAATAGCGAGCAGAAGGGTAACCATACCAACTATGATCACACTCCAGTGGAGATACCGCCTGAGTGCTTCAGAACGTAAGCGCCCCGTAAACAATACGTGAGCGACTGGTGGAATAATCGTTAAGGCTACAATGACTGATGCAATCAAAGCAAAAGTCTTGGTAAACGCCAATGGTTTGAATAGTTTGCCTTCAGCACCGATCATCGTAAATACCGGCAAGAAGCTGATGATGGTCGTGGAGACAGCCGTCAACACTGCGCCTGCCACTTCGCGCGACGCATTAAAAATGACTTTCAATCGGTCTTCTTCTGGATCAGCTTCTTCCAGATGTTTGAGAATATTCTCACAGAGAATAATCCCCATGTCGACCATTGTGCCAATGGCGATGGCGATACCAGAAAGTGCAACAATATTCGCGTCTACGCCGAAGGTTTTCATCCCGATGAAACACATCAGTACGGCGAGTGGTAACAGGGCACTGATTAACACAGAACTTCGCAGGTGCATGACGCTGATCAGAATGACGATGATCGTTACTAGAATTTCTTCAGTCAGCGCAGTATTCAGTGTCCCAAGCGTCTCATAGATCAATCCAGTGCGGTCATAGAAAGGGACAACAGTGATCTGACTGATCGTAGCCCACTCGGGTCGCTTGTTGCGGTCCAGGGAACGCAAATGCTGAACCCATGCTTTATAGTTCAGTAGGTCGTTTTCATAGGCATCGAAGCTATGTGATTTGGCGTACTGTGTGATTTCCTTACGCGTTGTCTTCTTGAAGTCGATCAATACCTTCGACGGCAGCCCCGGTGATACCTCGGCGATCATTTTCTTGACATTCTTGATCGCTTCCAGGGGGTTGTAACCATAGCGGACAACGCATACGCCGCCAACAACTTCTGCACCTTCTTTATCGAGCGCACCACGCCGAAGCGCTGGCCCCAAAGTCACTTTCGCAACGTCCTTGATCGTGATGGGGACGTTGTCATGAACTTTGAGAACCGTTTTTTCAAGGTCTTCAACTTGCTTAATAAAACCCAAGCCACGAACGACGTATTCCGCTTTATTCAACTCGATCGTACGTGCGCCGACATCTACGTTCGTCATACGAACGGCATTAAATACTTCTCCCAGACTTACTTTATTTGCTCGCATGGCGTCGGGGTCAACGTCAATTTGATATTCCTGGACAAATCCACCAATCGAAGCGACTTCACTAATACCTTCCGCTGAATTCAGTGCGTAACGAACATACCAATCTTGTGTGGTTCTCAACTCGTGCAGGTCCCAGCCTCCTACAACGTTTCCATCCGGATCGTATCCTTCGAGCGTATACCAAAAAATCTGACCGAGGGCGGTTGCGTCAGGTCCTAGTGTTGGTTGAACGCTTTCAGGGAGCGTCCCTGTGGGTAAACTGTTGAGCTTCTCCAGTACTCGCGTACGAGACCAATAGAACTCGGCTTTTTCGTTGAAGATCACATAGATCGTGGAGAAACCAAACATCGAGTAACTACGGATCGTCTTGACCTCGGGGAGGCCGAGCAAGGCAACTGTGAGCGGATACCCTATTTGGTCTTCGACATCTTGAGGTGAACGCCCCATCCACTGCGTGAAAACGATTTGCTGGTTCTCGCCAATGTCAGGAATTGCATCTACCGGCACTGGATCGCGTGGTAGGCTACCCAAGTCCCAATCGAATGGAGCCACCATCGCGCCCCAGACGAGGATTACAATCACCATCAACAAGACAACCAGTTTATTATTCAGGCAGAACCAGATAGTCTTGTCGAGTAAAGAATGCGGCTCAGGTACTAGATTGGGATTTTCGGAATCAGTTACCATCATTTTTCCTGTTGACATTCATGGACAGGGATGCCCTACGGTTTTTAGTGACTATGTCCCTTATGGTTGGTGTGAGCTCCCTGTTTTTCCTTGTCGAACGAAATCAAGTTGACTCGATCCGCACACTTGAGCATTGTGGCTCCGAAATAGGGATTTGTGATCTGGTCATTATTCTGGAGCCAAATCGCTCCACGCCCCTTGAATGCCATCGGACAATGCAGTTCGTAGAGAGGCCGATTATTTCCTACTTCAAACGTCTTTATAACGACCAAGATTTCTTCTGAAAGTAAAGTGAACGCTTCTCTCATCGATTTAATGTCTTTAGCCTCGATGACTTGATCTGTAATCTTGCTGAGATTGCCAAATTCTTTCTGCCAAACTGTTAATGCTTTCTCATTCAGATGCGATGTTTGGATCGTACCGAGTACCTGACGCAACTTAGGACCTGTTGCCAATGCAAGTTTTTCGTTATCCGATGCCAGGGAATTCGCTAGTGCAAAGTAAGTGTCTAACAATGGCAACAATTGATTCTGAAACTCGATAGGCACGTCGATCTTGATGATCGCTTGCTGATGGTTGCTGTGGGTCAGACCGAATTGCTCGCGAGCTCGCTGAATGTGTCGTTTTAGTTGAAGATAAATCCGATCAGAATCTTGCAACGACGCGACATCACGTCCTTCAACTACGTCATTTGATAGTAACATTGAAAATTCACGCCAAAGCATTTCTACATGGCCTGTCAGTTGTTTTTTGTTGACTTGACTCAACTTCACTCCCAACTGATCAAAGGCTGCACGAATTTTTGCCAAATCGGCTTCTTCAACAGCCGTTGTGACACTATTGAACGCATTTAATACTGCGTCAAGTTGTGAACGGAACTGGGAAGGCAACGTCATTTGCTGGCCTGCTGTTTCACCCTGCTGCGTTTTTTTCTCGCTCTTTGCGCCACCATGATCATGTCCGCCGCCGCCACCTCCTTCGGGTGTCATCATTGACGGCTTGGCGGAAATTTGCAGAGCGCTGTCTAGCTTGAAGTTACCGTTGGTGACGACAAGGTCTCCTTCCTTTAGTCCGTTTCTTACAAGGTAGTACGCACCTGCACGCGGGCCTAACACAATTTCACGGCCCTCAAATGTAGGTTCTTTCGCAGTAGGAATTTCAACATATACAATTGCTCGTGTACCAGTGAGGAGTGCAGCCGATACTGGAATGACAAGTGGTTTCGGTTTGTTTTCAGGATTGCCCATAACGTCACCTAATGTCTCGGCCCGAACTAATGGCATGCCACAGATATCGCAGTTTCCAGGTTCGTCCTTGACAATTTCAGGATGCATAGGACTAATCCACTTACCCGTAAGATCTTCATCTATCACGCGTCCTCCCGAAGCGAGTTGTGAACGTACTACGGCACGTACAAACATTTCTGGTTTGAGCTTGCCATCCTTGTTAGGCACATTGACTCGTACTTTGACGGTTCGGGTATCCTTGTTTAATACAGGGTCAATAAACGCAATGCGGCCCGTAAAAGTCTCGCCTGGGTATGCTTCAGTTGTGAATTCCACTTTTTGCCCGTAGTGGAGCCAAACCAAATCAGATTCGTAGGCATCGAGTTTAACCCACACCTGATTCAAGTCAGCAACAGTATAGATTCGATCTCCAGTGCGCACGCGGTCTCCCTCTTGCCGCAGCTTTTCGATTATGACGCCGCCAATCGGCGAGAAAATGGTGATATGATCAGTCGGGGCACCACGCTGTTCAATGTCTTTGATCTGTGAAGCTGACAAGCCAAGAAGCCGTAGTTTTTCACGTGCGGATGCGACAAGATCAATTGGTTGTACGAGTTTTGTGGAAGAGGAAGTGCGATCACGTTTGTATTTTAATGCCTGAATTAACTCCTCTTGAGCAGCATATAACTCTTCGCTATAAATGTAGACTAGATGATCACCTTTCTTGACTTCGATACCAGTAAAATCGACATACAGCCGGTCGAGGCGGCCGGAAACCCATGCCGTGATATATGAGAGTTTTGTTTCGTCATATTCGACTTTTCCGACCATACGTATTTCTGCTGTAACATAACGTCGCTCGACAGGTGTAGTCTCGATTCTCATCAACTTCCGCGCAGTGGGGCTGATTTTAATCGTCCGTATGCCGCCTGCTGATGTCGTGACAGGCACCAATTCCATACCGCAGATAGGACACTTACCTGGACCATCACGGCGAATCTGGGGGTGCATCGAACATGTCCAGATTTGAGACACATTTTTGTGCTCTGTATGAGTCTCACTGGATTTGGCTGAATTGACCGTCGATGAACTATCTTTCATTGACCATGCAATGCTGAAGCCGATTATTAGTAGAACGGCTGCCTGCCCTATCCATAACTTGCCAGTATGTTTGCCATAGATGCGACTCCACCAATTTCCTTGAAATGAATCATTCATAATCGGCCTTCATTCATCATGACAAACGGGTATTATTTGTTCAAACATAGGATAGCCAATAAGGTTTATGCTTTCTTTCGCTCGAGATTTGACCATCGAAACTTATACATTCACAAGTCTGTTTGTGTTTCTCTTTGTTTGTCTTTTAAGAAATATACGAATTTGATTCATCAATTTAGAACGGGCTGTTTTTTCTCATTCAACCATGAAATGATTTCGTTGACTTCAGCAACGTCCCGTACCCCAACCAATGTGATGTGACGCGACCCTTGTTTCCAACTGGCAGCGATTTGTTTATCTAATTCAACCAGACAGCATTGCTTATCTTTACAATAGACTGAAATATTGGGCCTGTCTCCAAACCATTCTTTAGTTTCTTTATCGTCATGCTCAAAAATAGCCATTTTACTGCCATCGTTTCGTTTGCAAATAGATTGTACACAAGTGCAACACGGCATCTTGATGACATGAGTTGACTCAAGGGTATATTCAGCGGGCAGACCGTTGGCAACGGATGGCCGGTAGCCTATTTGCTCGACCGCTCGATTAGGGTCAATGAGCTTGTTCTCGTACTTCCCAAGCAGAATCTGTTGAGCCGCATCAGGATCGTGGACAAATTCGTCAAGATAATGACTGAACACTGCTGTAAAATGAACATGATTACCATGAGTAAACCATGACTGATAAGTGAACCAGCTGATTCCAACAGCAGTGAGGATTGTTGCTGCCAATACAAACAACTTAGGAACCGAGAACGAAAGCCGTCGATCATTATGATCCGGTTTGAGAATGGGATTTTCGCAGATAGACTGCTCGTCTAATTTCTGATTGATTTGACTCCAAATTTGTTGAGTTGGCACAGGCTCGCTGAGAACGCTGGCAATTCGCGAGAGTTTTTCGAACCCAGTAAGTTCTCCTGCACATTTTGTGCAAGTGCCGATGTGTGCCGACACGCGGTCCCTTTGGTCATCTGCTAACTCGCCATCATAGTAGGCGGAAAGTAATTCTTGAACTTCGGAACAATTCATGTTACGGCTCCCAACCCAGATCAGCAAGTTGCTGCTGTAATTCGCGTCGTGCGCGATTCAGCCGTGATCCAACGGTTCCTTCTGGAATTTCCATGACTTCAGCGATTTCGCGATATGACAGACCTTGAACTTCACGGAGTACGAAGATTGAAAGCAACTCTGGCTCGATTCTTGACAGAGCTACTTCCAATAGTTCCTTATGATCTATACGTTCAGATTCGGGATTATGTTGGCTCATCGGTTCGTGTGAGAGATTTTGAAAATTCCAACGACGTCCTTTTCTAAGGTGTTGAAGTCCTTCATTTATGGCAAGTCGATAAAGCCAAGTTTCGAACTTCGATTGAGATTCAAACTGGTCAATCTTACGAAATAATTGTAGAAAAACTTGTTGAGTTACATCTCCCGCATCTTGTAATCCAACGGTGCGAACCATGAGCCGGTAAACTTGCCGATGACACAACTCGTATAGGTACTGTTGTGCACCACGTTCTTTTGAACGACATCTTTCTAATAGGCCAGCGTCAATTTCAGTCGCATCGCTAACATACTTCGATGTTGTTGTGTTTTTAGATGCCACGGCAAGTAAGTTTCTTCATGGGATTTCAAAAAATGAGCATGAAACAAAAGGTTGCATCTTTGATTTACCCTGATTCTAAGCAAATTCACGATAATGTCTGATCATTAATGATGAGATGTATTTTCTCTAGAGCAGCGTAGCATACCATTTGGTTCAGAACAACTACGAGTATTGATGTACTGTTTCATAATATTCGTCAAATTAATATGAGGCTAAGGAGACTTCCGATCTTTACTGATAAGTCAGGTCCGTTGATCTGACAGAAATTCTATTCGTAAATCATCTCGAAAAAGAATTTCATTTTCATGAAGAAACTATAGTGATTGTGCATCTAAAACAAGGTGCTGCAAAGTCGTTATGTGGACATGGTTGTTTTTGTTTCTAAGATATACGAGGATTTTGATGAAATACATGGTTCCTTTTAGTCTCTTGTCAGTCATATTTATTTCAATTTTCCTATTTGGTTGTGGTTCTGATCGTACTCAACCAACTGACTCAAGCTCTCCTTCTACCAGCGATGGCCACGTCGACCACAGCCACCAGGGTATGAACGGACAAACTGACATGGAAAAAATGAACGTCGCACTTTCGAAATTGTCTACTGAAGACGCAGCTTCAGCAGAGAAGCAGCATGTTTGTCCTGTCTCAGGTAAGATGCTCGGTGTGATGGGACCACCTCAAAAAGTCGATGCTAACGGTCAGCCAGTATGGATTTGCTGTGATGGCTGCAAAGATAAGCTGCTCAGCAATCTCGATGAATATCTCGCTAAGTTGAAAAAAGAGTAGCCGAGACATAAGTACTATTTTAATCACCGCTATAGTTGGCTGCGCTTGTAAGATTCAGCAAGAATGACCGACGAGGGTGAGGTATTATGAAACATTTCGTCCACATGCTGATAGGCTGTGTGCTGCCGTTCTTGCTGATTTTAATTCTAACTTTGTTCGGCGTCGGCGAAGGTGTGACGATGTTTGTCTTTGTTGTTCTTATGTTCTCGTGCCATTTATTCATGATGCGCGGACACCGGCACGGTGACGATGGACACCTCAAGCAGCAAGACTGAGCGGGAGATAATCATGCGTTGGGACATGCCACGGTGGGAAATGATCGTGGGTGCGCTGGAAATCTTTATTCTGGGCTGGTTGTTCGGGGCCACCACCGTGTTCTACAACGTTAGAGTGAGCGAAGCCCGCTATCAAACTGCTACCCATCTTGCATTGGCTATGGAAGGAGCAGGCGATGGTGGAGAAATTGCAATCGATAGGGAGGGCGGACCTTTAATTCAAAGGGAGCTTGGCTGCGTTTATTTATTCCGCACACTAAATCAACTCAGCGTGATCTCATGAGCGGCTGTTCTTCACTACTGCGAACTATTGTTACAATACTCGGTACCGACTCGCAGTGCGAACACACCGACAGCCTGCAGACCATGCTGCACGGTCATGTGGCCGGCTTTGGAACTCTACCGGATTCCCAAAGTGCCACGAAGAACCGGAGAAATTGGAGATCGAAATTTTCTCGACTGACAGATCAGATATGGGGAACCAGTGACTCCGCATATCTGAATTCCGTACTGTCCACGCTTGACGAAACTCAATCAAAAATTGTCATCGGCTACTGGGGAACACTGCCACTGCCTGATTTGCTGGCGATAAAAAAGGCCCGTCCGGATGTCAAAGTGGTATTACTGCTGCTATGTTACCCTCTGGCCTTGTCACATGGTGGAATTCTCCGGCAGGACTTTTATCTGCGAAGGGCCGCCCGATTTCTGGATGGAATCGTGTTTCCGTCGGACCTGACCGAGGGGTATGTGCGTGGCCGAGTCTTTCGCACCGGCTTTCCTCCATCGGTCGTCATCCCTCCCTGCTGGCCTCGAAGCTTTCAGGCGACTTGCGAACTGCGTCGCACGGCGGCGAGTCCGAGTTTGATTTTCGTCGGGCGAACAGACATGAGCAGTCCCACAGCCACTACGGCCGACGACGTGCGTCCGTTAATGAACAGTATCCTCGGTACGGGCATTGATTTACACCATGCCCGGTCGCCCGAGACGGATGATGGTCACCCGCATCGCCGCCATTTCTCACCACTTCCGATGCGAGAATTGATCGACAAAATTGGTGAATTTGATGCGAGTCTGATCGCGTATAACACTCAGGGATGTGCACGCGACGACCGTTTCTACCTGACAATTCCCGACCGATTAATCACCAGCGTGGCTGCGGGGGTTCCCGTGGCAATTCCGAGGCAGGGTTATGGTGCCATCAAGAGCTACCTGAGGGATTACCCCCTGTTAGAGTTCGACACGGCAGACGAACTCGCACAGACGCTTGCTGACCGTTCGCTGGTTGCGAAATTGCGCGAAGCGGCGTGGAATTCGCGATCAAATTACGATGCGGCACTCTACAGTTCGGCGCTCGCTCAGTTCCTGAATCGACTGCTTTAATAGCAACGATCAATTATCAGGTGTCCGGTCACCGCTTGTGCGGCGTTTAATGTAGCAGTATCGTCATCCCCTGCAGCCAAGCCGGATTTAGTTGTCTCTTGTATAAGTCGCTGCTCGAATTGATCGAGAGCAGAGAAGACGTGAAAGACCAGTTCTCATGAAGGTGTTGTTGTATCGATGATACCGACACTAATCGAACGAAATCCGATTTCTCGTTCCTTCAGCTCTTCGATCATAGTTGCGAGATAACGTAGTGGTCGTCTCAGTCAGCCTAGCTTCCAAACAAGGAGAGTATTTCCACGTCGCAAATTTACTTGGCAAAGCAATAAAAACGGTCGATCAGTTTTAGTGCCCGAGAGTTTGTCACAGAAGATGTGCTCCTGTTTGACCCCATGTTCCAGTTGATTTCTACCGTCTAAATTGAAAGCCAACTTCAAAGAGAGAAATAGTATGCAAACTAGACCATAAATCATCTTGATCAGAGCTAATTTGACTTTATGTCCCCGAGACCTAGACTTCACCAACGACTGTCTAAGGAATAATTGCACTTTTCATTTCCAGAAACGGGCTGAAATAACATGGGCTACTCTATCACCCAGGCCAAACCGAGTGACGATCAGAAAGAACTGATTTCCTTGATCAATCGGAATTTTCAGAAAAACGACCCTCAGTGGTTTAACTGGTCTCAACGGCAGAATCCATTTGGTGAAAACCTCTGCTGGCTGGCCCGGGAAGAATCAGTCGGTAAACTTATTGGTTCTACTGGCCTGTTGCGAAGGCGCATGAACTATGGCGGCCAGTCCTTTGTAGTCGGTCAGGCTGAAGCAATCAACATCGATGAAGCACACAGATCGGCTCAGGCAGCGCTCAAACTGCAACGCGCCTTAATCTCTCACCTGCCCGAAACCGACTTTCACTTTGTGTATGGCATGACGGAAACTGCGGCGGCGGTCTTTAAACGATGTCGCTACAAACAAATCGGCACCTTCCAGCATTGGGTCAAACCGCTGCGCAGTGAATACAAGCTTAAGAATAAAATCTCGAACAGATTTGTCAGAAAAGGAGCGACAGTACTCATTGATCTGGCACTTAATCTCTACTCTCTCGAATCCAGAACATTCAAGTCGCATCGTCTTAAAGTAAATAATGACGCACCGATTGATGAACGGTTTCATCAACTTTTTGAAAAGCATGCTCACAATCTTATCATGGTCGAGCGCACGCGCGAATTTCTGGAATGGCGTTTTTGTCATGAGCCGTCGACTCGCTTCCAGATCATGACTTTGGAGAACCGTGAGCAGGAGCTACTGGGCTATCTGGTTTATGTGATTGGGGAAACCGGCCGAAATGGTGACCATGCAGCGGGAATTCAGGACTTTTTCTATCGCGACCAGAAATCATTCCAACAGTTACTGGCGGCTTTCATCCAGCACTGCCGTCAGATCAGAATGGAAACGATCGTCATGAATTATTTTGGTCGAAAAGAAATCGCAAACATGCTTTCGCGATTTGGGTTCTTTCAACGTAAGT
>CAXBGL010000020.1:0-23414 GCA_963975255.1 uncultured Nitrosomonas sp. | reverse complement strand
ATCAAATTGATGTGCTGCGCACCTTGATATCGCCCTATTTCGAGACAGACCCTAATAATGTAAATCCCTTAAATATCACTGTAGTTATTTGTATTTTCGTTTAGTATGCATTAATAGTAACAAGTATCTTATTGAACTTATTGTTATACCATTTAGAACAAAAATTGTATCAGTTTAAGTTTGTTTATATCCTTGAACAGATAAAGTAGAGGGAGGGGAGTAAATCATGAAAGTCGAGTATCCGGTAGTAATAGAAAGTAAAGGATATTATGAGCTAGATTGGTTTGCTAGTGTGCCGGGTTTACCAGGGTGTTTTGCAACAGGTAAAGGATTGGCGCAAATTATTGATAATGCACGCAGCGCAATTTCTTTGCATGTACGGTCGCTCAAATCTGTTCCGTCGTGCTCTAACTCCTTTGATGTTGACCGAGGCAAAGAAGATATTGTGATGGTTGAAGTAGATATAGATATATAGCCAGTTAGGCATGTTTAGCGGTAGAAAGTAGTATTCGCTATAGTCCCGAGAGTTCGTTTACAGCGTTGTCCACACAAAGAAACTTATTGAGAATCGCAAGTACAGTTTTTCATTAGGAAGAATAAAGGGAGATTTCCCCTGCTTATTAAGCTTTACAATTTTCAACAGATTATATTGTTTGAACAAGGCAAGAGTATGACTCCCAGAAAACCCTTGTGGGCCCCAGGTTAAAATATAACTAATTGCTTTTTAAAAGCAACATTGTTGTGTAAATATTGCGCAGTCTAGGAATATCTTTGCAGGGGTGCAAGTTAACGACAATATTCGGGAATTATCCACATACTTGTCCACATGAATTGTGGGTAAAGTCGTTTCAATTGCCCTATTAAAATTACCTAATTCAATTTTTTATGTCCAGTATTATAGTTTTTTTGATTATCCCATGCCTGGGCAGCTGTTAAGCGTGTTCTGAAAAGAGACAGAACCGAATGATCGGGAATATCGTCTTCCAAAGACAAGCCTAGAAAGCGCATGACGTACAGATTGGCATTAGCCATATCTTCAACTGCCTCGTCACTGAGGTCGCCATGCCAGATACCAACCAACAGCATTTTAAACAAGAGCCATCCTGGATAGGCTGGGCGACCCGTAACATCGGTTGCAGGCGCATAATGCTGACCAATCGCTTTTTCGATGAATGCCCAGTCAATCAGATGGTCAATTTGATTCAGAAAGTTTCCTTTGTGGGTGCGACGCACGACATCAAAATCTGAGAAGCTCTCAATATATACTCATCTCATTGGTTAAAAATAGTATTTTATCACCAAGAGCAGTCAAATATACCGTCTACCATGCAAAGGTCTCCGTACTAATATGTTTGTTGAGCGTAATACGGGTGCGCGCCACTATTTTGTGGTGCTTCTGGCGCGTGCGTGGGAGGTTTATCGTAAAGCCATGCAACAGGTATCTGGTTTGGCTCGAACGGCTCGTGGTTCTTCGATGAGTGCGGGGCCAGGTAAGGTGGAGATTCAGGGAGTGACGGAGATTAATGCTGAGAAGGTTTCTGTGTTGTACTTTATTCAAGCATGTAATCCTGATTGGGTACAACAACCGTTCTTCGCAAAATACGATCCTGATGCGACTTGGTTGGATCAGCTTCAGCTTGCCTTTGGAGCCGAGAAGTTCTTTTTTCAGGATGAGTATGATGCTATGTGTCGAAAACAAACAAGCTTTAGTGCTTATTATGATGTGTTTTCATCAAAAAACGATTTAGTTGGGTGCGTTTAACAAAGTTTTCCGCGATTTGTTGTTGTATGCGGGTGTTCGATTGTAAGTTGAATGATGTCAAAAAGATGACACGTAAGGGTTCAATGGCGTGTTTTTATGTTGAATCCAGGTTTTTATTGACAGCTTGAGTAAGCCCCGGAAAATGCTATAATAACAGAATAATTTGTACGGGTGCGTTGGGTCTTTACAACGCTCAGTCAAATTAAATTCACACATTCGTTTTTATAGGGGTACTCTGCGGTGCAGAGTGGCTGTGGCGAATGGAGGCTCAACCCTAAGGAGAAATTATGTCAACACCTATGCGACAAATGCTAGAAGCGGGTGTCCATTTCGGGCATCAAACTCGTTTTTGGAATCCAAAAATGGCACCATACATTTTCGGTCATCGTAACAAAATACATATTATCAACCTGGAAAAAACCGTGGTGATGTATGAAGAAGCGATGAAGTATGTGCGGCAATTATCAGCTAATAAGGGTGTTATTTTATTTGTTGGTACCAAGCGACAGGCGCGCGATATCGTGCGTGAGGAGGCAATGCGTTGTAATTCTCCATATGTCGATCAACGTTGGTTGGGTGGAATGTTAACCAATTTCAAAACGATCAAACAATCCATCAAGCGTCTACATGATATGGAGACAATGGTGAAAGATGGAACAATAGAGAAGCTGGTTAAAAAAGAAGCGCTTGATACGCAACGTGAAATGGATAAATTGAATAGTAGTTTGGGTGGTATAAAAGATATGAAGGGCTTGCCTGATGCCATATTTGTTATCGATGTAGGTTATCAAAAAGGTGCGATTACTGAAGCTAAAAAGCTCGGTATTCCAGTTGTGGGTGTCGTAGATACCAATCACAACCCTGATGGGTTGCATTATGTAATTCCAGGTAACGATGATTCTAGTCGGGCAATACGCTTGTACGCACGTGGCGTAGCAGATGCTATTCTGGAAGGACGTAATCAGGCAATTCAAGAAATTGTTGAGATCAGTGAAGCGGAGTAGTTAAGCTTTAACTTCAGAATGAAGTCGTCCTTTTTTCTGTACTTTTGATTGCTTCGCCAGATAATTTGGATGATTCTTGTCGTAAAATTATATTTGTTTGACAGGAAGCAATAATGTAGCACCCATATTTTATACTGTTATGAAATGAATGGTGCAATCGTTTTGTCTCATTAAGGTTTGATAACAATCTAAAAATATAAATAAATTTTGTGTCTGGAGTAAATATGGCGGATATTACCGCGAGCATGGTAAAAGAATTACGTGAGTTGACTGGGCTTGGCATGATGGAATGCAAGAAAGCCTTGACGGAAACGAATGGTGATACGAAAGCAGCAGAAGATCTGTTGAGAATAAAGAGTGGAGCTAAAGCAAGCAAGGCTGCTGGGCGTATTGCGGCAGAGGGCGTTGTTGGAGCATTTATCTCGACGGATGGTCGTTGTGGTGCGCTAGTAGAAGTCAATTGTGAAACCGATTTTGTTGCTAAAAATGAAGACCTATTAGGTTTTTCTAGAAACTTGGCAGAGTTGGTTGCGTCGCAGAATTTGCCTGATATTAAAGCGTTAAGTAGTGCATCTTTGTCTTGTGGCGAAACAGTAGAAGAATTTCGAAAAGCATTGGTGATGAAGTTGGGTGAAAATATTAGCATCCGTCGCTGTGGTCGTCATGTCACTCAGGGTCGACTTGCGTCGTATTTACATGGAACAAAGATTGGTGTAATGATTGACATCACGGGTGGTGATGATTCATTGGGTAAAGACTTGGCAATGCATATTGCAGCAAGTAAACCAATGTGTGTCTCCAAAGAGCAAGTGTCTGCAGATGTATTGGAGCATGAGCGTAAGATTTTTTCTGCTCAAGCAGCTGAAAGTGGCAAGCCTGCAAATATTGTGGAGAAAATGGTAGAAGGGCGTATTGCTAAATACCTTGCTGAGATAACCCTGCTGGGACAGCCTTTTGTTAAGGATCCTGATCAAGTAGTAGAGAAATTGTTGGCAAAGAAATCTGCCAAAGTGAATGATTTTACGTTGTTCGTTGTTGGTGAAGGAATAGAAAAGAAATCTGAGAATTTTGCTGATGAAGTAAAAGCACAAATGATCCAAGCGAAATAAAATATGAATTTATCCTTCTTTATCAATGACTGCTACTTATAAACGTATCCTGCTGAAACTTTCTGGTGAAGCCCTAATGGGCGAGGATAGTTATGGTATTAATCATGCAATAATTGGACGTATTGTTTCTGAAATTGCAGAAATAAGTAAGCTGGGTGTTGAAATAGCCATTGTAGTGGGTGGCGGTAATATTTTTCGTGGTATGACATCTGCTAATGACGGAATAGACCGTGTTACAGCCGATTATATGGGAATGTTGGCTACTGTCATGAATGCTTTGGCATTACAAGATGCAATGAAACAAGCTGGTTTGGTGTCAGAAATACAATCTGCACTGCGTATACAAGTGGTGGAATCATACGATCGTTCCAGAGCAATGCATTATCTGGAAGATAGCAGAATAGTGATTTTTGCAGCAGGAACGGGTAATCCTTTTTTTACGACAGATACTGCGGCTGCATTGCGTGGCATGGAGATGAATGTCGATATCCTGCTCAAGGCAACTAAGGTTGATGGAATTTATTCCAGTGATCCAAAAATTGACCCAGAAGCAACGCGTTTCCAGACACTTTCTTTTGGCGAAGCCATTGCTAAGAATTTGCAAGTCATGGACGCGACTGCCTTGACATTATGTCGTGACCAGAAGCTGTTGTTGAATGTTTTTAGTATTTTTAAGGCCGGGGCACTTAAGCGCGTAATAATGGGCGAAGACGAAGGTACCTTGGTAACAGTGTGATTTAAAAAATATATTTAGTCTTTTACAATAAAAATACATATCGGATAAATATTATGATTGCTAATGTA
Organism: uncultured Nitrosomonas sp.; assembly: GCA_963975255.1. Classification (GTDB taxonomy): domain Bacteria; phylum Pseudomonadota; class Gammaproteobacteria; order Burkholderiales; family Nitrosomonadaceae; genus Nitrosomonas. The sequence continues at coordinate 18,735 of CAXBGL010000020.1, read as the reverse complement.
ATACAATCTGCCGAGAAAAAAATGGAAAAAAGCTTGGAGGCATTGAAGGCCGACTTGAGTAAGGTAAGAAGCGGTCGTGCCCATACGGGGTTTCTGGATCATGTCACGGTTGATTATTATGGGGCACCAACACCTATCAGCCAAGTGGCCAATATAAATTTAATAGATGCGCGGACTATTGGAGTGATTCCTTGGGAGAAAAAAATGTCCAATGCGGTCGAAAAGGCAATCCGTGATTCTGATTTGGGGTTGAACCCTGTGTCAGTAGGGGAAACGATTCGTGTCCCCATGCCAGCATTAACAGAGGAACGTCGGCGTGATCTAACGAAGGTGGTTAAGCAAGAAGCGGAAACAGTGCGTGTTGCAATGCGTAATATTCGTCGTGATGCTAATTCTCAATTTAAAGAATTGCTAAAATCCAAAGAAATATCTGAGGATGATGAGCGTCGTGGTCAGGATGAAATTCAAAAACGTACTGACCATTACATCGCTGAAATAGATAAAATTTTGCAAGTTAAGGAAGCAGAGCTAATGGTCGTTTGATATGCCACAAGGCGCAAGTTCAACTCGTGAAATACCTGAAACCAGTTCAACGCCTCAACACATCGCTATAATTATGGATGGCAATGGTCGTTGGGCAAAGAATCGTTTTATGCCAAGAATGGCAGGACACAAACAAGGTGTTGAGACTGTGCGTGGCACTATTAAGGCTTGTGTTAAGCGAGATGTAAAGTACCTAACATTATTTGCTTTCAGTAGTGAGAATTGGCGTCGACCAGCAGACGAAGTTTCTTTCCTGATGCAGCTTTTTATCGGCGCACTCGAGCAAGAAGTTGCCAAGTTACATGAGAATGGTATTTGTTTTAAAGTAATTGGTGATTTATCAAAGTTTGAACCCAAGATCGTTGAATTTATACGCAATGGCGAGCAATTAACAGCTAATAATACGCGTCTTACCTTTACTGTTGCAGCCAATTACGGTGGACGTTGGGATATTATGCAAGCTGTCCGCAAGATGATGGCAGAAAATGCAGCGTTGCCACTTGATTTTGAAGAAAATTTATCGAAACATCTTGCTGTGAGTTATGCGCCAGAGCCTGATTTGTTTATTCGTACGGGTGGTGAGTGTCGAATCAGTAATTTTTTATTATGGCAATTGGCTTATACGGAACTGTATTTTACCAATACACTTTGGCCAGACTTTGACGTAAATGAGCTCGATCTTGCCATTCAATCATACCAACAGCGAGAACGTCGCTTTGGTCGAACCAGTGAACAAGTTCGAACCTAATTCGCCTGCTGAAGGATAACTGATTATTCTCCATATGAATGGCAAACCTCGTACCACTCAAATCAGCTTGGGTTTTTACTAGACACGTTTTCATGCTTAAAACCCGTATTCTAACAGTAGTCATTATTTTACCCTTGTTTCTTGTAGCACTATTTTATTTGCCAGAAATTTTCTGGGCAGCATTGCTACTTTCTTTAACTGTCACGGGGTCTCGTGAATGGTGTGGTTTGGCCCAGTTCTCTGTACAGAACACAATTATTTATATGCTCTTAACAGCATTAGTGGGCGGAGAGTTGCTCTTTTTATTGAGTGAAGCAGTTCAAATCGACATGTATTCACCAATCTTCACATGGATTTATGTCTTCTCGTTTGTTTTTTGGATAATTGGAGCACCCTTGTTCCTGAGACAATCACAGCCCATAAAGAATCCGATATTATTAATGCTGGTTGGATGGCTATTACTACTGCCAACCTGTCTTGCTTTGTACCAGATACATGCCATAAGTCCACTTCTTTTATTGGGTTTTATGGCTACGATTTGGATTTCTGATACCGCTGCATATTTTACTGGCCGCACATTCGGCAAACATAAACTTGCTGGTGTTATTAGTCCAGGCAAAACATGGGAAGGGGTGGCTGGTGCGTTGGTAGCAGTTTTAATATATGGTTTGATCTGGGGTCAGATGGTAGAGGGAGACTCTATCACCATGATGCTCGTACCCTTGTTGTTATTAATGACTTTCCTAGGTATTGTTGGAGATTTATTTGAATCTCTAATGAAACGTCACGCAGGTGTTAAAGATAGTGGGAATATTTTGCCGGGTCATGGCGGTATATTGGATCGAATTGATGCATTGACTTCAACGTTGCCAGTTGCCATTTTGGCGTTACTTATTTTTTATTCGCCCAAGTTATGAAAACTATTCGTTACATTACGATTCTTGGTTCCACTGGCAGCATTGGCGAAAGTACACTAGATGTGGTCGCTCGCCATCCTGAGCGATTTAAGGTCATAGCACTTACCGCTAATAAGAATGTTGAGAAAATGTTGGCACAATGTCATCAATTTCGGCCGCGTTATGTTGTTATGCTGGATACATTGAGTGCAGAACAATTGGCCAAAGACATACATGCAGCAGGGTATGACACAGAAGTGCTTTCGGGCGTGGAGTCATTAGAAAAAGTCGCATCGCTGTCTGAAGTCGATTGTGTTATGGCTGCAATTGTTGGTGCTGCAGGTATACGACCTACATTTGCAGCCGCACGGACTGGAAAGCTGGTGCTACTTGCCAACAAAGAAACTTTAGTTATGGCAGGGCGAATTTTTATGGATATGGTTAAGCAGCATCATGCCATGCTGTTACCCATAGATAGTGAACATAATGCTATTTATCAATCATTGCCGCATCATTTCAATGGAAATCTAGTTGCTTCAGGTATTCGCCGAATTTTGTTGACAGCATCAGGCGGACCATTTCGGCGTATATCGCATGCTGCATTCGAACAAGTGACCCCTGAGCAAGCTTGTGCGCATCCCAATTGGGACATGGGCCAGAAAATTTCTGTAGATTCGGCGACCATGATGAACAAAGGTTTGGAAGTCATAGAGGCACACTGGTTATTTGATGCTGAACCAGAAGACATTCAGGTTGTCATTCATCCACAAAGTATCATTCATTCCATGGTTGAATATGTAGATGGCTCCGTATTGGCGCAACTAGGAAATCCTGATATGCGGACACCCATTGCACATGCAATGGGCTATCCTGACAGAATAGAAAGCGGTGTGACGTCGCTGGATATGTTTAAGGTTGCCCAGCTTGACTTTGAAGAGCCGGATTTAAAGCGTTTTCCTTGTTTGGGACTGGCCTATCAGGCACTTGCTGTAGGAGGGAATATGCCAGCTGTGCTTAATGCCGCGAATGAGATAGCGGTGGAGTCATTTCTCAAAGGCCGTATGTCTTTTACGACCATTCCATCCATGATTGAGCAGGTTATGGAGACCGTTAAGCATGAAGAAATGGTTACCTTGGATGATGTGTTAAATGCAGACCGGATAGCCCGAAAAACAGCTCAAGAATGGTTGGCGCGCCGGCAGTAGGGAATAAGATAAATTATTAATAATATTTTGATTATGTACAATGCTAAGCTTCTCGGTATTACTTTTTTGTACAATAAACTGACATGACAATGCTTTTTACAATAGCTGCTTTTATCGTTGCCTTGGGTGTTCTCATTACATTCCATGAATTTGGTCATTACCTGGTAGCGCGCTGGAATGGTGTCAAAGTGTTACGGTTTTCAATTGGTTTCGGTCAGCCTATTTTTCGTAAACGCTGGGGAAAAGACCAAACTGAATGGGTGGTTGCAGCTATTCCACTTGGTGGCTATGTCAAAATGTTGGATGAAAATGAAGGCAAAGTTGCAGAGCAGGATTTGCCGCGGTCATTTAATCGTCAGCATGTTGCGCGTCGTTTTGCAATTGTAGCCGCAGGGCCAATTGCTAATTTTTTGTTAGCTATTGCTTTGTATTGGTTGTTATTTATACTGGGTGTAGATGGAATGAAACCAGTACTGGGGCCAGTGTTACCCGCAACACCCGCGGCATTTGCAAAATTTGAAGCAGAAGAAACCATCGTCAGTATTGATGGTGAATTGACACCCAGCTGGCAGGATGTGCGTTGGACATTGTTAAGATATGCAGTCGATCAAGCGCCTAGTGTACATATAAAAACTGAGAGTCAGAATGGCGTTATTAATCAGCGAGAATTAGATTTAAGTACTATTCATGCTGATGAGCTGGATGGGGATTTTGTTGCAAAGATTGGACTCAGTAGCTATCAACCAGTAATGGAGCCTGTTATTGCTCAGGTAATGCAAGATGGGGCTGGTCAGCATGCTGGTTTATTAGCGGATGATAAAATCGTAACAGTTAATGGAAATGAAATCATTAATTGGATGGATCTTGTGCACGAGATACGCGCAAGTCCAGGTCAGTCCCAAATATGGGAAATTTTACGTGATAACCAAATTATCAGTATTGACGTAACTCCAGATACGACAACTGAAAATGGCGAAAAAATAGGGAAAGTGGGCATTGCGCCCAAAGTCAATCAAGAAGAACTTGCGGCATTACTTGTAAAAGTCAGTTATCCAGCAGCAAAAGCGGTTACCAAGGCTGTTGAAAAAACTTGGGAGACTACAGCATTAACATTTACGATGTTAGGCAAAATGGTAACAGGTGATGTGTCATGGAAAAATGTGAGTGGTCCTATTTCAATTGCTGATTATGCCGGTCAGTCTGCACAGATGGGACTTGTATCGTACCTCGCGTTTCTTGCCCTGATTAGTGTGAGTTTGGGCGTTTTGAATTTATTGCCGATCCCGATATTAGATGGCGGCCATTTGATGTATTATGTGATTGAAGTAATTAAGGGCGCACCACTTTCTGAGAGAGCCATGTTGATTGGTCAGAAAATTGGGATGGTCATGCTGTTCGCCCTCATGACTTTTGCCATATATAATGATATCAATCGACTCATGTCTGGTTAGATAATGAAATTTAAGCTTGTTGCTGCGTTTGTTGGTTTTCTTTGTGCTTTTACTGTTTTGGCAAATGAGTCATTGATAGTCAATGACATACGAGTTGAAGGGATACAACGCACCGAAGCGGGTACAGTATTTAGTTACTTGCCTATTAAGGTTGGTGAGACTCTTGATAAAGAAAAATCAACTACTGCAATCAAAACACTTTATGAAACAGGGTTTTTTAAAGACGTAAAATTAAAATATGAAAAAGGTGTATTGATTGTTCAAGTGGTTGAGCGTCCAGCCATTGCGGAGGTTACCATTAATGGTGCAAAGGAGTTCGAAGAAGATAAACTTAAAGAGGGTTTAAAACAGTCAGGCTTAGCTGAATCACGGATATTTGGCCGATCTGTTTTGGATAGCGCCGAACAGGAGTTAAAGCGGCAATATATTAGTCGCGGCAAATATGCAGTAAAGATTAGCACCACAACGACCCCGTTGGAGCGTAATCGTGTGGCTATCAACTTTGATATTCACGAAGGCAGAACTGCACGGATTCGAAAAATTAATTTTGTTGGTAACGAAGCTTTTGATAGTGAAGAGTTGCGTAAATTACTTGCGCTCAGAACACCGGGTTTGATGACCTGGTTCAACAAAAATGATCAATACTCTAAGCAAAAGTTATCTGCTGATCTAGAAACTCTGCGTTCGCACTATCTCGATCGTGGCTATTTAGAGTTCAGTATTGAATCTACCCAGGTGTCTATTACACCGAATATGCAAGATATCTATATCACTGTAAATGTCTCCGAGGGGAAACAGTATACCGTTTCTGATGTCAAGCTGGCAGGAGAGATGCTGTTACCAGAAGAAGAACTACGTAAACTCATACAGTTCAAACCCGGTGACGTATTTGCACGCAAGAAACTTACAGAGTCCGTTAAACTAATTACTGACCGTTTGGGTGATGAAGGTTATGCCTTTGCCAATGTTAATGCAGCGCCCGAATTGGATCATGAGAAGCGACAAACAGCCTTCACATTTTTTATCGATCCTGGTAAACGTGTTTATGTGCGGCGTATTAATATATCGGGTAATGATCGAACACGAGACGAAGTAATACGTCGAGAATTTCGTCAAATGGAAGGAGGGTGGCACTCAACCAGTAAAATTAACCGTTCCAGACAACGTGTGGACAAACTGTTCTTTTTTAAAAGCGTTAATGTTGAAACCCCAGCAGTTCCTGGTGCCCCCGATCAGGTTGATGTAAACATCGCTGTCGAAGAAAAGCCAACGGGAGCCATTCAGTTTGGCGCTGGTTTTTCTGATCGAGAAGGGCTGATATTAAATGCTTCAATATCACAGAACAATATCTTTGGTACAGGTAATTTTTTGAGTACGCAGGTTAATACGGGCAGTATTAACAAGGTGTTGTCTGCGTCATTTACTGACCCCTATTTCACAGTTGACGGAATCAGTCTAGGGTTTGATGTTTTTAGACGTAACCTAAATACGCGTCAGCTCTCAAGAGTTGGCACATTTAAAACAGATACAACAGGTGCGACCATACGACTGGGTATTCCAGTCGCCGAGAATGACATGATTTCATTCGGTCTGGGCGCGGAGAGAGTCAAAGTGGGTGTATTTGACGACAGCCCTCAGCGCAACATAAATTTTGTAAATACATTTGGACAGACGACCAACAATTTTCCGGCAACCATCAGTTGGGCACGTGATAATCGGGATAGTGCAATCTATACAACGTCAGGAACAACACATAGAATATTTGGTGAAATAAGTATCCCGGGTGGGGACTTGAATTATTATAAGATAAGCTACAATCAAAAATGGTTCTACCCAATTTCAAAGATATTTACACTCATGCTTAATGGGGAAATGGGAATTGGTGACGGATATTCAGGCAAGCCATTACCTTTCTTCAAAAACTTTTTTGCAGGTGGCAATAATTCAGTTCGTGGCTTTGATCTGAATACATTGGGTCCTCGTGATGAAAGAGGACTGGCTTTAGGCGGGAGTAAAAGGATTGTGGGAAATGTAGAAGTTATGTTTCCAATGCCATTCCGGCAGGATGATCGGTCTTTGCGCATGAGTGTATTTGTGGATGGTGGTTCGGTTTTTGATGGCAAGGTAAATTTAGACACTATGCGTTATTCAACTGGGATAGCCGTTACCTGGATTTCTCCTTTTGGACCACTTAAAGTCAGTCTTGCAAAGCCAATCAAGAAAGAACCTGATGACAGGTTAAAGGTATTTCAATTCCAGTTTGGACAACAGTTTTGAATCTATATCTGATTAATTGGGAGAAATTGTTGGAACGGAAATTTCTATGGTGGCGACTTCTTGTTATTGGATGCTTAGTAGGTATATCCGTTAGCGGATTTCTGAATGCTTATGCCAGTGAACTTAAGCTCGGAATTGTCAATACAGAAAAGATTTTGCGTGAGTCTGCACTAGCTGTAAAAGCAAAGGAAAGGATCGAACAAGAATTTTTACCACGTGATAAGCAGATAAAAGAAATGGCGGAACAAGCCAGGGTGCTACAGGAGAAACTAGAGAAAGACGGCGCCAAAGGAAGTGTCGCCATAACAGAACCAGTGAGACGTATTCTAGAACGTGATCTTGCCAATCTCAGTCGTGAGTATCAACGTGCACAGAGACAAATGGGTGAGGATTTGAGTGTACGTCAGAATGAGGAATATAGCGTAATTTTGGATCGTACCAACAAGACCATTAAAAATATCGCAGAGAAAGAGAAATATGACTTGATACTCCAAATGCAAGATTCGGTTTATCGCAGTGAGCGTCTAGATATTACTGAGCAAGTTATTAAATTACTGGACTTAGAATAGCCATTTGTTTTTCTAAATCACCTGTAGGCGGCTATTGATTAAAGTTGCCGTATTCATGGTTGAATCATAAGGTTGTGTGCAGAGTGTGGTACTTTTTAAAAATGAATAAAAAAAATTGAACTAAAGGTGAAAATAATGAGTGCCATGGATATCCATGAGATCTTAAAATATCTGCCACATCGTTATCCATTCATATTAGTGGATAAGGTAATTGCTTATGAAGCAGGAAAAGATATCGTCGCGCTTAAGAATGTGACAATTAATGAACCATTCTTTATGGGACATTTTCCACATCACCCTGTGATGCCAGGAGTTTTGATCGTGGAGGCATTGGCCCAGGCTGCGGCAATTTTGACACTCAGAACGGTAGACTCCAAAGATAAAGATAATTCTGTTTACTATTTTGTTGGGATAGATGGGGTAAGATTTAAGAAACCTGTCATGGCCGGTGATCAAATAATTCTAAAGGTTGCAATTGAGCGACAAATTAAAGGTGTATGGAAATATTCAGCGCGTGCAGAGGTTGATGACAAGCTTGTCACTGAAGCCAAGCTTATGTGTACAGCACGAAGCGTATAAAAAAACTGCGTATATTTAGCAGTGCGATAACATAATTGCAGCATAGGGGAAAGAAGTATTAGCTTAAATCAATACAGATTGACTTGTGGTGTCGATGAAGCCGGAAGAGGTCCGTTGGCCGGACCAGTTTTTGCTGCATGTGTGGTGTTAGATCCTGCCTACAAAATAAATGGGTTGGCAGATTCAAAGAAAATTAGCGAAAAAAAACGTGATAGCCTTACTCTTGCCATTAAGAAACACGCCAAAATATGGGCAATTGCTTCGGCTTCTGTTATAGAAATAGATCAATTAAATATTTTGCAAGCTAGTTTGCTAGCCATGAAGCGTGCTGTAGAAAGTTTGCCATTCATGCCGGATATGGTATTGGTAGATGGTATTTATAGCCCAGAATTGAAAATTCCTGTGCGTACTATTATTAGGGGTGATAGCTCGATACCGGAAATTTCTGCTGCATCAATTCTCGCAAAAACAGCACGTGATGCCGAAATGCGTACTTTACACCAGAGTTATCCACTCTATGGATTTGATCAGCACAAAGGATATCCGACCAAAAAACACATTGCTGCACTGCAAATGTACGGTATAACGCCTATACATCGGCACAGCTTTGCTCCTGTAAGGGCTTTGAAAATGGCATAAAGTGCGCCGAATTGAGTGTATTTACGATTGTAAGTGTAGTGATTCTGTGATTTAGGGAGCTTCATTACGAATTGTACTTTTTGCTCAATTTTCTAAAAAGCAAACGTCATATGGATTTCAGACAAAAATATAATGTACTGATGCAATATTCAGATTAAATATTCCAATAATTGATATTAATAGATTAGGAAAAAATTGTATGCGTATTGAGAAAGATACCGTGGTATCAATCAACTATGAGTTATCAGACTCAAAGGGTGAAATTGTGGAGAAAACAGAAACCCCAATCAGTTATTTGCACGGTGGTTACGGTGGTATTTTCCCTATGGTGGAAGAGGCCCTACACAACATGGAAGTCGGTCATACTTGTTCTGTTTCTATGCAACCCGAGAATACATTTGGTGAATATGACAGTGAATTAATTCGTTCCGAACCAAGCAGCATTTTTCCTGATAATGTGGCGATTGGAATGCAGTTTGAAGGTGGCGCAGAAAGCTCAGATGATGTCCTGATCTATACGGTTACGGATATTGCTGATGGCCAAGTAATCGTTGATGGTAATCATCCCTATGCAGGGATGGCGCTAAACTTTTCATGTACGGTTACGGAAGTACGTCCTGCGACACAAGAAGAGATTTCCCATAAGCATGTTCATGGCCCACATGGGCATGAATGATGTGTCATTGTTGAAAAAACGATAAACTTTTTTCGAGGAAATATTCTGAATTTTGTTTAAATAGAGTACACGTTAACAATTGGTATTTATCTTCGGATTTGGCTCCTTAAATATAATGCTATAAAGCGCACGATGATTTTCCAATCTTAGTTGTTAAACGATCAATATCGTTTATTTGGATATGTTTATTGTCAACAGCGATGATCTTTTCTTCCTGAAGTTTTGAGAAGGTGCGACTGACTGTTTCTAGCTTCATACCCAGATAACTACCAATTTCCTCTCGTGTCATACGTAAATTAAAATCTGACGCGGAATAGCCCCGCTTAGAGAAGCGTCGCGACAAATTAAGCAGAAATGTCGCCAAACGTTCTTCTGCCTTCATCCCACCGAGCAACAACATGACGCCCTGGTCTCTGACAATTTCGCGGCTCATGATTTTGTGAAATTGATTCATTAAAGATGGTAGTGAACGGCTTATTTCTTGCAGTTTCGTAAAAGGAATTTCACATACTTCGCTATCTTCAAGTGCTATTGCATCACAATTATGTGTTTCCGTACTAATGCCATCCAGTCCCAATAATTCCCCCGTCATATAAAAACCAGTGACTTGTTGTCGTCCGTCTTCTTCCAGTAAACAAGTTTTGAAAGAACCACTGCGCACAGCAAAAAGGGACTGAAAATTTGAACCTGTTTGGTGTAAATACCTCCCCCGCTGAATCTTACGTTTGCGACTAGCTAAATCACTAAGAATTTCAATTTCCTGTTCATTGAGCCCGACTGGTAGACATAATTCTCGTAAACTACATGCCGCGCAGTTAGACTTGATCTGAGCTATATCAAGGTGATTGGATATTGAGTTATTTAGGGACAAGGCGTTTTCCAAGAATAAAATATATTTTGTAATTCATTGATTGATCTGGATCAAAACGAGTAATCGTTCTTGCAGGCATCATTTTACTGGCATTATCAGAGATGAGTGGATATTCTTTTTTAATTTGGATATTACTTGGGTTCGTGTAGTGCTTGCAGCCAACTCGCTTCATGGTTGATGCTGTAATAAACCAATAATTCTGTCTTCAATTTTTACGTAAAATAAAACATACTCACGTGTATTTACCGCAGGCATTACAATCTTTTGATAAGCTTGAAATAAACGCAGATCTAATCCGTCTATTTGGATGTGATAACCCAAGCTATACCTTATATCCAACATCTGATCGTTTTGTCGAAGCATTTGATGTGCTTGCTTACACTACTTGGGTGAATAATCGTGGAATAGGTGGGGTTCGTCGGCCTTTATCATTATATGTGCATATTCCATTCTGTAGTTCTTTATGCTTATATTGTAACGACAATAAAATTGTGACGGATGACAGCACGGGTATTAGAAGTTATCTTAAGTATCTGTCGCGCGAAACAAACCTGCAAGGACAGTTGTTCCATGATACAACGGTAGAACAACTTCATTTTGGTGGGGGGGCACCCATATTTTTAAGTGATATGCAGTTGAGTGGTCTCATGAATGAGATTCGGCAAAAATTCAACTTGAAAAAAGATGGTGACTATTCCGTAGAAGTTGATCCGCGCCGAGCAGTAAATATGCCGATGAAGGCACTGAAAGCAATGGGTTTTACGCGTGTTATCGTGGTGACACAAGATTATGATCAGCAAGCGCATTCTGTTCAAACTGAAGACGATATACTTCGAGTCATCCTTGCAGCAAAACGTGAAGGCTTTAATTCAATCAGCGTTGAATTAGTTTATGGATTGCCTCAGCAAAGTATAGAGAAATTTGATGCTAGCTTAGAAAAAATTATTTCGGCCAAACCCGACCAAATCACTTTATTGCATTATTTGCATTTGCCAGAGAAATTCAAGCAACAAAGGCGTATCTATGTAGAAGATTTTTCATTAGCGCAATCCAGACTTGAAATCATGTTACATGCAATTAATCGTCTATCTGATGCGGGCTATATCTATATTGGATTGAATCATTTTGCCAGATATGACGATAAATTGGTGGTGGCACAGCAACAGGGTAGGTTGCATTACAATCTACAAGGTTTTTCAATTCACACTGATAGTGATCTGGTGGCTTTGGGTGTTTCTGCAATAGGCAATATTGGCCCAACTTACAGTCAAAACTATCGTAACCTGCATCAATACTATGGCAGGCTAGAACAGAACATTCTACCCGTTATACGTGGTTTGGAGTTAACTGTTGACGACTTGTTGCGTCGTTTTATAATGCACGCGCTGATATGTCATTCGGCACTTGCTTTTGAGTCTGTTGAAACATTTTTTCCAGTTAATTTCAAACAATATTTTTCTAATGAGCTGGCAGTTCTCTTAGAGTATGAGAAATTTGGTTTGCTAACGCTAGAAGATGACGAAATTACAATCACACCCAGAGGGAAACTGTTAATGAGCAGTATTTGTATGGTTTTTGACAAATACCACCAAGCCAGCAACAAACGCAAACACTATTCCTCAATTATCTAAGTAACTACCTGCCTAAACCCAGTATGTTTGCAGAATAAGTTATCGTGTCTGACTGTTTGCCAGTATATATTCAGCTAAACGATCTGCTGCTTCACCTTGAATATTCTTGAAAGCGGGCATTCTCATACTACCTGTTTGTACTTGTTTGATAATCGCATCTTTGTTTGCGTTATCAGAACTGAGTACCATTGCGACATTGCTGCTTACAGGCTTATGACATTCTGTACAAGCTGTACTGAATATCATTTCGCCAGTGGCATCTGCTGCAGGCGCGTATTCATTACTTTTTCCGCAACCAACCAAAACGATCAATATAGAAACCATTAACAATAAATTCATTTTTTTCATTTTCTTATTCCAGTTTGTTTTACGAAGACGAAAGGGCCCAAGCCTAAAACATGGTTATTCGAAAGACAGATTACTTAACAGAGGCTTATGCTCAGGAAGGCTACTTTAACCAGTGATGCCATAACTTGTCAAACAAAACAAATTTCATGTGTGCCGTGCAATTAGTATTAAGTATATTTATGTAGATGCTGAGTCTGTTATTTTCTATCATTAATGACTTCTTTGACAACAGAGATACACATTAACACTATTATGGTTGAAAAAGGTAATGCTCCAATAATCATTGCATTCTGCAAGGCCTCAAGGCCGCCGCCGCCGACAATTAACAAGGTGCCAATAACAGCGGTCAGCAAGAGCCCCCAAATCACTTTATGCTTTATATCCGTGTCTTTTTCACCGCCTGCCATAATGGTGCTCAAGACCAGCACGCCTGAGTCAGCTGATGTGATCAAAAACGTCAGTATTAGTGCCACGGCCAAAATTGAAATAGCTTTTGCTATGCTGCTGGAAAGCATGACATTCAGTGTTTCAAATAGTTGAGCTGAGGGGGGCGCACTGATAATGCTGCCACCCGCTGCACCAGACAGTTCCAAATTCACCGCAGCGCCCCCTAATAATACCATCCAGACAAAACACATGGCTGCGGGTGCGAGCAATGCACCCAATACAAATTCACGAATGGTGCGGCCTTTGGAAATACGTGCTAAAAATAATCCAACAAACGGTGCGAATGCGATCCACCATGCCCAATACATGATTGTTCCCGCTTCTTGCCAGTCACCTAACACTGTTTTGAGTTCAAATACTTCGAACGAAATGGTGGGCAACGCGATGAAATAATCAAGCAGCGCACTGCCATATAATTTTAGTGAAAAAATCAGTGGGCCAAAAATCAAGAAAACAAGAAGTAAGATACAGGACAATCCTAAATTTAGATTACTTAAGTATTTAATCCCACGTCCTATAGCTGTTGCAGCCGAAATGGTTGATAGCAGCATAACGATTATTAATGCAAAAATGAGTGTGGTTTTGGTTGGAATTGGGTTCTCATCGGATGTCATCATCCAGTCCAGCCCTGTAATACCATTAAAACCAGTAACCAGTTGATTCACACCATAACCAATGGTTACTGCAACCCCAAGAAGAGTAGCAATGATTGCTGCTATATCAATAATATGGCCGGTATAACCATTTAAATGCCTACCAAATAGTGGTGCCAGGGATGAACGTACAGTTAAAGGCAGATTACGTGCATGGGAGAAATACGCCATACTTAACCCTGTGGCTACATAAATTCCCCATGGATGTAGTCCATAATGTAAGAAAGCATAGCGAAAAGTCGACTGAATGGTATCGTGAGTATGCGGCGCAACATTTCCTTTGAGAACCTCTGGATTGTTGTCAAAATGCCAAAGTGGTTCAGCAGTGGAAAAAACCATTAAGCCGATTCCCATTCCAGCACTGAACATCATGGAGAACCATGAGAAATTAGAAAATTCTGGTTTGTCATTCTGTTTGCCAAGTTTTAGTCTGCCAATTGATGGGATGATTGCCACCCCGATACAGAAAATAAGGTAAAAGGAAACAACATAGATATAGTAGGCGTTAAATGTATTTAACAATGCATCATTAACAGTGCTCAGAACAGCCAATGCCTGATCAGGAAAAATTGCTGCCCAAAGTACGAGCGCTGTAATCAACACCTTACTACTGATTGCAATAAATCTATTCAGGCCTTTGTAAAAGCCAGATTTCGCCAGATCAATTTGGATATTTTTAAATAATGGCCTAATACTCAACATGCCTCCTTTTTCTATCCAACTTTGATTGATTATTGACACTTTTATTCACTTACTATGTTAACCTGCGCGACAGAAAATAGCGCGAGTACAAAAATTTCTTTTTCCAAAGGACGATGCGTCTATGTTTAATGCGTCTATGTTTATTTAGAAAGAAAAGTAGATAGCAATAGTGAATGTGCTGCGTTGTTTGTAATAAGCCTCTGTACTTAGATAGACAGTTTTAACTAAAAAGTTGTAGCACCAAATTATTCAGCAAAGGAAAATATTATGTTTAAGAAAATACATATTCTAATAGCATCGACAGTAATCGGTGCTGTGCTTACCAGTCCAGCTATTGCTGAAAAAACGGTAGAAGATTTTCAAACTTGGGGGGCTATCACCGCGACAGGTGATTTTTCTTCAATTGATCCAAAATTAAAAAAACTTAAATTCTGGATGGAAGGGCAAGGACGTTTTGGTGATAATTCTTCTCGATTCTCCCAATCTTTGATACGTCCAGGTATTGGTTATGCCGTGAATGAAAAAACCAGCGTTTGGTTGGGTTATGCTTGGGTTCCAACCAGCCGTCCATTTGCAGCTACGAGTCCATTTAACGAACATAGGATTTGGCAGCAATTACTGTGGGCCAACGAATATTCATTTGGTAAAATAACCAGTCGGACTCGTTCTGAACAGCGTTTTTTTGATAGTCCAGGTAATAATGATGTGGCATATCGCTATCGGCAATTGTTTGAACTGTCCGTCCCCATGCCTTTTATATTACCCAATGTTAGTTTTGTGGTATCTAATGAAATATTTATTAATCTCAATAGCACCAACTCAGGCATCAGAAGCGGATTTAATCAGAACAGGGCTTTTGCAGGCATCGGTTATAGCTTCAACAAAATCACATCTGGCAGGATTGGTTATATGAATCAGTATCTTAATAGGCCGAAGAACGCGCGTCCGGATCAAATGCAGCACATTTTGTCAGTGAGCTTAGGTTTGAATTTCTAAGTTAACTCTTTCAATGGTTACTGGTTGCATGTATTTCCTACAATAAACATGCGTTTTGATTGATACCTGGGTCAGTTTCAGTAAGTGGTCCAAGTTATATGTTAAACATTACTCTTGTGACGTGATGTATGCGTAATGGAGAAGAAATAATATTATCTGCTCAATGATTGAGCACAGTTTTGTCGATTTTAAGATGCGTTAAGAATCATCATTTCCCTAACCTTAATATTGTACCAACTGATGTAATATTCAGGCTAGGACTGCTAATTTGATCAGATATTTTCTTACTTCTTCAGTCGTATTACCCCTTCACACTATGAGTGCCGTGTATGAACGATTTTAAGCCAGGTCAACGATGGGTCTGTGATGCAGATTTGCAATTGGGTTTAGGTACTATTCTGGCTGTTGAAGATCGATTTATCAATATTTCCTTTATGGCGGTTGGAGAGACGCGTACTTATGCAAAACAATCTGCGCCTTTAACCCGTGTTATTTTCTCTGTGGACGATACCTTAACCAGCCATGAAGGCTGGACCTTGCAAGTTGAATCCGTTACCCAGAAAGATGGTTTGTTTGTTTATTCTGGAATAGATGTAGACGGAAATAAACGCCAACTTGCCGAAGGCCAATTGGCTAATTCTATACAGTTTAGTCGACCAACTGAACGATTGTTTAACGGGCATGTTGACAGAGACAAGTGGTTTCAGGTGCGTTACCAAACATTGGTGGAAAAAGATCGTCTTGCCTATTCACCCTTACACGGATTGATTGGTTCCCGTACCAGCTTAATTCCCCACCAATTGTATATTGCCAATGAAGTTGCGCATCGCTACGCGCCACGGGTTCTGTTGGCAGATGAGGTTGGGCTGGGAAAAACGATTGAAGCGGGGTTAATCCTACACCAACAACTTTTAACTGAACGGGTGCAGCGGGTGCTAATCATTGTCCCAGAAACATTGGTACATCAATGGCTGGTAGAGATGTTGCGGCGATTTAATCTTCATTTTAGTGTATTTGATGAAGTGCGATGTGAGGTTTTAGAAGAAAGTGATGATCTGGATAATCCATTTCATAGTGAACAATTGATCCTGTGTAGTCTCGATTTCTTATGTCTTAATCCCAAAAGTTTTCAGGCGGCAATGGAAGGTGATTGGGATTTGTTAATCGTTGATGAGGCACACCACTTGCAATGGTCAGAACAAGTGGTTAGTCCAGAATACACAGTGATTGAACAATTGGCTGCACGCACAAAAGGGATACTTTTATTAACTGCAACACCAGAGCAGTTAGGAAAAGCCAGTCATTTTGCGCGCCTTCGCTTGCTTGATCCAGATCGATTTTCTAGTTTTGATGCCTTTGTTGTAGAAGAACAGTCCTATGAGCCGATTGCCCGTGCTGTGGAGGCATTACTTGGCGAGCAAGATTTTGGTGATGAAATCGAGACAATCATTGCCTCAACAATACAGACAAAGCATTCACATGAATTACTGACGAACCTAAAAAATACAATGCTTGGTTCAGAAGAAAATAAGCAAGTACGAAAAATACTTGCTGAGTTATTACTGGATCGACATGGAACGGGTCGTATATTGTTTCGCAATACCCGTGCAGCCGTTAAAGGGTTTCCTGAAAGAAAGGTAATTGCTAAACCACTTGCGTTACCCGATCAATATCAAGACTGTTTAATTCGATTCGAAACGAACAGTTTATCAAAGCCACAATTATTACTGTGTCCAGAGATTTTGTATCAAGAAAATGTTCAGCCTGACGATCCACATTGGACCGAAATTGATCCGCGTATAGACTGGCTTAGCAGCACGATAAAGCAGCTGAAACCTGAGAAGGTATTGGTGATTTCCGCTAATTCACAAACAACACGTGATCTTGCTCAGGTCCTTAATAAACGAACGGGCCAGCATGTACCTGTATTTCATGAGCATATGAGCTTGGTTGAGCGTGACCGTGCCGCCGCATATTTTGCTGATGAAGATGCGGGCAGTCAGTTACTGGTTTGTTCTGAAATTGGCAGCGAGGGACGAAATTTCCAATTTTCCCACCATCTTGTTTTGTTTGATTTACCCTTGAATCCGGATTTACTTGAACAACGTATTGGCAGATTAGATCGAATTGGTCAGACTGAAGCCATTAATATATATGTTCCATATATAGAAAACAGTGCACAAGCCGTCATGTTTCATTGGTATCACCGAGGGCTGAACGCGTTTCAGCAAACTTGCCCAACTGGTCAGACTATATTTTTACAGGTAGACACCGCGCTTAAAACTGCACTACATCAACGTAAAACCAGTCTGGATGCACATTCGGACTTGATCAGCACGACACAAATGGCTAATCAAGCCCTCAACGATGCGCTTGAGCGCGGGCGTGACAAATTGCTTGAATATAATTCCTTCCGACCAGTGATTGCAGACAGGCTAAAACAGGTTGCAATCTCTCAAGACCTTGACTCGGGTTTGTTGCATTATATGGATGCTATTTTTGATTGTTTTGGTGTACATATTGAGGACCATCGATCGGGCAGTTATTTTATTCAACCCGGTGAACATATGACCACATCGTTTTCGGGTTTAAAAGATGAGGGAATAGTTATTACGTACGACAGAAATGTTGCTTTAGCGAATGAGGATATGTATTACCTGACTTGGGAACATCCAATGGTGGTGAATGCTATGGACAGGGTGCTGACCAGTGAACTGGGTAATGCCGCAGTGAGTGCGATGGAACATAAATCAGTAAGACCCGGTAGCGTATTCTTAGAAAGTCTGTATATACTTGAAACAAGTGGCGTGCATGTTCAACAGAGCAATCGCTATTTACCGCCGACCATGATCCGTACATTCCTCGACGAGAATAGCCGCAGTGATTATGCCGCATTGAATCATGAGACAATTAATCATCATCTTGTGCCGGTATCCATAGAAATTGCAAAACAGGTTATCCAGTTGAAGAAAGACACAATTAAAGCGTTAATTCTTGAAAGTGAAAGCCAAGCCCATGAACAGGCTTCAGAGACTATTGCACAAGCCTGTGATAAAACAAGACAAACCTTTAGTCTGGAAATAGAACGACTGCAGACCTTACGCAAGGTTAACCCAAATGTACGCGAAGAAGAGATTCATTTCTTTGAGCAGCAATTGGAAAACCTCACGCATGCGTTTAACACGACTAATCTAAGGCTGGATGCACTGAGGATTATCGTCGCAACTTAGAACCATTCTAACGGGATGGAATCCACCCCAATGAGCTAGCAGCTAAACTGGTGGGTATTCTTGCCAGTATTTGAAATTGAAGGAATATTAGATGGCGAAATTAAAACAGGGGTTACTATTTTTAGGTATGGCTGCATTGGCTTTAGCTGCTGGTTTTTTGTTACGTGCTCAGTTGACAGGGGGCGCACAGCAACCGCCGCTATCTAGTGCAATAAGTAAGCGGGGAGCAGAAGCAATTCTTGCTGCCAAGTTACCAGACATTCAGGGTGAGATT
>CAXBGL010000019.1:0-24058 GCA_963975255.1 uncultured Nitrosomonas sp. | reverse complement strand
GAAAATAACAGTATCCCAGATCCCTATTTTAAAATTGGGCTTTTGCAAAAGTCTCCGATAATATATTCACTGGAGCCGGTCTATCCTAGAGATTTTAGGATGTTGTTAATTCACTACCACTCTTTCAATTAACCTACTTATCTTGGCAAGTTACCTTTAAACTAACCTGATTGAATGATTTTGAACACAAGTTTCTCAGTGTTACGCAACTACTTTGTTTCGACCAGATTGTTTTGCTTCATACAATTTGATGTCAGAACGATGCAATATATCTTTAAAACTACCGTGATCATTCTCCATCATGTAATCGACACCAGCGCTTATAGTTACAGAAATCTGCTGATCACCCACAACAAATCGTTTTGAAGCAACAGACATTCTTAACTTTTCTGCAATTTGCTTCCCGTCTGACGGGCCAGGACATAATACCGCAAACTCTTCTCCGCCTAATCGCCCGATAATATCTTCTTGTCGCAGTCGAGAAGAAAAAGTATTTCCAACTTCTTGCAAAACCATATCACCGACAATGTGACCATAGATATCATTAATTTTTTTGAAGTCATCGATATCAATTGTTATCACTGCCAATGAACCATGATAACGCTGTGACCGATTTACCTCACGCTGCGCTAGTTCAAAAAAATGACATCGATTGTATAAACCTGTGAGATCGTCTGTTATTGCTAAACGAATTGCTTGCTTTAGAAGATCATCCCGCTCTTTTAAAACAACTCCAATGAATGATGAGCTGATAATGACACAGAGCATAAAAATATTTAGTTCTAACAACTGATCAGCCGTATTCCCAACAGGAAATGGACCATTCCCTTTGACAATCAAATCCTGAGTAATCACTGCCATGGCAATACACGCTATGGATGTTCCAATAAATTGATAAAGGAGCGCAAAAACCGCAATAACCGGAAATATTAATGCAAATAAGTGTATCAAGTTGATACCCTGGATAACATTGAGCACAAAAAAGAGCAAATAAAAAGTACACAGTGACAGCACTAGCAGCAAGAAAGGTATATTTAGTGGCTGCTGAATATTTTTGTCTTTAAATCGATCAGCCAGGATGAGGAGCAAAGGTGTCAGTAGCAATTGTCCCATTACATTTCCAGACCACCAATATGTTACGAGAGATAAAAAATCTTTCTGGTTCAGTCCTTCAAAAATTAATACTGAATACCCTCCGCTTAAAGCCCCCAATGGTTGAATAACCAACATTACTACACCCAGCAGCATTAAATAATCTACCAGTGTACTCATAGCCTTATCAAATTTGAGCTGTGTTAGCAGCCAATAACCTACAAGCGAAATCAGTGTATTACTTATCGAAATACTGATAGCACTATAGATACTTAACTCTGTCGTCAACGCCAAAGCTAACTGCCCGACAAAGATTCCAATACAAACTCTTGGTCCAAACAGTAAAACGAAAGCAAGCGCCACACCTTCGGAAAAAAATATTGCGCTGGTTACCGTTCCAAATGAAACTGTATTCTGGAAGGCCCACTGTCCTAGAAGGAAATATAGTACTGCGAGTGCAGCAGATTTTAGAATAACTTGAGACGACATATTAAGATCTTTGAGTATTAGTAGCCGATTTGAGCTAAATTCCTTTATGCCCAACATTAAGCAATGGCTTCAATAAAGCACATCTACCCCTCCATGATTGAATAGAACCTTATTATTTGAATTAATTCTGACTAAATTTATTTCGAGCCGTGTTCTGGAGTCTTTCATAGCTGCATCCAGAATCTTTAATGAACCCGGCCCCATGAATACAGCATACTTCACTCCCTGTCTGACTTTTGACGGACGCGTTCAGTCTGCACAATGATATCGATTAGGAGAAGTAGTCATCTCTCAGTTTCACTTCCCTCTCCCCAACGCGGCATCAATGAATGCGTTACTCCAAGATGGTCAAGTATGCGCGCGACAACAAAGTCAATCAGATCCTGTACGTTTTTTGGATGATGATAAAACCCTGGGTTAGCAGGCATAATTACAGCTCCACTGTGTACCAACTTGAGCATATTTTCTAAATGAATCGCAGAAAAGGGCATCTCTCGCGGGACCAAAATAAGCTTACGGTTTTCCTTTAACATGACATCTGCCGCACGCTCAATTAGTTTCTGATTCATACCTGCAGCAATAGCAGCCAGCGTCCCCATTGTGCAGGGACAAATTACCATTGAATCTGCAGGATTAGAACCTGACGCAACAGGCGCAAACCATTCTTCACGCCCAAATACGCGCAATTGTCCTGTTGTTAACTTAAAATAGTGGTTAAAAAAAACTTCTGCTTCTTGGGCACGAGAGGGTAATGCCAATTGCATTTCTTGTTGTGCAACAATTTGTGCTACTTTTGAATAAAGTAGGTAAACGCGATTACCTTCAGCCAGCAGAAGTTCCAATAGACGTATTCCATAAGGCATACCCGAAGCACCCGTAAAAGCAAGCGTTATAGTTTGAGTACTTTTCATCATCACCAGGATTGACCCAAGAACCAAACATTAATTCTATAGTAATTCGATGATACAGAATCTGTCTTTTAGACTGGGAAATGTAGTTGAAAAAGATAAATATGTATACTTGATTGCAGCAACGACATAAAATAATTGAGGCCGATTCATTACAAAGTAATAAATTTGCTCCGCGCGCCCTGCACCTATCCCCGCGGCAAGACCGCGGGGTATTACGGCGCAAAAAACCAAAAACGGCGCGCTACGCTGACTTCAAAAACACAAACTATAATGCTCCCCGTGGCAAGACCACGGGGAATCGCAAGTTGAAATATCATCATTCGTTCGATTAGTCTACCACTCATCAACAAATTGAAACTACTCCGTGTTAGATATAAAACGTGGTCAACTGCATTTACTAAATTTTATTGTCCTCCGCCTGTTCTTTCTCCATTTCCTGCTCATGTCGCTCGATAAAATCTTTGGTACTGTCAATACCGCGTAATTGTAAAACATAATTGCGCACAGCTGCTTCCACCAATACCGCAAGGTTACGCCCAGCCGCAACGGGAATAATAACCTTGCGGATATCAACACTCATGATATTCTCATTGAGATTGCTAATAGGTAATCGTTCCAACAAATTGGGATCCGCACCACTCGGATTCTGCAAATGTACAATAAGCTTCATATTCTTCCAAGGACGTACTGCTGTTTCGCCAAAAATGGTACGAATATTCAACATGCCCAATCCACGTACTTCAAGGAAATCACGTAACATTGGTGGACAACGTCCTTCTAATGTTTCGGGAGCAACACGACGTAGCTCCACAACGTCATCGGCTACTAACCCATGACCTCGACTTATCAATTCTAATGCCAGTTCACTTTTACCCACACCACTCTCACCCGTTATCATTACGCCCAGACCTAATACATCCAGAAACACACCATGCAAGCTACAAGAAGGTGCCAGCACCCGACCTAGGTAAGCACGCAATATCCAGATGATCTCCAAACTGGAACAGGTAGAACACAGTAAAGGTGTATGGGTTGCTCTAGCTATATCACTTATTGAAGCAGGAGACACACCCCCATCGGCGATAATAATACAGGCTGTACTGCTTTGGACAAGCTGCTTCATCTTCGCTTCGAGAGAAGCAGAATCCAGCTGAGTTAAATAATCAATCTCAGCGATACTTAGCACCTGTATCCAGTTGGGATGGATAAAATTTAGATGTCCAATCATCCCTTGAGTTGACTGAGCAATCACATCGTCTCTGAGTTGATAGCTCCCTCCCTCCTTGCCCACCAACCAAGTTAAACCCAATTTCTCCTTTTTGTCTTCAAATAACTGTGTAATACTAATTTGAGACATTCGGTGTCCAGTCAACAATAAGCTTGTGAATTTCTACCGCGTCTTTACTGCGTAAAAGACTGTCTCGAAAATGTTTATCACTAAACATCTGTGCCAGCTCACTAAGAATCTGCAAATGCTGGTCTGTAGCTTTCTCTGGTACGAGTAAAATACAGGCGATACTCACAGGCTGGCCATCAGGTGCATCAAATGGTATCGCATCCTTCATTCTAACCAGTGCTGCCACAGCCTTCCGTAACCCTTTAATCCGCCCATGTGGGATAGCGACACCTTGGCCTAAACCTGTAGAACCGAGTTTTTCACGTGCAAATAGACTATCAAATACCTGGCTGCGTGCAACATGCAATGTATTTTCAAATAACAACCCTGCCTGTTCAAAGACGCGCTTCTTACTGGCAACATCCAAATCAACAATAACGTTGGTCAGCGGTAATAACTGTGAAATGAGGTTCATGAAAAAAGATTATTTCCGTTAAATGATAATAAAGCAAAGCGCTTCTTAACTACAAAATATGGATTACTCCTACCAAATAAGTGTTATAACACTCACGCGTACAACTTAAAGCAACTTTTAATACTTGTTGTTGCTATTCCTCAAAATCTTGACCTTTTAATGCACCATGATTTCGCCGCTCTAGATTCTTTTCCTTATGCTTTAATATCTGGCGGTCTAGTATATCTACCAAATTATCGATAGAAGCATACATATTCTTCCCATCTGCTTCGACAAAGATATCTTTTCCTTTCACATGCACATTCGCTTCTGCCTTCTGCTTATGTTTCTCCACTGATAAGATCACGCTGACATCAATTACGTGATCAAAATGACGTGTAATTTTATCAATTTTGGAAATAACATACTCGCGCATTGCAGCAGTGATTTCTACATGGTTACCCGTAAGTTTAAGATTCATTAAGTCTCCTTTGTTCTAGTTAAAATGATTTACGAAGATTAGCTGGGGGAATTTGCATAGATTCCCGATATTTCGCTACTGTACGACGAGCAACCACAATACCCTGTTGCTCCAGAACCCCTGAAATCCGGTTATCGCTAAGAGGCTTTTGGGGATTCTCAGAATTTACGAGTTGTTTAATTAAGGCGCGAATTGCGGTAGCAGAGCAAGCGCCCCCTGTATCAGTTGCAACTTGGCTACCGAAAAAATATTTAAGCTCAAAGATACCACGTGGTGTCCGCATAAATTTTTGTGTCGTTACACGTGATACCGTTGATTCATGTATGTTTAAGACATCTGCGATTTCCCGTAATACCAGTGGACGCATGGCAACCGCCCCGTATTCAAAAAATTGTCGCTGACGTTCAACAATGGCACTGGATACTCTCAAAATAGTACTAGAACGCTGTTGGATATTCTTAATAAGCCATTTTGCTTCATTTAATTGACCGGTAAGTTCCCGTGTAGAATCATCACGTTTCTGTTTTAGAATACCCGCGTAGAGACGGTTAATACTGAGGCGTGGCACGGCATCTAAATTCAAACTTGCAACCCAAACTCCATTCTTTTTTGTTACGATTATATCTGGCACAATATAACGGGCAGCCATGGAACTAAATGCTGCACCCGGTCTTGGATTAAGATGAGTAATAAGATGTCGAATTGAACGCAGACAATCATCACCACATCCCAATAATTTCTTGATTTTACTAAAATCCCGTGATGCTAGAACTTCCAGGTGATCATTTACCAGCTTTAACGCCAGTTCAAGGTAAGCAGTATCTTTCGGTAGTACTTGTAACTGCAGTAAAAGACATTCTCGCAGATTACGTGCACCGACTCCAGATGGATCCAAATGCTGGAGATGCTCCAGTGCAATATGCAGATCATCAATACCAATCTCAAGTTCCGATGGCAAAAGCTCAAACAGTTCTTCAAGATCCTGCATGAGATAACCGTCATCATCCAAACTGTCGATGAGCAAACCCACAATGCTTCTATCACGCTCAGAAATCTGACTCAGACTAATCTGTAAACTCAAATGCTCACTCAAACTGATTGGCTGAGCTGCTAATTGTGATGCTTCATAATCATTATCATCACCGGCGCCACGAGAGAAACCTTGCTCTTGAAATTTATCAGAATCATTTTCCTGATTTGTTTCTGTCGCAACATTGGCTTCGGCTGGAGCAGCTCCATTGACAGATTCATTCTGGGAATCTGAGGCCTCTGAGAATTGTGAATCGGATTGATTTCCCGTGTGTGGATCCAAAAACTCGGAATCACCATCCAATTCCAACAAAGGATTATCCTGAACCATACGCTCTATTTCTTGATTCAAATCAAGTGTAGACAGTTGCAGCAATTTAATAGCCTGTTGCAACTGGGGTGTAAGTTTAAGCTGCTGAGATAACTTTAACTGGAGTGTGGGCTTCATGATTTTGGAGAATCGACTATCATCTATTAATTCAAGCAATTGAAACGCTTTGTTTACAACCTGAAATGTTCTCCTAAGTATACTTTTCTTACATGTTCATTATAAATGATTTCATCCGGCTTGCCGTTAGCCAATACTGTGCCTTCGCTCACAATATAAGCGCGGTCACAAATCCCTAATGTTTCCCGGACGTTATGATCAGTAATGAGCACACCAATATCGCGCTCCTTAAGGAAGCAAATAACTTTCTGTATATCGATTACAGCAATCGGATCTACCCCAGCAAAAGGCTCATCCAATAGAATAAAGCGGGGCTGTGAAGCGAGTGCCCGAGCAATTTCCACACGTCGGCGCTCTCCTCCCGATAAACTAATGGCTGGATTGTTACGTAAGTGACTAATATGTAAGTCATTTAGTAAATTATCTAGATGCTGCTCTATTTCATCAGAATCGAAATTCTGTAATTCTAATACCGCAAGAATATTATCCTCTACAGAAAGACGCCGGAAAATTGAAGCTTCCTGGGGCAAATAGCTTAAACCGAGACGTGCTCGGTGATGAATGGGCATCTGACTTAATTCACGATCATCCAGATATATGCCACCGTCATCCAGTGGCACTAATCCGACGACCATATAAAAGCAAGTTGTTTTCCCCGCACCATTGGGACCTAATAAACCAACCACCTCACCGCTCGAAAGCGAAAACGAGACATCATGCACCACAGTCCGCGACTTGTAACGCTTCTTTAGGTTATTAGCTTTTAGTTCACTCATTATTTGGATTTGGATCCAGTCTTAGACTCGATGTATTTTAAATATTATGGCGCAGTAGGTTCAGATTGATCAGATTTCTTCTTTGGCTGAATGACTGCACGTACCCGATTATCAGGACCCGTTTCAACACCCCGCTCATTGCTCCCAATCACTTGAAAAAATTCGCTATTCATTTCGTAAGAAATATAGTCTCCCTTCACTTCATCTACACCACGTTTCAAATGTGCTTTCCGGAACAGCTCTATCTTGTCCGTTGCATTATCGAACTCAACCCGTTTACTCCACCCTTCAATATATTCATCCAAACCATCTCGTTTCTGTCTAAAACTAACCAGATTTCCAAAAGCTGTTGCATGTCGAAAACCATTGATGTCTTCTTTCATAATCACTTTATCAGCTTTAATACGAAGCGTACCCTGAGTCATTATGACATTACCCGTAAACACACTCACTCGACTGGAATTCTTTTTATTGACATCTTCAACAGTAGCACGATCAGCCTCCAAATGAACGGGCTTATCGCGGTCAGCGCGTTCGGCCAGTACTGTGTCTGTGAAAAGCAGGCCCAATACAAGCATAATAGAAAACATTTTTATACTTATCTTGTTATTTGCTATCATTAAGATCCACTGCTCTTATCTGTGACAGGAGCTTTATTACACCAGTACGGTTATTCAAATCCAAGCCCACACCTGTAATTGTGGTATTTAACCTAGAAATAACTACAGCCTGATCTGTTTTGGCTATATCCTCTCCAGGAATGAGATGCAAAGAACTGGTCTTCATGGTTACCTTATCCTCATTTTCTTCTGCTCCCCTCAACACCACCACATTCCCAGTAAGGTAAACATCTGCTCCATTACCTGACAACTCAGCTTGGTCAGCATCCACGCTCATTACTGGTTTGTCTGGCGCAGTACTAACAAAATGTGTCTGTTCCAACTGAGTCGATTCTTCATGCCGATAATGAAACATTTTTTTTGCAAAAAAAGTTTGCTGTATTGCAAGCTCATGATTCATACGAATTCCTGAGATGTCTTCTACAATATAATCAGGGTTACGATATACATCATCTTGGGCTGTCGCAAGTGGCTGAACGGCTTGATCCAACCAGAAAGTTAATGACGCAAGTAGAATAAGGAGAATCAAAGGAAAACTGAGATGTAAACGACTGCTCATTTAGAATTTACTGCCTGTTTGAAATCTGCGCTATTCAGTCCCAAATCTGGCTCCAGTAATATTGAAATTTATAATGCAGATTATACCAGAACTCAGTTTTTGTTATGTATTGGTAATAGGCGGATTAAATCAAGCTATTTAGCTATTTTAGTAATCCATAAATTTACTTTACCTTCCTACAAAATTTTAAACTTATCACTTGATTCTGTATCCTAGTATCATAGTGTTTTTTTAGCCTCAAATAATAAAGAATTGCCATGCATATAGAAGCCATTGAAATTGAACAATTTGATCAGTTGCAAGATGACGCCTGCGCACAGCGCATTGTCTCTGCCAAGAATATACTGGGGAAACGTGCCGTAATCTTAGCGCACCATTATCAACGCGCGGATGTTTACAAACATGCTGATCTAACTGGTGATTCCCTGAAACTTTCATATCTTGCGGCACAAAATGATGCGGATTATTTAGTATTTTGTGGTGTGCATTTTATGGCGGAAGTCGCAGATATTCTCTCTGGCCCAGAGCAAATAGCCATCCTACCTGATCTTACAGCAGGTTGTTCGATGGCTGATATGGCAAATCTCTCTAAAGTTGAACGCACTTGGCGTGAACTATCAGAAATACTAGACCCGGAAGAAACCATTACACCTGTAACCTATATCAATTCTGCAGCAGACCTGAAGGCTTTTTGTGGCGAACATGGTGGCATTGTGTGTACTTCCAGCAATGCCACCAAAATCTTACAGTGGTCTTTTAATCAACGAAAAAAAGTTTTATTCTTTCCTGATCAGCATCTTGGTCGCTGGAGTGGCCATCAATTAGGCGTCTCGTTGGACGAAATGGCAATATGGGACTTTGATGAACCAATGGGTGGCCTAACTGCGAAACAAATCCAAAAAGCCAAGATATTATTATGGAAGGGACATTGTTCTGTGCACCAAATGTTCCAGCCACAACATATCCTGCGCTTTCGCAACCAATATCCAGATGGACTTGTCATTTCTCATCCTGAATGTAGTTATGAAGTATGCAATGCGTCTGACTTTGTTGGCTCTACAGAGTACATTATCAATACTATACGTGAAGCAAAAGCAGGAACTCGCTGGTTAGTCGGTACAGAATTGAATCTAGTCAGCCGCATCACTGAGGAATTTAAATCACAGGGAAAAATAGTGCAGTTCATGTCACCAATGGTTTGCATGTGTTCTACGATGGCACGAATTGACCCACAACATCTGGCTTGGTCACTGGAAAACTTGGTTAACGGAAATGTAGTCAATCAAATCAAAGTACCAGAAGATGAAGCGATGTTAGCGAAGCTAGCTTTGGATAGAATGTTAAAGATTTCATAATCAGATATGGACATGACCAATAATTTCTGATCAAACAGCGCTATCTACTCGAGTATGCATACGCCCCATTTTGTTGCCAGTAATACGATTACGCTACTACACAATGGTCAGGAATATTTTCCTGTATTAGAAGCTGCTATTGATGCAACCCAGCAAGAGATACACCTTGAAACCTATATTTTCGAGTATGACACTATTGGTATCAAAATTACCAATGCATTAAAGCGCGCAGCACAGCGCGGTGTGACAGTACATTTACTGTTGGATGGCTTTGGTTGCCAACATCTGCCGCGAAAAATCATACAAAGCATGCTAGATACTGGAATACAGGTGCTCATATTCAGACAAGAGTTTCTATTCTCAAGGCTGCATCGTTACCGGTTACGTCGTATGCACCGTAAGCTGGTGGTGCTGGATGCAAGGATTGCATTTATCGGTGGCATTAATATCATTGACGATCTGGATAATCCAGAGAAACTGACTCCACGTTTTGACTATGCAATTACAGTCAAAGGCCCTCTGCTGTCTCAAATACACGCTGCTGCCAGGCATTTATGGATGCTCGTGGCATGGGCACACTTCAAAAAACGCTGGACAAATCACCTTGCTTTGCGACCCACCGAAAAGCCTTGTGGCAATCAACTGGCCGCACTTGTCATACGTGACAATCTACGTCATCGTCGCGATATTGAACAGGCCTACCTATATGCGATTACCCATGCAAACAGTGAAATTATCCTTGCTAATGCCTATTTTCTACCAGGCAGAAGTTTCCGCTATGCTTTAAATAAAGCTGCCCAACGTGGCGTAAGTGTTGTACTGCTATTACAAGGCAGAGTTGAATACCGTTTACAGCACCACGCCACACATGCACTCTACGGGAATCTATTGGATGCCGGCGTTAAGATTTATGAATACAACAAAAGCTATTTGCATGCCAAAGTGGCGGTAATTGACGAACACTGGGCTACCGTGGGCTCATCCAATATTGACCCCTTTAGTCTGTTGCTAGCACGAGAAGCCAATGTGATCATTGATGACCAATCGTTTGCAACCCAGTTGAGAACAAGTCTGAAACAAGCCATAACAGAAGAATCCACACCCGTATTACGATCAGATTGGAAAGATCAATTGTGGGCCAATCATATTATTAACTGGATCAGTTACTATTTGGTACGCATGATGCAAGGAATATTGGGCTATGATTGGAGAGATAGCGATCTCTAAATAAAACTGCACTTGGTCATGCGCATTGAATATTAATTCACAAACTATTATTAATAAGAATCTCCAAAATATTTTTGAACAACCAAATAGAATGGAACACACTCAACGTACGCAAACACAACCTGTGCTGACACCGAAGCTAAATGATCAAATTACTACTGCTGCCCAATTACTTCGTGATGGCGGAGTTGTGGCCTTTCCAACTGAGACTGTTTACGGTTTAGGAGCGGACATATCTATTTCATCTGCGGTACATCGAATTTTTAAAATAAAAGGCAGACCTACAGATCACCCACTCATTGTCCATATTGCGAATACTTCCCAATTAGAATACTGGGCACAAGAAATACCAGAATCCGCATGGCAATTGGCAGAGCATTTTTGGCCAGGGCCATTGACACTCATACTGCGACGCAGTCGCCATGTACCCAAAATCGTGACAGGTGGTCAGGATACAGTTGGGTTGCGTATACCCGCTCACCCTGTTGCACGCACTCTAATTGAAAAATTAGGCTCCAATAGAGCTCTGGCGGCACCATCCGCTAACCGTTTTGGAAAATTAAGTCCAACAACCGCAGCGCATGTACGGGAAGATTTAGGGCAAACAGTCGATATGATCCTGGATGGTGGCGCATGTAAAATCGGGTTGGAAAGCACCATTGTCAGCTTTAATAGTCAGAAGGCTACGGTGCTCAGACCTGGTGGCACGCCTTTAGCGGCACTAGAAGATGTATTAAATGGTCAAGTAATCACGGTCGGCGAAAAAAACCCAATAATCCGCACACCCGGTTCTCATGCTTCGCACTATGCCCCAAACACGCCACTCGAAATTTTTCCAACCAAATTAATATGGCAGCATGCAATTAACCTCGCAACACAAGGCTTGCGCACAGTTATCTTAGAATGGTCTGCTTCTAAAAAAAATCAAAACCACTCAGAAAACAATCATATTTTACAGTTCTCTATGCCGCATGAACCCATTACCTATGGCAGGCAATTATATGCAACACTACGACGATTTGACCATAAAGATTTTGATCGCCTGTTAGTTGAAGCACCACCTAACGACCCAGCTTGGCTAGCCATTGCTGATCGGTTACAACGCGCCAGTACACCATCAAGTTAAAATCAATGAAGTATTGGCCATCACCTTCAAAATAGAACAAACTAAATGAACACAAATAACGCGTTGCGTGCAGTACTCTTCGATGTTGATGGAACACTCGCTGATACCGAGCAAGACGGTCATCGTCCCGCCTTCAATGCTGCATTTAAAGCATTTGGACTCACTTGGGATTGGGATATAGATCTTTATGGCGCGTTACTACGCGTTACTGGAGGTAAAGAACGCATCCGTCACTATATGGAACAGTACGCACCACATGAATTAAATAAAAGTGGATTAGAGAGCTGGATTGTCGATTTACACAAGACCAAGACCAAGTATTTTGAAGACTTACTTGAACGTGGAGAAATCCCACTACGCCTGGGTGTTGCACGCCTCATACATCAGTTACGCAATGAAAAAATCAAGCTGGCCATTGCAACCACCACCACACCCGAAAATGTCACCAATTTACTGAAATCAACTTTAGGTAAAGATTCAATTGATTGGTTTGACGTGATTGGTGCGGGAGATATTGTTCCCAAGAAAAAACCTGCCCCAGATATTTATTATTGGGTACTCGATCAACTCGGATTGTCAGCGCAACAATGCATCGCAATAGAAGACTCAGAAAATGGACTAAAATCTGCGCTGGCTGCAGGTCTTTCCACAGTCGTTACAGTTAATGGTTATACGCGTTTACAAAATTTTAATGGCGCAGCAGTTGTACTATCCGACTTAGGGGAACCCTCTCAACCATTTACCGCAATTACTGGTGATACGTTTGGGAAAAATTGGGTAGACATACAAATGATACATAATCTAATGAATCTGAGGTAACCAGAGATGCCATAGTATTTTTCCACCTGAAGTATGTGAAAAACACTCATTATTTATTTGGATTGAAATTGATCAGTTATTACATTGGGGTATTTAAGAAATAAAAAAACATTGTAACGTAGCGTTGTTTCGACACAATCATCTTTTTTATAAAAAATAGAACAGTAATATTCTTTTTCAATAACGATGTCCATTAATTCTTTTTTCATATAACCAGGTTGAAACGCTCCATCAATTTTACCGACAATAACACCCTTATAGGAAATCTCTCTCCCTTTAATGTTAAGCGCTGGAATCACTTTCATAACAGAGCCAGATTCTCTGTTTGTCTCCCTTCCCCAGTCAATAACAGCTTCTGCAAAAACAACAGCTTGACCGCTTTTATTTTTAACAATTTTAAAATTCGTTGGCTCCGCCAGCTCTACAGAACCAATAAAGATCTTTTCAGATGCCATGACCATACTTGAAACAAACATAAAGCAAATCAATATTATTACCTTCATAAATTACTCCTAAGTAAGATAGATTAAATTTCACGACCATAATTATTATCAGCCAGGTTGCGCGCACCTCGAATAAAGGTACCATTTATCATGCCATCAATAGCTTCACCATGTTTCATTTCCAAAGGTACGGTATATTATTTTCCAATGACTGTACTGGAGGCGCAAACCCCTGAGATACTTACTATGCGATTAAAGAATTAATGTGTGGGAAGGCTCCTCGACAGTTAGAATAAGCGGAGAAACAGGCAGTCTGTGCATCAGCTTTAGATTCCGCAACCCAATTGCCCCAACGAATTGATACGTTTTAGCTACGAAGATCTTAACGACCACGAGCCATTGCGTGAGCTTTAGCGATTAAAACTGTGGCGGCGTACGTCATTAAATGACTATCAAGGGAATAATTAATACTGATCTTGATGCCTCCGATGATATCGTATTATAGGTGACAAACAGAAAAGTCTATCCTTGATCTCTCTTAGACTTTGCAAAAACCAACGACACAAAATAGAAAATAGAAATTTACACACATCCAATATTCCACCTATTTCCCTTAAAATTAGAGGATGAATAACCCACATACAGATATTATGTAAATATTATACTAATTCAGATCAACTGAATATTGAGCCAAATCATACTGATGGTGAATTTTAATTTTATTCGCCTCAATTTATGTTATAAATAATGAGTGTGCATTCTTTTTCTTACAAGAATTACCAAAGGTAACCACCAAAGAAAGGGATAATGTTTTTCCCTTATAACTGATGAAGAAAGCGTGCGCAAGTTATGTCACG
This sequence comes from uncultured Nitrosomonas sp., assembly GCA_963975255.1. Taxonomy (GTDB): domain Bacteria; phylum Pseudomonadota; class Gammaproteobacteria; order Burkholderiales; family Nitrosomonadaceae; genus Nitrosomonas. The sequence continues at coordinate 10,036 of CAXBGL010000019.1, read as the reverse complement.
GGCATCTATATGCAGACGTCCTAACCATACTAATTCAATTAATACAAGGAGGATTAATCATGAAATTTATTTCAACTACATTCGCAGTAGGGATTTTAGCATTATTTCTCGGCACCCAAGCTCATGCAGCTGATGCCGGGCATACATCACAAGCAATGGAACACGCTGGAAAAGCTCAAGCGCATGGAGAAGACGGTCATGCTAAAGTATTGCTCGAGCACGCTAAAAAGAGTCTAGCACATGCCAAAAGTGCAGAAAATGATCATGCTGAAGCCCACAAGCATATGAGCGAGGCAATTAAACACTTAGAAGAAGCTATACAACATGCTGAGATGGGTCATGCGGATGTTGCCGCCAAACACACTGACGAAGCAATTCAGCACATGAAAGAATCAGGCCATTAAAAAAAAGCAATACTCAACTGGTACAGTATAGTGAAGCTATTGTAAAGTGGCCGATTAATCCGGCTTTGGGCTGCAATCTGAAGCCACCGGCTTGTCAGCTGGTGGCTTATTTACATACTTAGTTCTACCTCAAATGACTAAGATTGTTGCATAAGTACCCTCAGCATGGTTTTACATTCGTCAACAGTCACTTAATCTGAGACTACTTAAGCAGCTATTAACATTATTCTCTTACCTGTTTCCACAACTTCTGTAGTCGCTTAACTGACACGGGATGGGGTGTTTTCAATTCCTGGGCAAACAGGGAAACACGCAGCTCTTCAATCTGCCAACGAAATTCAGTCAGATTTAAGTCATTGAAACCAATTTTACAATGCTTTTCCAACCGTTCTATGTATTGGCCCCAAAGTATTGAAATGTCTGAGCCATAACGTCCATCACGTTCTGGATTAGTAGAGAATTTATCCAAGCGCATAGACATTCCCTTCAGATACCGCGGTAAATGTTGCAGTTGTTCCCATGGGGTATTGCTGAGAAATCCAGGATAAATAAGATTACTGAGCTGTGTGTTTAACTCGCTTCTCACTTTGTTATTACCACTGCCCACTACTGATAGACGCTCCATTAGCGATTGATATTCGTTACCAATATTTTGCATCATACCTGCTAATGCCTCAATCACAGCAGGTAACCGCGTGCGTGCTCGCTGTTTTTGTACTATGAATGCTTGCTCACTGCGAGGTAATTCATCGTCACCAATCAAAGCCCGGTCAGTAATAGCAGTGAACAGATCTTGCTTGAGTTCATTGGGACTAATGAAAGCGGTCAATTGCAAGACAGCCAGCTTCAATCCCGGAAGATTCTTTTCCAATTGCTTCATTTTATCCTTGAGCTCGAAACGCAGTAATCGACATACCCCCACACGCATAGAGCCCTCCGCTGTATCGCGTGTATCGAACAAACGAATCGCCACACACTTTTCTTGATCCACCAGTGCTGGATAACCAGTAAGTTGTTTGCCCATACGCGTAAAAGTAATTTCGATAGGTAAGTCCCCGAAGTCCCAACGTATGATATTGTCACGCTCAATACCGATCTGCTCACCAGCATCAGGTTGAGAAAAAGTCAATTGTGCTGCCTGACCAAGTTGATCCTGTAACTGTGCAAAATTACGACTCATAGCCAGTTCTTGACCCGCATCATCCACCACTTTGAAATTCATCATCAAATGTGATGGTGGATCTTTACCTGCCCAAATATCTGTTGAACTAGGCATAGCAGTTTTTCTTAAAATAAATTCCGCCAGTACATCATGTAAAGTCCCTGTCAGTGAACCTTGCAAAAATTGTGTTACAGACTCAGGCAAGGGCACTAAATGACGACGCATCTGTTTAGGCAGCGCTTTAAAATACCAGGTAATTTTCTCACGTATTAGTCCAGGAACCAGATAATCGAATAATGTCACATCTAATTGATTGAGTAGTGGCAAGGGTATGGTAACCGTAACACCATCCAGCACGTGTCCGGGCTCAAAACGATAAGAGAGTGGCAAGTCACTACCATCACCCATCGGCATGCTTTCAGGAAACTGCGCTTCAGTAATACTGCCTGCCTCATGGCGCATAAGATATTCTCGACTCAGATAAAGCAACCCTGGATTGTCTTGTTCTGCCTGCTTACGCCATTTCTCAAAACCAGCGCCATTAACAATGCCTTCTGGAATAATGGCATCATAAAAAACAACGATTTTCTGTTCATCCACCAACACATCCTGACGACGTGCTTTATGCTCTAACAGTTCTACTTCATGAATCGATTTTTGGTTGTGTGCATAAAATGGGGCATTGGTTACATATTCGCCGGCTGCAAGTCCTGAACGAATAAATATCGCACGTGATTCTTGCGGATTAATCTTACCGTAATGTACCCGTCGTTTGGGTATAACGGTCAATCCATATAACGTGACACGCTCATTGGCAGCCACCTGAGCCTGTTTCTTTTCCCAATGAATATCAAAATAATGCTTTTTACACAATTTGCCTGCAATCCTTTCCATCCATAATGGATCTATCTTTGCCACGCAACGACCATAGAGTTTCGTGGTTTCAACTAACTCAGCAGCAACAACCCACTTGGATTTTCCCTTTTTTAATACTGAACCAGAAAAGATTGAGAACTTGATAGCACGTGCACCCAGATATTCACCGTCCTTTTCAGTCTTAAATCCAATATTACCTAATAATCCAGCCAGTAGCGCGCGATGAATTTCTTCGTAACTGGCAGGAGTCTGATTGGGCTTAAAGCCCATATCCCGCACCAAGCGATGTAATTGACTATGAATTTCACGCCATTCGCGCATTCTTCGATGCGACAAAAAATGCTCCTGACACTGCACCATTAATTTACGATTGGATTTTTTATGCTTGATACATTCTTCAAAGAATTCCCACAACTTTAGATAACCCAAAAAGTCAGAACGCTCGTCTTGAAAGCGTAAATGAGCCTTGTCAGCGGCACCTTGCCGCTCAAATGGTCTGTCACGAGGATCTTGCATGCTAAGTGCAGAAGTTATGATGAGTATTTCACTCAGACAATTCTCGTCTTTTGCGGCCAGTATCATACGGGCAATTCTTGGATCGATCGGAAACTTGGCCAATCGCCAGCCGATACGTGTCAGTCGCTTGTGCTCATCCACTGCACCCAACTCAGCCAACAATTGATAACCATCCGAAATCATACGCGGTGAGGGTGGTTCAAGAAATGGAAAGTTTTCTATCTCACCGATTTGTAGCGACTTCATACGAAGAATAACCGCCGCCAATGAAGAGCGCAGAATTTCTGGATCGGTAAATTCTACGCGTGCAAGATAATCTTCTTCACTATAAAGCCGGATACACACACCGCTCGCCACCCGCCCACAGCGCCCGGCCCTTTGATTGGCAGAAGCTCGAGAAACTTTTTCCACTTGCAATTGTGCAACCTTATTGCGGTAACTGTAACGGTTGATACGTGCCCAACCAGGGTCAATCACATAGTGGATTCCGGGAACAGTGAGTGAAGTCTCTGCAACATTGGTGGCCAACACAATACGACGTGTTTTACTTGATTTAAATACACGTTCCTGGTCAGCAAATGACAAGCGCGCAAATAATGGCAATATTTCTATACCGACTATTCCGGGGCCAGGCCGATCAAAATGATGCTTACGTAATGATTCAGCCGTTTCTCTGATCTCCCGCTCACCCGGGAAAAATATCAGCACATCTCCAGTCCCAACGTGCATGACTTCATCCACTGCGTCTAGAATGGCCTTCTGGAGGTCATAGCCATCATTGTCTTCGACAGTGATGGGGCGATAACGCACTTCAACTGGATACATTCTCCCCGTCACTTCAATCACGGGCGCATCATTAAAATGTCTAGAAAACCGCTCTGCATCAATAGTAGCAGAGGTAACAATAAGCTTTAAATCGGGTCTTTTAGGTAATAACTGCCGAATATATCCCAGCAAAAAATCAATATTCAGACTACGCTCATGTGCTTCGTCAATGATAAGCGTATCATAGGCTTGCAGCATAGGATCTCCCTGCGTTTCAGCCAGTAAAATACCATCCGTCATGAGCTTGATATACGTATTCGTGCTGGTTTTGTCAGAAAACCGTACCTTATAACCAACTGCATGGCCTAGCGGACTACTCAATTCAGAGGCGATACGCGATGCCACCGTACGAGCTGCAATGCGTCGCGGTTGTGTATGACCGATCATTCCTGCCACGCCTCGTCCGAGTTCAAGGCAAATTTTAGGCAATTGTGTGGTCTTACCCGACCCGGTTTCCCCACAGACAATGATTACCTGATTCTGTTGAATGGCACGTGTTATCTCGTCCCGTCTTGCAATGACAGGCAGATCTTCCGGGTAAGTGGGTTTTGGGAGGTTTGCAAGACGCTGCGTTGCATCCAGGAGGGAAACTTTTTTCATGAAACTGTCTTATTTACGAATGGAGGCAAAACGATGCCTCCGTTTATTTTTGCATAACCACCTGGAATAAAGTTGATTTTATTAATACATTCAACCACTTGATCAAATGAGTGTAGTTTGATGCATAAAACCAATCCTTATCTACATTGGCAAACTGACGAATAAAGGGAAATATGGCCATATCGGTAAGCTTGGGCTGATCACCCATTAAATAACGATGCTGACTCAATCGGGCATTTAATTCCGACAAAAAGAACACTGCTTGCTCACGGTAATAACTGGCAGGATACTGTGGAAAACGCACTGCATACTTATAACGATCAAGCGCTTGTTTAAATGAGCCATCATTCTGATTCAGCAAAGATACTCTCTCAGCAAACGAACCACTAATATTGTCCATCCATCCCTCTGGATCATTAATAGATAATGCCCACTGCATGATATCCAGGCTTTCGTCTATAACACTACCATCAGTCAATTGTAGAACGGGTACGGTACCTTTAGGGGAACAATCCAACATAGCTTTGGGCTTGTCACGTAAACTGACTTCATGCATCGCTACATCAACACCGCTGACTTTAATGGCCAACCTGGCTCGAATCGCATAGGGACAACGTCGAAATGTGTAAAGAAGGGGTTTCATGATTCAGTTTCAGATTAACACTCAAACAGTAATACTTAAACTTAAGCTGCTGCTCGATCCTGCTCGCGGTGTTTTTTAATTAAATCATAAGCAACCTGTACCTCTTTGGCTTGCTCCGTTGCAACGGAAATCATTTCTTCTGGCACTCCCTGCCCCATTAATTTATCAGGATGGTATTGACTCATTAGCTTACGATAAGCACGCTTGATTTCTTGGTCTGAATTTTCTTTGGTTACCCCTAAGGCTTTATATGCATCTTCTAATGCATTGGCCGACATCGCCTGACCTGTCGCAAAATGGGATTGATTCAATACCATGTCCAACAATTGTTGGAATGCAACCGCGTTATAGCCAAGATACAGAGCAATTTCTTTTAATAGGTGCTCTTCAGCGGTTTTTAAATGCCCATCAGACAACCCCATGATAATCAGGTAAACTAGCAACATTTGTTTCAGACTATTTGTGTTCCCACAAATAGTCATGAACTCATTTATCTTAGGTTTAATATCAAAATCGGGTGATGCACCACGCTTGAATAGTTCAATCGCTTTAAGTCTATGCTCAGAAGACATACCCAACTTCAGCATAAACTGCTCGACATGGGATACTTCATCTTCTGAAATATGGCCATCCGCTTTGGCTAATTTACCCATGAGAATAAAAACAGTTTCAAGAAAAACCAATTGGCGATGACCAGCATTAAAAGGGTTAATTCCAGCAGAACCATAAGCCCTAAAACGATCAACAAAGCTCCCCAGGATAAAACCCAGAATGCCCCCAAAAAGACCCAGAACATAAAAACCGACTAAAACACCAACTATTTTAAACAAGAGCGCCCCTAAGACTAAAATATAAAGGAGTCATTATAACAAACGATAATGTAAGACTTACTTGCAAGCAATAACGCAATGACAGTAACTTCATGATTCAACTAATTTACGTGAATCATGAAAGATTGGCTGTGTACCAATCCATTGCGTGCTTAAGTCCTTCATTGATTGGATGGGTTGGTTCAAAACCCAGCAGATTCATGGCTTTAGATATGTCCGCTTGAGAGTGACGGACATCACCTTCACGAAAAGCACCATACTGAGGTCGATAATCATGCAGATGAGGAAATTCCTCCAGCAGCAGTGAATGCATCATCTCGTAGAGCTGATTCAGACTGGTTCTCTCATTGAGCGCCACGTTGTATACCTGGTTGATTGATTGTGGGTTCTCAACAAGTGCAGCCAGTAAATTAGCCTGAATCACATTCTCAATAAAACAAAAATCCCGACTGGTTTCACCATCACCATTAATGTGCAAGGTCTTATTCTTAATCAATGCGGAAATCCATTGCGGAATAACTGCGGCATAAGCGCCATTCGGGTCTTGCCTGGGTCCAAAAACGTTGAAATAACGTAACCCGATGGCTTCAGTATCATAACAACGCGCAAAGACATCCGCATAAAGTTCATTAACATATTTGGTAACAGCATACGGTGAAAGTGGTTGTCCAATGACTGATTCAACCTTGGGCAAATCAGGCTGATCACCATATGTGGAGCTAGATGCTGCATAGACAAAGCGCTTTACCGAAGCATCACGCGACGCTACCAGCATATTCAGAAATCCTGAAATATTGTTTGTGTTGGTTAGAATTGGATCCTCGATAGATCGCGGCACAGACCCTAAGGCAGCCTGATGCAGAATAAAATCGACATCTTTACAGGCCACGATACAGTCATCTAGTTGACAAATATCGCCTTCTATAAAATTAAAATTAACCCAGGTTTGCATCCCAACCAAGTTTTTTACCTGATTTAGGTTATGTTGGTAACCTGTTGAAAAATTATCTAATCCGACTACCTTCTGATTCAGATTTAATAAAGATTCCAACAGACTAGATCCGATAAAACCGGCAACACCCGTAATAAGCCAACAGTATTGGTTCTCACTTAGGTGCCGTTGTATATGCTGATACTGAGTCATATCTGAACAATCCCTGATATTAATGGATCAAAGTCGCCAAACATTAAGCCCTGCTTCGCGAAACGTTGTCTGATCAAATTGTGATTTAACATCTATAAAACAACCGTTCTGAGCAATCTTAGACTTAAAATCAGCAAGTGTTTTATCCATAAATTCTCGATGTGAAACTGCGACAATCATTGCCTCAGCTACTGGGAGATGCGCCCATGATTCAATTCCCATAGCATACTCATGAGAAGCTTCCTCAGAATTTGCCACTGGATCATGAACATGAATTTCAACACCATAATCCTGGAGTTCATGAATGACATCTATCACTTTTGAATTTCTTAAATCAGGACAATTCTCCTTGAAGGTTAGCCCAAGCACATTAACTTTGGCACCTCGAACATTAAATCCGGCTTTAATAATCTGTTTGATAGTTTGCTCTGCAATAAACTTTGCCATACTGTCATTAATACGCCGCCCTGCCAGAATCACCTGTGGCATGTAACCAACCATCTCCGCTTTATGTGTCAAGTAGTACGGGTCTACTCCAATACAATGCCCTCCGACCAAGCCAGGACGAAAAGGAAGAAAATTCCACTTGGTGCCAGCAGCTTCTAAAACATCCATTGTATCAATTCCCAGCTTCTCAAAAATAATAGCCAATTCATTCATTAACGCAATATTCAAATCACGTTGGGTATTTTCAATCACTTTGGCAGCTTCAGCAACTTTGATACTCGATGCACGATACACCCCAGCAGTGATGACACTTTCATAGAGCCTGGCTACTTTTTCCAAGGTATCTTCACTGTCCCCGGCGACAACCTTAAGAATAGTCGTCAACGTATGCTTCTTATCACCAGGATTAATTCGTTCTGGAGAATAACCCACGTGAAAATCCTCTTTCCACTTCATACCAGAACACCGTTCCAAGACAGGAATACACACCTCCTCTGTTACACCAGGATAAACGGTTGATTCATAAATAACAATGGCACCACGCTTCATATTTTTTCCAACACTTTCACTGGCACCGACAAGTGGTGTAAAATCGGGTTGATGCGCAAGATCCACAGGTGTTGGAACCGCAACCACAATATAATCCGCCTGAGACAATTCAGCAGAATCAGTCGTAACGACTAGCTTACTAGCTTGTTGAAAGTCTTCTGATGAGACTTCGCCAGTCGGATCTATATGCTGTTTATAACTTTCAATCTTGCTGGCAGAACGATCATAACCGATGGTTTGTTGCTTCTTCCCGAACTCAACCGCCAGCGGCAACCCGACATAACCTAATCCAACAACTGCTACTGTATCCATAGCTAATTATTTTCTCCATTAATTTCATTATAAGGTCTCACTGATACCACTATCTACTATAAACTCTAGAGCATAAAGTGAATAATGTTTTGAAGAACAGTTTTTCACCGATTACTTTGCCAACATATCATTATCAAGACAACACGCAAACTACTATTAGAATGTGATTTATAGGTCAAATTAGTAAAACCCAACACTGCTGAACTGTGCTATAAATAGCAGAATCATAGGAAAAAAGATAGGCAACGATATTTATTGGCATTTGAATTATATATAAACTACTTGTATCACTAATCACTATATAAAATACTGACTAGAAGAAAGGATATCCTCATGCATAGCTTCAATACCATTACTACAAAAAAACAGTTATTAACACTTTTAATTCTGGTCGTATTTGTTGGCGGGAGCATAACTGCCTGTGGTAAAGCTAAAGATACCCAGACATTAATCTCAGAAGCGATACAATACCAACAAGAAGGCGATGATAAAGCTGCCATCATTCAACTTAAAAATGCTTTGCAGAAAAGTTCTGATAATTCCGAAGCACGCTACCTTTTAGGTGTACTTTACAATAAATCTGGTGACCCACTATCGGCTGAAAAAGAACTCAATAAAGCACTGAGTCTCGGCATGGCTCCTGAAAAGGTCTTGCCTGTTTTGGGCAGCACTTTGTTCGATCTCGGTGAATTCCAGCAACTATTAGATAAAACAGAACAACTATCAACGGTTAGCAACACACCTGAAATTTCAATATTACGTGCCAATGCTTTGTTGGCATTGGGCAAGCTTCCGGAAGCAAAAGATATTTTTGAACAGATCTTGAGCGAGAAACCCGACGCGCCAGACGCACTGATTGGATTAGCCAAGTATTCACTTTCCCAAAAAGATCTCGAAGCAGCAACACAATTCACGGAACAGGCGGTCACGAAAAACCCAGAAAATGCTGATGCATGGCTTTTCAAAGCTGATCTGTTACGTGCTCAAAATAAGATTGATCAAGCTCTGATTGCATACGACCAAGTTATTCAGTTAAAGCCTGACAGCGTTTCCGCCCATGTTAATCGAGCTACCATACAAATTAGCAAAAGAGAGTTTGATGCTGCAAAAACAAGCCTTGACGCAGCACGCAAAGTATCACCCGGGGCTTTGGTCATTACCTACACCCAGGCACTTTTAGACTTTAATCAAGAGGAACATGCTGAAGCACTAGCATCACTGCAACAGATATTAAGCGTCATGCCCGAACATTTACCCAGCGTACTGCTGGCGGGAGCAGTCCAATTTTCTTTAGGATCACCAATACAGGCTGAACAGTATCTAGAAAAATATTTGCAAAGAATTCCCGATAATCTATACGCCCGCAAATTGATGACGAGTATTCTATTAAAAAATGGTCGAACACAGCAAGCCATTGATATCCTCGTTCCCACACTAAAAGCTGTAAAAGAAGACCCTCAACTATTTGCTTTAGCTGGAGAGGCCTATATGAAGGCCCAAAATTTTACACAAGCAACCGAGTACTTTGAGAAAGCAAATGAACTTGTACCCAATAATGCAAAGCTCCATACCGCGTTGGGCATAAGTAAACTGGCACAGGGTGACAAAGACCATGGGATCGCCGAACTGGAATTGGCAACAAACTTAGATGCCAAATCTTCCAGGGCAGGTGTTGTACTCGCCTTGACTCATTTACGTCTTAAGGAATTTGATAAGGCGATGTTAGCA